>NZ_JBDNHO010000068.1:0-38078 GCF_041688735.1 Brevundimonas sp.
CTGGTCCCCGACCGGCACGGCGTGATGCGGCACGGGCCTTGCCGGACCCCGCCTGACGAATGGTCCGGGTGATTAGCTCAGTTGGTAGAGCAGCTGACTCTTAATCAGCGGGTCGTAGGTTCGAACCCTACATCACCCACCCTTCCTCCTTCTCACCCGATCGCCGACAGCCTCGGTCGCTTGATCCATGGCGGCTCGGGCATGGACCGCCGCGCGGCCGCCTGGGCCTGGGTCCAGCGCAGGTGCAGGTCGGCGAAATAGGAATCGTCCTGCTCGATGCGGCGTTGCTCGCCCGACAGGAAATCGCGGCGCAGCGTCAGCAGGTCGAACGGCGCGCCCACGCCGACGTTGCTGCGCATCGTGGTCGAAAACGAGATCAGGCCCAGCTTGACCGCCTCGGCGAGCGTGGACTCATAGGCCAGACCGCTCTCGAGGATCGGCTTGCCGTATTTCAGCTCGCCGATTTGCATGTAGGGGGTGTCGCGCCCGCACTCGATGAAATTGCCCTGACTGTAGATCATGTAGAGCGCCATCTGGCCGCCCGCGATCTGGCCACCCAGCAGCATCGAGGCCGACGTGTTCAGGCTGTCGGCCTGCATCGCCGGCGCGATCGACAGGCGCACGCTGCGCAGGGCGTGACCCAGCAACTGGGCGCAGCGGAACAGCGACGCCGCCGTCTCCAGCGTCTCCGGCTCCTCGCCGACGTTCAGGTGAACCCCCTCGCGCACCATGGCCAGGGCTGTCTGGGTGACAGACAGATTACCTGCCGTGGCCACGGCCATGACCCGGTCGCCCGGTTTGTCGATGATGTGCAGCTTTCGATACGACGAAATATTATCGACGCCCGCGTTGGTCCGGGTGTCGGCGATCATCGCCAAACCCTCTTCGACCAGCATCCCTACGCAATAGGTCATGCGGCGCTTTATCCCCGGCCCGCGACATTCATTCAGCGAAGGTAGCAGATTCTCGCGACGGCAAGTCCTTCGATCACGCCTGTTGCTGGCTTTGTTGCATGTCGGCATCACGTACGCTCAGCCGCACCGCCATACGTTCGCCGCCGCCCCCATAACTGGCACCCCGGACGGGCGCCGCGCCCAGATAGTCCAGGCCGGTGGCCACCCGCACATAGCGGTCTGTGGCGCAGATGCCGTTGGCCGCATCGAAGCCGACCCAGCCCAGACCCTCGACCCAGGCCTCGGCCCAGGCGTGCGCGGCCTCCTGATCGTCCTGCCCGTCCCGACGCAGCAGATGGCCCGAGACATAGCGGGCGGGCATGCCCATCTGGCGCGCGCAGGCGATGAAGACATGGGCATGGTCCTGGCAGACGCCCCGGCCCAGGGCCAGCACCTCCGCCGCCGTATGGGTCGGCGTGGTCACCCCGACCTCGAAGGCGACCGACCCATGGATCGCGGCCATCAGCCGATGCATCCGGTCCAACGGTGGATGGGCCGAGAACTCCGAAGCGAAGACGGCGATCAGCTTTTCGCGCCGCGTCAGCGCCGTGTCGCGCAGGAAAACCAACGGCGACAACGTCTCCTGGTCGGGCGGCACCACCCCGGCGGTTTCTGTCGTCACCACATCGCCTGACACCCGGATGGTCAGGCTTTGGGTCGGCTGTTCGGTATAGAGGGTGTGGACGATGTTGCCGAACGCGTCCTCGGTCCTGCGCAGACGCGCGTCTACGTTCGTCTCGACCCGCCAATTGCGAACCTGCTGGGCCTCGGACGAGCGCGGGCTGAGGCGCAGCGTCTGGATGATGAAACGCGCCGCCCGGTCGTAGGCATAGGTGGTCGCATGGTCGATTCGGATGCGCATGCGGTCAGCTCAGATACTGGTCGTGGATGGCCTGGCCCAACCGGCCATTCTCGCCGAGGAAGGCTTGGATGTATTCATGCAGGCCGGACTGGAAGATGGCCTCGATGCGCGAATTCTCGAACGCTCTCATCCGGTCCGCCGCCAGCCGCTGGGCCGGGCCACGGCGGCCATAGTCGTTTGCCAGTCGCTCCAGATACCGCACGATCGACGCCTGACAGCTGGCCAGCGACCGCGGCATTTGGCGGTTTAGCACCAACAAATCCGCCACCAACCATGGCTTGACGCTGTCGCGATAGACCCAGCGATAGGCCGTCAGGGCCGAGACTTCGCGCAACAGCGTCGTCCACTGGAAATAGTCCAGCTGGCCGCCCACCCGTTCGCCCTCGGGCAGTAGCAGATGGTATTTCACGTCCAGCAGACGCGCCGTGTTGTCGGCCCGTTCGATGGCCGCCCCCAGCCGCAGGAAATAGTAGGCGTCGTTGCGCAGCATGGTCCGCGACGTCGCCCCCTCGACCGACAGGGTCACGGTCTTTACCCATTCGAGGAAATGGATGAAGTCGTCGCGTCGCGTCGGCTGGCCCTGATCCGCCAGTCCGTTCCAGGCCCCGTTTATCGCTTCCCACAGCTCGACCGTCAGGGCCGTGCGGACGGAGCGGGCATTGGTGCGCGCGCGGGTGATGCAGGCGGTGATCGACGACGAGTTGCGCGCCGAAAAGGCGAGGTATTCCCGCACCGACTTCTCCGTCGGCGACCGCCCCAGCGCTTTGGGCGCGCCGGCCGAGGCGAGCGCGCTGGCCCACACCGTTTCGGCACCACCGTCGCCGCGCGTGGGGATGGCGGCCAGCCTCAGGGTGGCTTCGAGAATGCGGGCGAGGAAGTCCGCCCGCTCGATATAGCGGCCGGTCCAGTACAGGCTGTCGGCGGTGCGGCTCAGCATCAGACGTCCAGTACCCAGGTGTCCTTGGTGCCGCCGCCCTGGCTGGAGTTGACCACCAGCGATCCGGGCTTCAGCGCCACGCGCGTCAGGCCGCCGGGCGCGACTTTCACCCCGTCAGGACCGCTGAGCACGAACGGTCGCAGGTCGACATGGCGGGCGCACAGTTCGCCCCCCGAACTCGACTTGTCCAGCGTCGGCGCGGTCGACAGAGCCAGCGTCGGCTGGGCGATGAAGTCGTCCGGGTCGTTGATCAGCTTCTTGCGAAACATCTCGATCTCGGCCTTCGACGCCGCGGGGCCGACCAGCATGCCGTAACCGCCCGATCCGCCGACCTCCTTGACCACCAGTTGGTCCAGTTTCGACAACACCTCCTTCAGCGCCTCCGGCTCACGGCAGCGCCAGGTCGGGACGTTCTTCAGGATCGGCTCCTCGCCGGTGAAGAAGCGGATGATCTCGGGCATGTAGGTATAGACCGCCTTGTCGTCGGCCACGCCGGTGCCGACGGCGTTGGCCAAGGTCACTGTCCCCTCCTGATAGGCCGTCATCAGGCCCGGCACGCCCAGCGACGAATCCGGCCGGAAGGTCAAGGGATCCAGGAAGTCGTCGTCGATCCGGCGATAGACCACGTCGACCTGCTGACGGCCCTGCGTCGTGCGCATGAAGACCTTGCCGTCGTCGACGAACATGTCGCGGCCCTCGACCAGATCGACGCCCAGTTTATCGGCCAGAAAGCTGTGTTCGTAATAGGCCGAGTTGAACGGCCCGGGCGTCAGCACCACGATCGTCGGATCGCTTCCGGCCGCCTCGGGCGCGCAGGCCCGCAGGGAAGACAGCAACATGTCGGCGTAGGTCTCGACCGGGCGCACGGGATAGTCGGCGAACAGGTCAGGGAACAACCGCATCATCATCTCGCGGTTCTCAAGCATGTAGCTGACTCCGCTAGGCGTGCGGCAGTTGTCCTCCAGCACATAGAAGCCGTCCTCGCCCGTCCGCACCAGATCGACGCCGGCGATATGCACCCACACCCCTCGCGGCGGCCGGTGCCCCTGCATTTCGGGCACATAGTGGGGATTGGTCAGGATCAGTTCGGCGGGAACGACGCCCGCCTTCAAGCATTCCTGCGTCCCGTACACGTCGGCCAGGAAAAGGTTCATCGCGGTCACGCGCTGGATCAGTCCGGCCTCCAGCCCCGCCCATTCCTGGGCGCCGATGATGCGCGGTACGACGTCGAAGGGGATCAGCCGCTCGCCGGATTCCGCGTCGCCATAGACCGCGAAGGTGATGCCCATACGGCGGAAGAACAGCTCGGCCTGACGCGATCGGGCCTGCAGCAAGCCTTCGGGCGCGTCGGACAGCCACTGCGCGAGTCCGCGATAGCTGTCGCGAACGCCGCCGCCGTCTCCGGACATTTCGTCAAAGGCCATGCCGTTCCCGAAATTAAGATGTCGCACCGTGGCCCCGACAGCGACGCTTGCGCAACAACAATGTGGCGGCGCTGCGAAGGTTCAATCGATGCTCGACGCAACACCCCAGGCAGTATCTTTTTCCTGCGCCATGCGGAGCGTTCGTCATCGCTCCGCCATAGCAGCTTCACGGTAGATTCGCCGGGCCGTCGACAAGACGGCATGAAGCACCGCTACGCCGCCTGATCTCAACCGCAGGGGGCTGCCATGATTCACCGCGTTCAACGCACTTCGGTCCTGCTCGGCGCAAGCGCGCTGGGCGTCGTCTGGGCCTTGGCCGGAGTCGAGCCGCCGCCAGTCTTCGGATCCTGACCGATGAAGCGGGCATCGCGCGCGGCGTCCCAAATCTCGCGCGCGCCCTGGCGCGGCATGTCGACGCCGAAGACCGACACCTGGCGCGTCCAGGTTTCGGACAGTGCTCGCGCCGTCTCCGGAACCCAGCGCGGCGGCTGCTGGCGCGACCAGTTTAGCGGCGAGACGGCGTTGAAGACCAGCATGAAGACGGTGGCCGTCAAGATCGCGCGGCTGACCCAGCGCCGGTCGCGCGCCGCTACGGGCGAGCTTAGCCGGAGATAGCCCGCCATCGACATGTGGATGCCGTCGTTGGCCCGCATCAGCACGCGGTGCCCGCCAACATTGGGCATATAGGCCTCGTACGCGCCGTCCGTGCTCGCGGTCGTGGAACGGTCTCGAGATAGGGTGCCCTCAGCGCCTTCATCCGCGCCTCGACCACCCCGTTGATCAGCGCCATCCGCCGCTTGAGCCGCTGGGTCTTCATGCGCGGCGGGCCGACCCAGTAGACGGCAACGTCGCGGCTCCGCAGGATGGCGACCAGATCGTCTATCCGCTTGCCGTAGGCGAGCTTCCAGCGTCCGTGCCGAAGTCGTGTATCGCCCCGTCCAGGGTGATGCCCCGGGCGTCGTTGGTGCCGAACAGGATGACCGCCACCTCCATGGACGTCTCGGCGATCTGCCGCTCGGTGTTGGCCTGAATGTCGACGTAGTCGTAGCGAGACAGGCCGGTCGACACCTCGGAGGATTTGGCCACCGGCACCTTCGGCTGATCGCGCAGGTCGAGGTACAGGCCGGTGTAGAGCCCGTCCGCCATCGAGTCGCGAACACGCCGATTCTCAGCGGGCCCTGCGCCAGTCGCGCGCCCAACGACGTCACGGTCAGACGGACGGGAGACGAAGGGGGCGGGCGGAACGGAACCTTCAAGCCCGGCCGAGGCGTTGGCCCGGTCGCCCGCCTCGCGCCAAGAAAAAAGGTTGATCGGCTCAGCCGAACCGGCCCTCGGCCCAGCGCGCTGCGAAATAGCCGCCCGTCGCCGACACGGTCGTCAGGGTCGTCCCCCAAGCCATGTCGATCAGCGTCAGCTTCAGCGACCAGACGTTCAGCGTCGCCTGATTGGTCAGGTCATAGGTCGCATAAGCGACGAAGCCCAGGACCGCTCCGCTGATGGCCGCCCGCATCCAGTTGCCATCCTTCAACGCCGGCGCGATGGCCAGGAAGACCGTGCCGAAAATGAAGATCAGATAGAACGCGACCGCCGCCTTCATGTCCGGCTTGTCCGCCAGGATCGGACCTAGAACGGGCTTGTAGAGCCGATCGGTCATGGTGGTCAGCCAGACCGCGTCGAGCACGGCGAAGGTCAGGCCCGCGCCCAGATAGGCGGCGACATATTTGATCATCGTTTCAGCTCCCTCATACCGGCTTCAGCAGATAATGACTGACCGCCCAGGTGTTTCCGTCGTCGTTGCCGAACAGGCCGGCCGTGGCGAGATAGAACCGCCGCCAGCGCCGTCGCCACAGGGCGGCGTCTTTGCCATAGGTCTCGCGCATCAGCTCCATCACCCGGTCGGCGTTGGCGTCCATATTGGCCAGCCAGTGATCCGCGGTGCGCTGGTAGTTCACGCCGTTCCACGTCCATTCGCGCTCGACACTGAACAGGTCCGGGAACTGACGCATCAGCCCCTGCGAGGGCATGATGCCGCCAGTGAAAAAATGCTGGGCGATGAAGTCGCCGCTGTCGGAATGGTCAAATCGGTACGGCGCATCCCTGTGCGTGAAGACATGGATGAACATCCGCCCGTCGGGCTTGACCCAGCCACGGGCGCGCTTCAGCAGCGCCCGCCAGTTGGCCATATGTTCGAACATTTCCACCGAGACGAGGCGGTCGAAGCACTCGCCCATCGGTAAAGTAGGCTGGAAGTCGTTCATGTCGCAGGTCACAACCGTCAGGTTCTTCAGTCCACGAGCCTGCGCATGGGCCTCGATGTGTCCGCGCTGCCCGTGGCTGTTCGACACCGCCGTAATCGCGGCGTTCGGATAGCGCTCGGCCATCCAGAGGCTTAACGAGCCCCAGCCACAGCCCAGCTCAAGAATCCGCATTCCATCCTTGATGTCCGCATGGGCGCAGGTCTCGGCCAGAGCCGCTTCCTCTGCCTCGTCCAGCGTCGTGTCCGGTGCCGGATAGAGGCAGGACGAGTATTTCAGCCGCTTCCCCAGGCAAATCTCGAAGAATTCGGGCGGCAGCTCATAATGCTGCGCATTGGCCGCTTCGGCGTGTTCCGCGATGGCGCGCTTGCCCATGTCGCGAGCGAAGGCGAGCTCATCATGAGGGCCGTCCCTGTCGAGCCGCTTCCGCGCCTCGCTGACCAGACTGTCGATCGCCGGACGGGTCACGAAGTCCGGAAATGGCGCATCCTGAAGGCGGCGGATGGCGACGTTGGTCAGATTCATGAAGGGAGGCCCGCGAGAGTTCGTTTATTATGCTTAAGCTACGGGCACTGGACAGGGTTGGATGAATTCATCCAACGTCCGTCGCCGGACGTAGCTGAGGGCAAGTCCTAGCAGGAATCCGTATGAGCCCGCATCTCGTCTCCCAGACGCCTCCGCCCGCAACGGGAAAACGCATCGCCGTTGTTGGTTCCGGCATCGCGGGCCTTTCGTGCGCCTGGCTGCTTTCGCAGGGCCACGAGGTGACACTTTACGAGGCCGACGACCGGATCGGCGGCCATTCAAACACCGTCGACGCGCCCTCGCCCAGCGAGCCGGTCGCCGTCGACACCGGCTTCATCGTCTATAACCCGCCCAACTATCCAAATCTGACCGCCCTGTTCGACCATCTCGGCGTGCCGACCAAAACGGCCCACATGTCCTTCGCCGTCTCCATCGACGACGGCGACTTCGAGTATTCCAGCCACGGCATCGGTGCCCTTTTCGCCCAGAAACGAAATTACGCCAGCCCGAAATTCTGGCGCATGATCAGCGACCTGCTGCGGTTTCAGAAAGAGGCGCCCCGCGACCTGCCGTCGCTCGAACGGTCGGGCGAGACGCTCGAAGACTACCTAGTGCGCGGCGGATACGGTCCCCTGTTCCGCGACGCCCACCTGCTGCCGCAGGCCGCCGCCATCTGGTCCTGCACCATGGGGCAGATGGCCGACTATCCCGCCGCCTCGTTCGTCCGCTTCTACATGAACCACAACCTGCTCAAGGTCGACATGAAGCCCAACTGGCGCACCGTGCACGGCGGCAGCCGCGCCTATGTTAACCGGCTGGTCGAGGCATTCCGGGGCGAGATCGTGACCCGGGCCGGCATCGCGGGCGTGGTCCGGGGCCTGGACGGCGCGGCCCTGCGCTTCGACGACGGGCGACTGGAACGGTTCGACGCCGTGGTGCTGGCGACCCATTCCGACCAGGCCCTGCGCCTGCTGGACGCGCCGTCGGCCGATGACCGCCGTCTGCTCGGCGCCATCGGCTACCGGCCCAATCGCGTCATCCTGCACCGGGACGTCAGCCTGATGCCCAAGCGGCGCAAGGCCTGGGCCGCTTGGACCCACATGGGCTATTCCGACCGCGCGGGCGAAGGCGGCGTCACCTACTGGATGAACGAGCTGCAGAGCCTGGCCGGCCCGCCGCTGTTCGTCAGCCTCAATCCGGCGAAGGCACCCGACCCGGCCCTCATCATCGGCGAATGGGACTACGAGCATCCGGTGTTCGACGTCACCGCCGTCGCGGCGCAGAGCGAGTTGTGGTCGCTACAGGGTCGGCGAAACGTCTGGTTCGCGGGCGCGTGGTTCGGGGCCGGCTTCCACGAGGACGGCATCCAGTCTGGCCTCGCCGTGGCGGAACAACTGGGCGGCCTGCGCCGTCCATGGTCGGTCGAGAACGAGAGCGGCCGCATCCATGTGACCTCGTCGCCCGCGCCTCTGGCCAAGGTCGCGTGACGACCACGAGCGCCCTCTACGTCGGCGAGGTCGTGCACCAGCGCACTCGGACCTTCGCCCACCGTCTGCGTTATCGCGTCTTCATGCTGCTGCTCGATCTGGACGAGGTCGAGGCGCGCAAAGGATGGCCGCGCCTGCTCGCCCGGGGTCGTTTCGGTCTGATGAGCTGGCGCGCCGCCGATCATGGGGACCGATCGGGACGGCCCTTGCGCACGCAGGTCGAGGGCCGTCTGGCCGAAGCCGGCATTGACGTCGACGGTGGCCCTATCCGCCTGCTGACGATGCCGCGCATCCTCGGCTACGGCTTTAACCCGATCAGCGTCTGGTTCTGCCACAGGCGCGACGGCGAGATCGCCGCCCTGCTCTATGAAGTCACCAACACCTTCAAGGAACGCCACAGCTATCTGATCGCGGTTCCCGGCGGGGAGACCGGGCCGTTACGCCAGACCGCCGAAAAGTCCTTGTTCGTCTCGCCCTTCATGGACATGGGCCTGACCTATGACTTCACGGTCAATCCGCCCGGCGAGGTCGTGTCCGTAGTCGTGGCCGCGCGACGCGGCGAGACGCCGGTCCTGACCGCCAGCTTCGCCGGCCGCCGTCGCCCGCTGACCGACGCTCAACTGGCCCGCGCCTTCGTCACCCACCCCCTGCTGAGCTGGAAGGTCATGGCGGGGATCCATTGGGAGGCGCTGAAGGTCATGCTCAAAGGTGCCCGCTATCGCGATCGCGGCCCTGCCCCAAAACTTCCCGTGACGGTCGGCCGCGCGCGCTGAGCCTCGTCCAACTCCGATACCCATGGCCAACCTTGCCGCCGCGCGCGCATGGTCTTATGGAGCGAGAGCGGCCGTCGATATTCATCGGGCGGTGAAAATATCGAGGACGCATGCGCAAGATCTTCCCCGACGCCAAGGCGGCGCTGGACGGCTTGACCTTCGACGGCATGACCGTCATGTCCGGTGGGTTCGGCCTGTGCGGCATTCCCGAACACCTGATCGCCGCCCTGCGCGACAGCGGGGCCAAGGACCTGACGGTCATCTCCAACAACGCCGGAGTTGACGGCTTTGGCCTCGGCCAGCTGCTCGGAACGCGCCAAATCGCAAAAATGATCTCGTCCTATGTCGGCGAGAACAAGGAGTTCGAGCGCCAGTATCTGGCCGGCGAGCTCCAGCTCGAGTTCAATCCGCAGGGCACCTTGGCCGAGCGCATCCGCGCCGGCGGCGCGGGCATCCCGGCCTTCTTCACCGCCACCGGCGTCGGCACACTGGTCGCCGACGGCAAGGAAGTCCGCGACTTCGGCGGCCGCTACTACGTGATGGAAACCGGTCTCGTCGCCGACCTGTCGATCATCAAAGCGTGGAAGGCCGACGGCCGCGGCAATCTCCAGTTCCGCAAGACGGCGCGGAACTTCAATCCGATGATGGCCACGGCCGGGAAGGTCACCGTCGTCGAGGTCGAGCACATCGTCCCGACCGGAACCTTCGACCCCGATCAGATTCACACGCCGGGCATCTATGTCGATCGCATCGTCCTGACCGTGCCCGAGAAGCGCATCGAGCAGAGAACCGTGCGCCAGAGGGAGCCGGGCTCAAGTAACGAAGCGGTAGCCCAAGGAGGGAAGTTCTGATGGCCCGCACCCGCGAACAGCTCGCCGCCCGCGCCGCCCGCGAACTGCAGGACGGCTTCTACGTCAACCTGGGCATCGGTATTCCGACCTTGGTGGCCAACTACATTCCGCACGGGATGGAGGTCACCCTCCAGTCCGAGAACGGCATGCTGGGCATGGGCCCCTTCCCCTATGAAGACGAGGTCGACGCCGATCTGATCAACGCCGGTAAACAGACCATCACCGAGATCGCCGAGAGCAGCTATTTCAGCTCCGCGGACAGTTTCGCCATGATCCGTGGTGGGCACATCAACCTGTCCATCCTGGGTGCCATGGAGGTGGCCGAGAACGGCGACATCGCCAACTGGATGATCCCGGGCAAGCTGGTGAAGGGCATGGGCGGAGCCATGGATCTGGTCGCGGGGGTCAAGCGCGTCGTGGTCGTCATGGATCACGCCAACAAGCACGGCCAGTCCAAGGTGCTGAAATCCTGCACCCTGCCCCTGACCGGCACCGGCGTGGTCAGCCGCATCATCACCGACCTGTGCGTCTTCGACGTCAAGCCGGACGGTGCGGGTCTGGAACTGATCGAACTTGCCGAAGGCGTCACCCTCGACGAGGTCGCGGCCAAGACTGAGGCAACCTACACCGTTGCCGATAGCCTCAAGTCGTAGTCATAGTCTCGCCAGGCCGGTCGAGGAACCGGCGCGGTGGGAGTTCTGACCACGGCCGACGGTACCTATCGCTGGCTGGGCAATGCGCCCAAGCTCAATCCCGCGAGGGTCGAGGCCATCCCTGCCGCCTATGACGACGCCGACGTCGCGACCTTCGGCGAGCCGGCCCGCGCACCACCGTCGAGCGCATCGACCGCGCCGTGGCCGCCGCTGGAGCAAGCGCGTTCGCGGACGCCTCCGAGGCTCTGGTTCAAGTCAGAGCGTCCCTCGCTGCGCTAAAGGCTGGGCATTTCGAGCCACGCCGGGGACTGGCCGGCCTGTTCGACAGCCGCAAGAAACGACTGAAGGGCTTTCGTCGGACCTACGCCCAGGCCGCGGCGATCCTCACCGATGCAACCGAGACCATGACCGCCCGCGTCAGGGCCTCAAACCTTCACTCAGCGGCGCTGGACGGCGTCTGAGGGAAATGCGCGGCGCGGTCACCGATCTGGACGTCCACCAGTCCGCCGCCGCCCGTCGGGTTTCAGTACAGGCCGCCGACGCCCGCGCCGCCGGGGCGTTGACACGCTGTGCGGAGGGCGTCGCCGCCTGGCGCGACGGCTGGAAGGATGCCTTGGGCCGGGCCGGCAAGCGGCCGAAGAGAGTCCAGCCCGATCCGACCGTCCTGGTGGCGATGCGCGACGACCTGCTGGCCCTCATCGACCGCGCGGTGGTCGAACGCCGGATGTCAGCCGTCAGAGCTTCACTTTAGCGGGCGTTGGCGTCTGTCCAGCTTACGATCTGGGTGTTCAGGTCGCGCGTCGCGACGTCGAAGGCTTCGACGATGGCCGAGACCCGGTTTTCGCCGGCCGGCTGCTCGACGGTAAAGACCCGCTCGGCCGCAACTGTCCGTTCCGGCAGGATCAGCATCCGCACTCTAGCCGCCACCACCACCGTCGGAACCGCGCCAGGGACAGAATAGCGCGCTTCGAAGGCCCGCACGTCGACGTCGAGTGAGCGCGTGCTCCTGGTCAACTCGCGCGGGCCGATAAGCCGTACCCGCGTCGCTTGGGCGGCGAAGGCGTTCTCCAGGCTCTCCATATACAGGTCGGCCGCCGGCGAGACCCAGCGCGCGCCCGCGATATAGGCGGTCTCTGTGCCGGTCACGCCCAGCAGCCTGTCGCCCTCAACCGCCTCGGGAAATTCGGCCCGGCGCAGCACCACCTGAACGGGAGAGGATAGAGCCGCGCCAGATGGCTCGGCGCCGCCGCCGAAACGGTAGGTCTGGGCCGGGTCCGGCGACGACAGCAGGGCGCAGCCGGAAACAGAGAGGGCGGCCACCGCCAAGGTGGTCAGACGCATCAGGGGAAAGCGGTTCACGGCTGGACCTCCATTTCCTTGGTCGGCGGACGGCTGATGAAATCGCGCGGGCTGGAGCGGACTTCGTCGATCAGGCCTTCCAGCGAACGCGTGGCGTCCTCCAGACCCAGGATCGACTGCTGCAGCTGTGGCAGGCCGGTGGTGGCGAACTCGTTCAGCGGACCCTCGACATTGGTCGCGGTGCGGTTGATCGAGGCCACGGCCGCCCTCGCCTCCTCGGCCGCGCTGTTGATGTTGGCCACAGCCGCGCGTCCGTCGCCCTCGATGATCCGGCGACTGCTGGCGGCCAGCGCCTCGAACTCTCCGACCGCGGCATTGGCCTTGGTCAGAGCCTGTTCGAGCTGCGTCAACATACCTTTTCGCGCTTCAAGCTCGCTGGACAGCGATTCGACGTTCTTCACGCTGGTGGAGAACGAGCGGATGTTGTCGTCCGACAGGACCCGATTGATCCGGTTCAACGCGTCGACCGTCTGGGCCAGCACCGTGCCGGAGCCGCTCAATAGTTCAGCAATGGGCGACGACTGGCTCTGGAGCACCGGCACGACGCCGTCAGGATACTGGGTCTTAAGGATCGCGCTGTTCGGGTTGCCGGCCGTGATCTGAATGTAGTTCAGGCCGGTGATGCCCTGCGGCTCCAGTTGGGCCCGCGAGGTCACGCGCACCGGCGTAGTAGCCTCCACGCGGATGCGGGCGATGACCTGGTCGCCCTTCTTCGGGTCCAGGTTCAGGTCGGTCACCTCGCCCACGCGGATGCCGTTGAAATGCACCTCGCCACCCTCCGAAAGACCGCGCACAGGCCCGTAGAAGACGATGTCGTAGACGTCGAAGTCCTCGTTGAATGACAGTCGGGCCAGCCAGATCGTAAACACCGCGAGCGCCGCCAGAAGGGCAACGGTGGCGATGCCGACGGCGGCATAGTGGGCGTCTCGTTCCATCTCGTCCGCTCTCCTCAGGCGGCCTTCGTCGCAGCGCGACCGCGGGGTCCCAGGAAGTATTCCTTGATCCAGGGGTGGTCTGAACGCTCCAGATCCTGAACCGTCGCCTTTTCCACCACATGTTTGTCGGCCAGCACGGCGACCTTGTCGGTGATGGCGTAAAGACTGTCGAGGTCGTGAGTGATCATGAAGACCGTCAGGCCCAGATCGTTCGACAGCTGCCGAATAAGCGAGTCGAAGGCGGCGGCCCCGATCGGGTCCAGCCCCGCTGTCGGTTCGTCGAGGAACAACAGCTCGGGATCCAGCGCGAGCGCGCGCGCCAGACCCACCCGTTTCCGCATGCCGCCCGACAGTTCGGCGGGCTTCAGATGGTGCGATTCCGGCTTCAGACCGACCATGGCGATCTTCATCTCGGCCAGTTCGCGGATCACGTCCTTGGACAGGCCGGTATGCTCGATGAGCGGCGAGGCCACGTTGTCGATGACGCTGAGCGCCGAGAACAGCGCGCCCTGCTGGAACAATATGCCCGTGCGACGCTCCACGTCCGCGTGATCCGCTGCGGTCATGGTGGCCCGGTCATAGCCGAGCAGCGTGATCGAGCCGCCCTCCGGCTCCTTCAACCCGATGATCGAATTCAGCAGGACCGTCTTGCCGGTGCCAGATCCGCCGACGACGGCCAGCACCTCGCCTCGCTCCAGGTCCAGGTCCAGATTCTCGTGGATGGTGCGCTCGCCGAACTGGCTGAGCAGGCCGCGCACCTCCACCAGCCTGTCCGGTGCCGGAGCCGCCCCGGTCGCCTGCGGGGGCGCGGTCACAGGTTCAGCTCCTGGAAGATCAGGGCGAACACGGCGTCCAGGAAGATGATGGCGAAGATGGCCTGAACGACCGCCGCCGTGACCCGCCGGCCGAGGCTTTCGACGTCGCCGGCCACCGCCATCCCCTGACGGCAGCCGATCGCCGCGATCACCACAGCGAAGACCGGGGCCTTGACCAGGCCGACCATCAGATGGGTGCCCATCATCGGGTCCTCGCTGATTCGCTGGACGAAGAAGGATGGGCCATAGCCTAGCTGGCTCCAGGTCACCAGCAAACCCCCGAACAGACCGGCCACCATGCCGATGAAGGTCAACAGCGGCAGCATGACGATCATCGCCGCCAGCCGGGGGATGACCAGCGCCTGGAAGGGGTTGACCCCCATCACCTGCATGGCGTCGATCTCCTGGTTCATTCGCATCGATCCGATCTCGGCCGCGAACGAGGAGGCCGACCGCCCCGCCAGCAGCACCGAGGTGATGACCACGGCGAATTCTCGCAACACCGAGACGGCGACCAGTTGAACGGTGAATACCGACGCGCCGAACTGGGTCAGCAGATTGGCCCCCAGGAAGGCGATGACGGCGCCGATGAAAAAGTTGGTCACAGCGATGATCGGTATGGCGTCCAGCCCCGACCGCTCGACCTGGCTGAACCAGGCAGCCCAGCGGATCCGCCCGGGGTTACGCAGGGCGGCGCCGGCGGCGACGATCAACCGACCCAGGAAGGCCATCGACAGCGTGGCCTCGGCCGCGATGTCCTGGACGCCGCGCCCGACCTTGGCGAAGCCGCGGATCCAGCCCGGCGACTGCGGCGGCGGTCCGGCGCTTTCGCGCTCCAGCTTCTCGACCATGGCGTAGGTCCGGCCGGCTTCGGGCCGCTGGACCCAGGCCGTCTGCGGCAGCACGCACTTGCTGGCCTGAACGATGGCCAAGGCACCGGCCGTGTCGAACCGGCCCATTTCAGCGAGGTCAACGGCGTCCACGCGCCGGTCATGCAGTTCGCTGTCGAGCCGGTGCGAGATTCGCCCCAATTCGGTCGCAGTCCAGTCGCCGGTGAGACGCAGGGTCAAGACCTGCGCGCCATCGTCGATCTGGAAGTCCGCTACGGCCATGCCCCTACCTAGATTGCGTCGGTCATCTTGCCTACGCCTGCCGCAAGGCAAAGCTGGGACCGGTGTGACAACGCCGCCCCGGCGTATTCGTTCAGACATGCTGTCTGGTTGTTCGCGCCATCACAAGAGGGCCCGGGCCGCCCTCGGGTCCTCCACGCAGCTGGCGCGCTCCGCCGCCCGACCCGCTTCATCGAGAATCCGCAACCAATGGGCGGGGGTCCACAGTCATGATCAGGTCCTGTGTGACCGCGAACGACGATTTATCTCCTCAGTTCAGGTAGTTAAGCAGAGACACCTGACGCAGCTGGCTGATCACCTGAGCGGAAGCCTGGATGGCGATCTGCGACAATTCCAGATCGGTTATGGCTGCTGCCATGTCGGCGTCGGTGCGATCGGACACCAGTTCGCCAAGTGCGTTCAACTGGCCCTGATGACTCTTGTTGACGCTCTCGACCTGATTGGCCAGCGATCCGGTCTTGGCGGTCTTGTCGATGATCGCAGTCGCCGCCGGTTCCAGCCGTGCCAGCTGGGTAGTCAGAAAATCCTTCTGGACCTGAGTGACCTTGCCGGTTAGGGGGCCGCCGGGGCCGGCGTGATAGATCTGGATGTCGCGCAGGATCTCGAAGATCTCGGCCCCGACCTCATTGGCCAGGAAACCCGTCTCCAGCGTCGTGCCCTCGGCGACGCGGCTGGCGGACTTCAGCGTGTCATTCCTGAACACCGACGCCACCGTCGGCGCGGCCGACAGTTGCGCCAGGTTGGCGACGGACACCGGCGAGGTCGTGGTCGCGGCACCAGCGAAGATATAGCCCCCTTGGTGGCGCATGGTCAGGCCGCCGCGCACCGACTGGAATTGGCCCTCCAGCTCCAGCATCAGCGGCCCAGCCGAGTCCGTGGCGAGAACGCTGCCGATCGCCTGGCGCAGTCCGGCGACGCCATCGCCGATCTGGATCAGGGCCAGGTCCTGCGTCGTAAGGCGCGCGCTGACCGCATGCGCCGTCTCCATGAACCCCTTGATCCGGCTCTCGGCCCCCTTCAGCGCCGTCAGCGTCTCGGACTGTCGGCCGAAGCCGGTCAGGTCCGTAGCGATCTTCTGGGTGGACACCCGCTCCTGCGCGTCCGCAGCGCGCGTTTGGGCGCGCATCAAATCCAAAAGGGCCGATTGATAGTTTCCGAAGGTCGCGATGCGGTTCATCAGATCATCCCCAGAAGCGTGTCGTACATGTCCTTGGCCGCCTGGATCATGCGGGCCGAGGCGTTGAAGGCCTGCTGATAGGTGGTCATCAGCACCAGTTCCTCGTCCAGATTGACGCCTTCCAGCGCCGTCTGCCGAGCCGAGGCCTCGGTCGAGAGGGCTTGGGCGGTGTCCCGCCGGTTCTTCGCCGCCGAAGCTTGGCCGCCGATGTCGCCGGACAGCTCCGAGGCATAGCGCGACACCGAAATGGACCCGCCGGACGCCCCCCCAGCCGACTGGAAATTCGCCGCCCGCTCGCCGGCGTCGGCCAGCAGCAGCGCGCCGCGTCCGTCCCCGATGCTGAGCGCGGCCGTGCCCGGCGCTGCGGCCAGATTCAGCTGGGCGAAGGCCAGCTTCGACGGTGACTGACGGATGTCGGCGCGGATCGAGAAGCCGTCGGCCCTAGACGATCGCACCCCGCCGCCAATGCCGAACAGTTCGGTCAACGATACGCCAGACGGGACCTGGAGGGTGGTGTCTTCGAACACGCTCATCGTAGGCGCGGGGTTCCCGATGCCCGCGAAGGACAAGGATCCGTCCGCCGCCAGGCTGAAGCTTCCGAAGCGCCCGATGCCGTTGGCCGGGCTGTTCAGCTGGGCCAGCAGATCGCCGACGCTCCCGCCGGCCGGCACATTGACCTTCAGATCGCGAATCTTCGCGCCCGTCTCGCCCGTGAACCGGAAGGTCAGGCTCTCGCCGGCGGTAAAGCCATGTGGCGACCCGAGCGTCATCCCGAGATCGTAATTCGAGGGCCGGTCGGTCGAGATCAGGTCGTTCAGGCCAAAATAATGCGAGAAGCCCCGTCCGGCCTTGAACGAGGGGGTCGTCGCATCGTCCGCGACGGCGACGCCGTTGGTTCCGGCGGCCTGGATCGACAACTTGCCGTCCGTGAAACTGGCCGTCGCTCCGCCCAGCTGGCCGTTCAGAATAGTCAGGAAGGTGGTCGGGTCGGCCGCTACGCCGTTGACCGTCATGGTCGCGCCGGAGAAGACGATGTCGGCGCGGGACACGATGGCCCCGGCTGGATTGGTCACCGCGATGGTCGTCCGACCGCCGAAGCCCGCGATGGCGCTCTCCAGCGTCTGGCCGACGTTGCGGCCCGTCAGTCGGTTCGGTGCGGGGACGGCGGCGTTGGCATTATGGCCCCGGTTCAGTTCGTCGGCGACTTGAGACACCAGTTCCGCAAGCCGCTCGGCCGCCGCGGGAGCCTCGTTGTCGCGAAGTTCGATCAGGCCCTTGATCTCACCCGATATGACGCTGTCCAGCAGCGAGCGCTTCTGGCCACCCGGCTCGGTGACCCAGACGTCGTTGAAGGCGGTCTCGCCCGTGACGGACCCAGCCCGCACATACTCCAGCGTCGCGACTCCCTGCCCGGCCAGCAGCGTACCCGTGCCGGTCCGTATCGACACGCCGCCGACGGGGCGAACGGAGACGCGCACGTCAATAAGCTCGGACAACTGGTTGATCAGCGGCGCCTGGGCCGTCTCGGCACCGGACGCGTCGCCGAAGACCGCGGTGGCGCGGGCGATCTCCAGGTTCAGGCCCTCGATCTGCGCCAGCAGACTGTTGGCCCTCTCGATGGCGCTCTGGATGCGGCCGTCGGCGTCCTCGCGCACGGCTTGGATGGACTTGCCGATGCGACTGGCTTCATCAAACAGCGCCTGGGTCTTGAACAGGGCATCCTGACGGCGGGGCGAGGAGACCGGATCCTCGGCACTGGAGGCGAAGGCGGAAAACACGCCGTGGACCTGTGAGAAAAAGCCCGCCGTGCCGCCGGGGTCGCCGAACAGCGACTGGATGCGGTCGTACAATTCATAGCGCACCCCCTGACGCGCGGCCTCAGCGCCGGCGTTGAGGCTGGCGGCCTGCAGGAAACGGTCGGTAGCCAGGCGGATGCGCGCGACCTCGACGCCCGAGCCCACGCCTTGGCTGGTCAGGGTGCGTTGCTCGGCGATCTTCCTGACATAGCCCGGCGTGTTGACGTTTGAGACATTGTCCGAAACGACGCGCAGCTGGGTCTGGGCCGTGTTCAGGCCCGACGCGGCCGTGTTCATGATGGCGTTCAGCGACATGGACGACCCTCCCGCGAAGCTCGCCCAATACCGCCGACACCCGGCAAGGCCTGCCAGCCGACGCGCGTTTTTTGCCCGGCCCTTCGAAGGGGTCGTGCCGCCAAGTCGTTGATTTTCCGCGAGATCGCGTTTCGCGTCTGTGTCATGACCGATGAGGGGCGCAAACTGCGGGCCAGCTGGGAATGCCAGCCCGGCGCCGGGCAAGAATGGTCGGCACGCGGCAAGTTTAGACTGGCGCAAACCCCCAGTCGCTCTCGTCTATAAACGGTAATACGACCGTATTTCAACGCATTGGGCGTCGCGCCTGCACTGGCCCGCGACTTGCGCCGGGCTTTCCGAATGTATGGCGCAGCAAGCGCCCAAGTCACCTACGCCTCGGCGTTACCCCCTCGGGACCATGTCCGCGCAAGCCGTGCTGTCCGTGATCGCGCCCACCATTTCGGCCCCCTTCAAAGGGGCGTCGGAGGCTGTCGATTCCGGCTTCGAGAGCATGCTGGCCGAGGTGGTCGAGTCCGACGTCGGCGAAGACGCGGCCGCTCCGCCCGAGGACAAGGCCGCATTGGACGCGGGGCAAACCAATCTGTTCGCGACGCCTGTTCCCGCGAGCCATGTTCCCGTTACGCCGCCTCCTGTCACGCCGCCTCCAGTAACGCCGCCTGTGCTGGTGAATCAGTCCGGAGAGGAAGCCGCCCCTTCGGCCCCGGCCGCTCCTGATGCCAGACAACCAGGCAATGACAACCTTCCGGCACCAGCCAATGGGCCGGACATGTCGGCGATCCCCAACATCAGGACGTCTATCGCTGGTGACGCCGCCACCGTCACCAAGGCAGCGGACCGAGAGACAACCCAGACGAAGGCCCAGGCGACGGCCGCGCAGGCGGCGATCGCGCAGGTCGCCACCGCGACGCCCCCGCATGCCGCCCCGGCGCTTCGCCCGTTGGCAGAGCGGACTTCAGAGCCTGTCGAGGTCGCGGCTAAAGACTTTGACACCTCCACCGAGCCGAGAGCGTCCGTGTCCAATCCCGCATCGACGCCCGCCGGGGTTCAGATCGACGGCGGTGCCAAGCCGGCCGAACCTGCCATCAAGGCCGGCGTCGAAACGACCTTCCCACCCCTGAACGACGCCGAACCCGAACCCGAAGCCCAGGCCCCCGGCGACGTCGCGACGACCCAGACGCAAGCCCCCGCCACGACGCGCGACGTCACCCTGTCCGGACTGTCGCGCACCACCATCGACGCCACCGCCCAGATCGCAGCCCAGATCCTGCGCAAGCTCGAGGGTCGCGGCACCCGCTTCGAAATGGCGCTGCACCCCGAGGATCTCGGTCGGGTGGACGTCAGGCTGGACATCGATTCCCGCGGTCGCCTGTCGGCGCGTCTCGCCTTCGACAATCCGGCGGCCGCGACCGATCTGCGCGGCCGCGCCGATGAACTGCGCCGCCAACTTGAGCAGGCCGGCTTCCACCTGGCCGATGACGCCTTCGAATTCGCGGAGCGCGACAGCGGGTCCAGCGCCTTCGACCGGGGCCAGAATGCGCGCCACGGTCAGAGCCGCGCCTTCGCCGCCGCCTCGCGCCTCAACGCTGAAATCGACGTCGCCCAGCCCCCGCGCTGGCTGGCGATCAAACTCTCGCCTTCGGGCGTGGACATGAAGGTCTGATCGATGATCGATGCCGTCTCCAACACAGCCGCCACCAACCGGATCGCCGCCGGCTCGTCCCTGCTGGCCTCGAACTTCGAGACCTTCCTGACGCTGCTGACCTCGCAGTTGAAGAACCAGGACCCGCTGTCGCCGGTGGACTCCAACCAGTTCACCGCTCAACTGACCCAGATGGCCGGCGTCGAGCAGCAACTGTTGACCAATGACCTTCTGAAGAGCCTGGTCGCGGCCCAGAGCGGCGGAGGTCTCGCCAGCGCCGCCACCTACATCGGCAAGGACGCCACGGCCGCTTGGTCGGCGACCAAGATGACGGACGGCAAGGCCACCTGGAGCTACGAGCTCGGCGCTAACGCCGCTTCGGCCAAGCTCCAGGTTCTGGACGGCTCGGGCAAGGTGGTCTGGGAAGGCGACGCGCCGGACAAGACCACCGGCCTGCACGACTTCACCTGGGACGGAAAGGCCACCACCGGTTCCAACGGGCAGGACGGTCGGGTCTACTCCCTGAGGATCGTCGCCAAGGACGCCCAAGGCGGCGCTCTGGACGCCCAGGTCCTGACCCGCGGCCGCATCACCGGCGTCGAGATGTACGACGGCGAGCCCTATCTGACCGTCGGAAACTCCATCCTGCCCCTCTCCACCGTGATCGCGCTGGAAGAGGGCAAGCCAGCCTCAGTGCCCGCCAATGACGGCAAGGACCCCGGACTGATCCAGTCCATAGCCTCAGCCTTCAACCCCCTGAAACTGTTCTCTTAAGGAGCCCCACGCCATGAGTATCAACAGTGCCCTACTGGCCGGCGTGTCCGGCCTGAAAGCCAACTCCGCAGCCCTCGCCGCCATCTCGCAGAACATCGCGAACGTGAACACCGTCGGCTACAAGCGAACAGCCGGCGAGTTCTCGACCGTGATCAACAGCCAGGCGCAGGGAGCGGGCTATTCTGCCGGCGGCGTCTTGGCCACGGCCCGGCACTACACCAGCCAGAACGGCCAGCTGCAGCGCACAACCTCCAACACTGATCTGGGCATCTCCGGCCAAGGCTTCTTCGTCGTCACCGAAAAGCCCGAGAACCTCGATGTCACGGACACGCGACTGTTTACCCGCGCCGGAGCCTTCCGAGTCGACAACCTCGGCTATCTCAAGAACACTTCGGGTCTCTATCTGCAGGGCTGGCCGGTGGACGCGGACGGCACCGTTCCGACCGACCCGTCGGACCTGAGCCGCTTGCGCACCATCAACGTGGGTTCCGTCGGCGGCACGGCCGAAGCCACCACGCGGGTCCAGCTGAACGCCAACATCAAGTCCAGCCAGACCGTCTCGGCGGAAGCCGCCGACGCCGCGTCCGTGCCCGTCGGCGCGAACGCCTATAACTCGACCACCAACTCCATGGCCATGTTTGACCCGGAGACGGGGGCCGGGGTCAAGCCGGACTTCGAACTGACGATCCCCGTCTCGGATTCCAAGGGCGGTCAGCGCACGGTCGCGATCTCCTTCCTGAAGAGCACGACGCCGAACCAGTGGTTCGCTGAAATCCGGGCCATTCCCGCGTCAGACGTGATCACCGGCGCGGGGCTCAGCAATAGCCAACTGAAGTCCGGTCTGGTGGCCTTCACGCAGGACGGGCGCCTGGACGCCGACGCCATGGCCGCCTTGGGCGCGGCGGCGCTGTTCCCGGATCCCGACGCCGCGACCCTGACCTTTGGGGCTTCCGACGCGGCCGCCCCCGGAGCCGGAATTGTCAATTGGGCGGCGGGACTGGGCATCGACGACCAGGTCCTGACCTTCGACCTCTCGGCATCGGCCGGCGGCCTGACCCAATACGATAGCGCTTCGGTGGTGCAGGCGGTGCTGACCAACGGCACCACGTTCGGCAACCTGTCCGAAGTCAGGATCGACGACAGGGGCTTCGTCACCGCCATCTTCGACAACGGCGTCACCCGCCGCATCGCCCAGATCGCTCTGGCCACCTTCCCCAGTCCCGACGCCCTCAGCCAAACATCCGGCAACGCCTACCGGGTCAGCCAGGGCTCCGGCACCTTCAACCTCAAGGCCGCCGGCAGCGGTGGGGCCGGCCTGATCGGAGCCTCGCAGCTGGAGGCCTCCACGGTCGACCTGTCAGTCGAGTTCACGGGCCTGATCACCACCCAGCGGGCTTACTCCGCCTCATCCAAGATCATCACCACGGCCGACGAAATGCTGGCCGAACTGATCAGCATCAAACGCTGATATCCAGGTAACTAACGGTTAGTCTGCATGAAGACTTCGCTATCCATTGAGCGGGTGCACGGAGGGCATTTTAGCCTTTCCTTCACCACGACGCTTAAACGGCCCTTAGCCGCCGACCTCTATCGTTCGACCCTTAGTGATGGTGGTCAATGAGGCATAAGCCCATGTTGCAAGAGCGACGTCTTAATACGCTAGGCGAACAGTATGTGGTCGGTCCGACGGGCACGCCGCTGACCCTGCACGATCTCCCGCCGGCCAATACGGACCGCTGGGTGATCCGCCGCAAGGCAGAGGTCGTGGCGGCCGTTCGCGGCGGGCTGATCAGTGTGGACGACGCGCTCGCGCGCTATCGTCTGACGGCCGAGGAATTCCTGGCCTGGCAGAAGGCCATCGACAAGTGGGGCATGCAGGGCCTGCGCACGACGCGCATCCAGCACTACGATCGCGCCCGCTAGGGTTTTGAACTCCCCGAAGCCCGACGGCCGCTTCCGGAAACGGGGGCGGTCGTCGTCGTTTCCGGCGTCGGCCTCGAAATCGCTCAGCTTTCGCCCTAGATAGCATCCCATGACGCTCGCCGAGGACATCTGCCCGATTCCGAACATCGCCCCCATGTCGTCTGTGGCCGACATGGCCGCGGCGATCGCATCCGCGCGCGCGGCGGTCGGCCTGCCGCTCGGATCGCGCGTGGTGGCGGCCATGTCAGGCGGGGTGGACTCCACCGTCGTCGCAGCCCTGCTGCACAAGGCGGGCTACGACGTCGTCGGCGTAACGCTGCAGCTCTACGACCACGGCGCGGCGTTGAAGAAAAAGGGGGCCTGCTGCGCCGGTCAGGACATCCACGACGCCCGGCTAGCGGCCGAGAGCATGGGCATTCCCCACTATGTGCTCGACTACGAGAGCCGGTTTCGGGACGCGGTGATCGACCAGTTCGCCGACTCTTATCTGGCGGGCCAGACGCCGGTGCCCTGCATCCGCTGCAACCAGACGGTCAAATTCCGTGACCTGCTGGACGTCGCCCGCGACCTGGGGGCCGAGGCCATGGCGACCGGTCACTATGTCCGCCGCTCGGTCGTCGGCGACCGCGCCCAGATGCGCAAGGCGATCGACCATTCGCGCGACCAGTCCTACTTCCTGTTCGCCACCACCGCAGCGCAGCTCGACTACCTGCGTTTCCCTCTGGCCGATCTGGAGAAGACCCAGGTGCGCGGCGTCGCCGCCGAACTGGGCCTGCGGATCGCCGCCAAGCCGGACAGCCAGGACATCTGCTTCGTCCCCAACGGCGACTATCGCACCCTGATCGACAAGCTGCGTCCACAAGGCCGCGAGGCGGGCGAGATCGTGCACATGGACGGCCGCGTTTTGGGCCAGCACGGGGGCATCACCGACTACACCATCGGTCAGCGCCGGGGCCTGAACGTCGCCGTGGGCGAGCCCCTGTTCGTGACCCGGCTGGATCCGGCGAAGCGCCACGTGATCGTGGGCCCGCGCGAGGCCCTGCTGACCGCGTCGCTGACTCTGGACGAGACCAACTGGCTGGGCGACGAGACCGATATCGCGACAGCCGCCGCGGCCGGCGCCCCGGTGCTGGCCCGCGTCCGTTCGACCCGTCCGCCCTCGCCCGCCCGGTTGTCGATGACCGAAGGCGCGGTCGCGGTGACCTTCGTCTCCGGCGAGGAGGGCGTGGCTCCCGGCCAGGCCTGCGCGCTTTACGACCCGGCCGACCCCGACCGCCTGCTCGGCGGCGGGTTCATCAGGACCACCGCCGCCGTTGTCTGACGCGGCAGAAGGCGCTTTGGCGCTGGCCGTGCGCCGGGGCCTGCCGACCGGGACGCTCTGATCTCGGCGAATATTATCCGCGCGTCGGCATCAGCTTGCGCCTTTGCCGGACAAGGGCGATCGGCCGTCCGTCCGGCGCATGGGCCACGCCATCCTCGACCGCCCAGCCGCCGCCGACGTCGCGGCTGGTGAAGTGGAAATAGGCCCAGCCGTCCGGCGAGGTGTCGGGCGTCAGCTCACCCAGCAGATCGGCGCGCAGATCGACGCTCGTTGAGATCACCGGTGGCGCGGGAAAGGCCGTGAAATAGGTCGGATACAGCCCGTCCAGAAGGAACAGCAGCCGCGCCTCATCCAGCGACGCGGCGTCGATGGTCCGCATCCAGCAGCCGAGCTCGGGGGACTGGCCCGCGTTCTCGCCGTAAAGCCGGGGGCCCGCCACGAACCTGTGGTCGATGTGCCGGGTGAACCATGGACCGAAACTGGAGTCGAGCGGCGTTGGCTCCAGATCGTGCAGCGGTCGGGCGCGAAACGTCAGTGGCGTCAGGGTCGGTCCAGTGACGTCGCGGCCGAACGTGCCCAGAGCCTGAACCGCGGGCCTGTCGGCCTGACCACCTGTGACGGAGGCATAGGCGATGTTACGGCCCCCGCGATTCATCACCGGCGTGAACACCGCATCCTCGAACCGGACCGCCGCGAGATACTGGATGGTCAGGGACCGTAGCCGCGCTTCGATGCCCAGCCCCTGGCGCATGGCTCCGGCGGCCAGCGCCGCCATCAACCCGCCGAACGGCGCCCCCTTGTTCTGATCCATCGAGATCGGGGCATTTGAGAACTCTCCGGTAAGGCGCGCGATCAGCCCGCCCTCTCCGTCGGGTCGCAGGGTCAGGGCGTCCGAGAGCGTCTGATCGATCATGGAGGCGCGTTTACCGGAAAAAGGAGAGAGGGTGGAAGCACGGGAGGCGCTCCCACCCCCGTCGGTGAGAGACCATGAGGGCCGAAAAAGATCATCTGTCCGTAGCCAAACAAGACTGACCTAGTGAGTTCGGATTGGCAACCCTCTTGCCAAACGGCTGACGTAGGGTCACTTTCCTCCACATGGGACGCACAGCCGACTATTCACGCCAAAGCTGCTCCATCGCCGCGACGCTGGAGGTTATCGGCGATCCATGGACCCTGCTGGTCATCCGTGACGCCTTTCAGGGCGTCAGCCGGTTCGAACAGTGGCAGGAAAGACTGGGCGTCGCCCGCAACGTCCTGGCCTCGCGCTTGAGGACCCTGGTCCAGCACGGGGTGCTGGAGCCGAAGCTCTATTCCGAGCGCCCGCCGCGCAATGAATACGTCCTGACAGCCAAGGGCAAGGACCTGTACGGCGTGCTGGTCACCCTGCACGGCTGGGGTGCCAAGCATGTCTATGGCGAGACCGACGCCGGCTTCGCCATGATCCACGAAGCGTGCGGTCATGACCTCGCGCCCCGCATCGCCTGCGGCCACTGCGGCGAGATCGTCAAGCCGCGTGACCTGCGCCTGACCCGCACGGCCAACTGCGCCACCGTCGGCGACATGTTACAGCGCGAGACCGCGTCCGACGCCGCCTGATCGCGCTTGCCTTTCCTGTTCGACCGGCCCAATTCGCCGCCCTGCAAACCGTCTCTTCCCAGGATAGCCGCCCATGTCCGATCCCGTCGTCATCGTTTCGTTCGCCCGCACGCCCATGGGCGGCTTTCAAGGTGCCCTGTCCGGCGTGAAGGCCACCGCCCTGGGGGCCACGGTGGTCAAGGCGGCCGTCGAGCGCGCCGGTCTGGACGCGGCCAAGATCGACCAGATCTACATGGGCTGCGTCCTGCCCGCCGGCCTGGGCCAGGCGCCCGCCCGACAAGTCGCTATCGGGGCGGGTCTCGGCCTGGGCGTCGAAGCCACGACGGTCAACAAGATGTGCGGCTCTGGCATGCAGGCCGTGATGATGGCCTCGGACACCCTGGCGGCCGGCAGTGCCGATGTGATCGTGGCGGGCGGGATGGAGTCGATGACGGGCGCGCCCTACCTGATGACCAAGCACCGCGGCGGCTCTCGCATCGGCCACGACGTCATCATAGACAGCATGTACATGGACGGCCTCGAGGACGCCTACACGCCCGGCAAGCTGATGGGCAATTTCGCCGAGGACACGGCCCTGACCTATCAGTTCAGCCGCCAGGACCAGGATGAATACGCCATCGAGAGCCTGACCCGTGCCCGCGCGGCCATTGCCTCGGGTGCGTTCAAGGCCGAGATCACCCCCGTTGAGGTCACCACGCGCAAGGGCGTCGAAGTCGTCAGCGAGGACGAACAACCCGGCAAGGCCATGCCGGAGAAGATCCCGTCTCTGAAACCCGCCTTCAGCAAGGACGGCACCATCACCGCCGCCAACGCCTCATCGATCTCGGACGGTGCCGCCGCCCTGGTGATGACGCGCGAAAGCGTGGCCAAGGCCCTGGGCCTGCCCATCGTGGCCCGCGTGGTCAGCCACGCCGCCCACGCGCATGAACCCGGCCTGTTCACCACCGCCCCCGTGCCCGCCATGCGGAAGGCCCTTAAGAAGGCTGGCTGGTCGGTGGACGACGTCGACCTGTGGGAGGTCAATGAGGCCTTCGCTGTCGTCCCCATGATCGCCATGCGCGAGCTGGGCATCGATCACGCCAAGCTCAACGTCAACGGCGGCGCGACGGCTCTGGGCCACCCGATCGGTGCATCGGGGGCGCGCATCCTCACCACCCTGCTGTCTGCGCTTCAGGCGCGCGGCGGCAAGAAGGGGATGGCCTCGCTATGCATCGGGGGCGGCGAGGCCGTGGCCGTGGCGGTGGAGCTGGTCTGAGGACAACCTTCGGCGCCTAGGGCAAAATCGGAGCGCCCGTGGAGCCAAAACCATGAATTTGCACCGTCGGGGGGCCGAATCTAACGCATGTCCAGCGACTGGGCGATCCGTTCGGCCAGGGTCCGATCAGCGCCCTCAAGCGTCATCGTCCAGACGTGGACTTCCCGGGGCGCGTCGGCGCGCTGGAACAGATGCTCCATCGGGTGGCGCTGACCGTCCTCGGTTGAGATCACGGTCGCCCGACCGCCCGCTTGGACCATCTGGCCGCCATAGATCGGAAACTGCGACGCCGGGCCGGCATAGACCATGGCGAACGACCGATCGCTGCGCCGGATCGTATAGATGCGGAAGTCGGTTCCAGGCCTTCCGGTCGTGATCGAAAAGCCGGCGGGCAGTTCCACCGTGAACGGCAGGGCGGCCAGCGCCGCGGCGTCCAGGACGGTATAGGCGGGCGCGGGCGGAGGCGAAGCCTCGGCCGTTGGCGTCGCGGCTGGAACGGGGGGCGTGGTCGCGACCGGCGGGGCGGGCGTCGACCTCGCGGCCGAAGTCACGGCAGGTGTCGGGACTGGAGCGGCAGGTGCTGCGGTCGCGGGGGAAGTCGGCACGGCCGGCGGCTGGGTCCGTAGCGGCGAGGCGGGATTCGCGGGTCCGATCGGAGCGGTCGTCGGCGCAGGCGCGGGCGTCGTCGGAATCGGCGCCACCGACCTCGACGCGGCGACCGGCGGCTCTACGGGTCGTGGGACCGCCGTCGCGACAGGGGCTAGCTTGACGACCTGCGGGGCGGCCGGTTGCGGCGGCACGGTCGCGACCGGGGCGGAAGTCATCGGCGCCGAGGGAGCCGGAGCCGGTACGATGTGATTGGCGGGCCTGTGCGGGCCGCTGTTCAGGTCGCGGGTCAGGTTCGCGGCGGCCGGCGTCGGTGGCGTCGCCACAGGATTCTGGACAGGAGTCCGGGCCGGAGTCTGGGCCGGAGTCTGGGCCGGAGTCTGGGCCGGAGTCTGGGCCGGAGTCTGGGCCGGAGTCTGGGCCGGAGTCTGGGCCGGAGTCTGGGCCGGAGTCTGGGCCGGAGTCTGGGCCTCGGCCGCTCCGGCGAGGGCCAGCAGGAGAAAAACGGGAATGACGGTTTTCATGGTCGCGACAATCGGCCCTCAGCCCGCGAACGGCAAGGCCCCGAGGACACTGGGCATTGGCACGCCCGGCCGTCCATGAGTCAGTCGGTCTTCAGGCCGCGGGCAGTTCGACCCAGAAGGTCGCGCCCTCGCCGGCCGTCGAGGTGACGCCGATGGAGCCGCCCTGAAGTTCGACCAATCGCTTGGCCAAGGCCAGACCGATGCCGTGCCCCTCGACCGCGGAACGCTCCAGGCCGAGGCGGTTGAACGGCTCGAACAGCTGGGACTGCTTATCGGGCGACAGACCCGGACCGCTGTCGATGACCTCGATGCGCACGCCGTCGTAGATTTTGGAGGCACGGAATATGACCAGGCCACCGGAACCGCCGTATTTGACCGCGTTGGAAGCCAGATTGGCGATGACTTGGGTCAATCTTTGGGAGTCGGCCAGCGCGATCAGGCCGTCGCCTTCGGTGATGACCTGCAGGCGGATCGACTGGGCCTCCGGCCGCAGCGCGGTGGCGCATTTCACGTCTTCCAGCACGCCCGGCACGTCGGTGGGCCGCAGCTCGACCTTCACCGCGCCGGACTCGGCCCGGGCGACGTCCAGCAGGTCGTGGGCCAGCGCCTCGACCTGGCGCGCGGTCTTGACCAGCATTTCGGCCATTTCGGACTGGGTGGTGTTGATCGGACCCAGTTGGCCCGCTTTCCACAGTTCGCCGATGCCGATGACGCCGCCGACCGGACTCTTGATCTCATGGGCGACGTTGGCCAGCAGGCGCGACTTGGCTTCCGAAGCGCGCTCGGCCCGGGCCTGTCCGGCCTTGGCGCGGTCCGACAGGCGGTCGCGTTCTTCCAGAAGCGACGCCACCAGCAAGATGGGCATGCAGCCCAGCAGGACCGTCAGTTGGGCCAGCAGGGCCTGATCAGCCAGATCGGGTCCGGCGGAAATGAATGGGCCCCGTCCCAGCATGGTCCCGCCGACCGCCGTCAAGGTGACAATGATCAGGGCGGTGGCCACGCCCAGAACGCGGAATCGCGCCGCCACCAGGATCAGCAACGGTATCACCACGAAGCTGAGCTGGACGCTGGACTGGAAGAAGACGACGACGCAGGTGGCGATCAGGATGCCCAGCAGGATGACCGCCTCGATCATCCGGGCGGGCGATCGCAGCATCGCCATGTGGCGTCGCGTCAGAGACAGGCCGAACGTCGAGATCACCGCGATCCCCAGCGCATGGCCGAACCACCAGGTCTGGAAACTGTCCAGGACCGACGCACCCTCGGTGGCATATAGATAGCCCGCCGCCACGAGCGCAGCCGGAATCGGCGCGACGACGGCGGCGCTCAACAGGAAACGGGACGCGCCGTCCACGGTGGCCAGGTTGAGCGTGGGCGCGAACCGTCGCGCCAGCGCCACCGCGAGCACGATCTCCAGCATGTTGGCCACGGTAAAGACGGCGCTGAGCATATAGGAGTTGCCCGCCATCAGTTCACCGGCCCCGATCCCCACGACCAGCAGGGCGCCGAAGCAGATGTCGTACGCGGGTCCGCGCGCGTTCCTCAGCCAGACGGCGACGGCCAGGCCGCCCGCGCCCCAAAGCGCCGCGACCAGCCCGGCCGACCGCGCGAACTGGAGGGCCAGGACGACCAGGGCCATGACCGCCACGGCGGTGAAGATGGGTGCGAGGGGCTCGCGGAATAAGGCGGCGGCGCTGTTCACGTAAACGGGCGCGTCCGGACGCGCCTTTGCCGCCGGAACCGGGTCCGCCGCCGGTGTGGCCGTGTCGAGCACTCGACTCATGGTCATGTTCGGGTCCGGAAGGCGAAACTCAGAGCCTTTCTAGGTCCGCGCTTCCTAATATCCCCTGAAGGTTCAGGCCACGACGGACAGGGCGGCCTCGAGTTCGCGCACCGCAGTGGCGGGACCGCCGGGGTGGGTCCAGACCGCCGAACTGACCGCAACGAAGTCCGCCCCGGCCCGCGCCAGCCCGCCCGCGTTCGCCGCCGTGACGCCGCCGATAGCGACGCAAGGCACCTCGACCGTTTCCTGCCAGATGGTCAGGATTTCCCGGTCCGGGCGATGCGTCGTCACCTTGGTCGTCGTCGGGAAGAAGGCCCCGAAGGCGACGTAATCTGCCCCCGCCTCGGCCGCGTCCATCGCCAGTTCGCGACTGCCGTGACAGGTGACGCCGATCATGGCGTCCGGCCCCATCGTCCGCCGCGCCTCTGCCAGAGAGGAGTCAGACTGACCCACATGGACGCCGTCGCAGCCCGATCTAAGGGCCAGATCGGGCCGGTCGTTCAGGATCAGAGCGACGCCACGCGACCGGGCGACGGGACCCAGCGCCGCCACGGCCGCCAGGATCGCGGCGTCATCGACGTCCTTCAGCCGAACTTGCAGCGCCGCCACGTCCCCGGCGTCCAACGCCGCCTCCAGATCTCTCGCGAACGCGGCCAGATCGGGGATCATGGACGAGGTGATCAGATACAGCCGGCAAACAGGGCGCGGCGGCGCGGTCGGGGTCTTTGCCATGTCGAGCAAGTGCGACCACAGGCGCGCCTGGTCAATACGCGCATCGCTGCGAACGACTTGCAATCGCTGGGCGGAACCTGCTACAGCGAACCATTCGCAATCCAGAACGGATTTGAATCTCGTGTACGTCTGCAACTGCAACGGCCTGCGCAAGCGCGACGTCGCCTCGGCCATCGAAGCCGGCGCGATCCGTCCCCGCGACGTCTTCACCCGGCATCAGTGCCAGGCCCAGTGCGCCAAATGCGTCTGCGAAATGCGCCAGATGATCCAGGACGGCCAGCAAGCTTTCGCGCTCGCCGCCGAATAGTTCTGCGCGCGAAAATCATTCGCACTATCAATGCCGTGAGAAGAGTTCGCAGCTGAACATCAGGCGTTTCGATGTGTTAGAAAGGCGTCGCGAAGAGGCGGTGGACGACTCACCGCGCGCTCTATGTAAGGCAAGACCATGAAGGGCGATCCCGCGATCATCCGCACCCTCAACGCGGTGCTGACCAATGAGCTGACGGCGGTCAACCAGTACTTCCTGCACGCCAGGATGTTCGAAAGCTGGGGCCTGAAACACCTCGGCCAGATCACCTACGACGAGTCGATCGGCGAGATGAAACACGCCGACATGTTGATCAAACGCATCCTGTTCCTCGACGGCCTGCCCAACCTGCAGGATCTGCACAAGCTGAAGATCGGCGAGACCGCTTTCGAATGCCTCGGCGCAGATCTGCAGCTCGAACTCGGCGGCCGCGACACCCTGCTGGCCGGCGTGGCCCAGTGCGAGGCGGCCCGGGACTATGTCAGCCGCGACATCCTGATGCGCATCTTGGCCGACACCGAGGAGCACATCGACTTCCTGGAGGCGCAGCACAAGCTGATCGACCAGCTGGGCGAGCAGAACTATCTCCAGTCCGCCATGACCGAGATCGCCCCGGACAAGAGCGCCACCGGCAACTGAGCAAGCCAATCAGAAGCCGGTCTGAGACCCGAGCAGGCTTTATGACGAAGTCGGTCCGCGCTCAAGCGCGCGCAGAACTTCCTGCGCCAGCAATCCGGTTGGGCCGCCTGAGCCCCTTGCCGAAACAAGGGCGATCTCGCTGTCGCTGAGCGACGGAAGAGGGGGGCCGAGCACCACGAGATCGCGGGGGGCCATGGCCGCCGGCAGGACGCCGACCCCGAGGCCGGCGCGCAGGGCGGCCATCTGGCCGGCCAGGCTGGGCGAGGTGAACGCCGGCCAAAAGGCAATGCCAGCGGCCTGCAGCGCGCCCAGCGCCCGCTTACGGTAGATGTCGGGAGCCGGCGCGACGATCAACGGCAGCGGCGTTGTCTCGGTGACGGAGCCGTCCAGCGCCACCCAGACCAAGGCCTCGCTCCACACCCACACCCCCAGGTCGGGCCCCACCGGCTCGCGCTTGATCAGGGCCAGGTCAAGCATGCCGCGCGACATCTGGTCGAGCAGATTGGCGGTGTAGTCGCACGTCACCGACAGTTTGATACGCGGATGGCTGCGCGCGAAGGCACCCAGAATGCCCGGAAGATGCATGGTGGCCATGTCCTCGGGCGCGCCGAAGCGCACCTCGCCCTCGAGGTCACCTTCACCCAGCGTCGAGATGATTTCGTCGTTCAACCGCAGCAGCCGCCGCGCCTGCGGCAGCAGGGCCGCCCCCTCGGTCGTCAGGCCGACGCCCTTGCCACCGCGATCCAGCAGGGGTGACCGCAATTGATCCTCAAGGCGGCGGATCTGCAGGCTGATGGCGGGCTGGGTCCTGCCCAGCAGCGCCGCCGCGCGCGTGAAGCTGCCGGTCTCGACGACCGAGACGAACGCGCGCAGCAGATCGATGTCCAGATTAACCAGCCGCTCCGTCACGTCATTAGCATCCGTTATAGCTTGTATCACGGCAATAAACTGGACCGCGGCCACGGTCGAGTGGAGACCGGCGCACCTTCCGCGGACCCGTTGATGCATGCCTGATCTTTCGGCCAGCCTGGCCCTGCTGACGGAGGCGATGGCTTCGGGGGCCACAGTCCGGGAAGGCGGCCCGCCCTGGCCGGGCGTAACCGCCGTGCTCGCCACCATGCACGGCAAGGAGCGGGCGATCGGCCCCGTCCTCGCGCGCTTCTTCGGGCTCAACGTCGAGGTCGCGACAGGTCTGGACACCGACGCCTTCGGTGCCTTCAGCCGCGAGGTGGCACGGACGGGAAGTCCTCTGGAGGCGGCGCGCGGCAAGATCGCCGCCGCCTTCGACCGGGTCCCGTCGGCGCGTATCGGCCTGGCGAGCGAAGGCAGTTTCGGGCCTCATCCCCAACTCCCCTTCCTGCCGTTCGGGCAGGAGATCGTGGTTTTGATCGATCGCCTGTCGGGGCTGGAGCTGGTCGGCCATCACGGCGGCGCCGGGACCAACTTCGCGCATGTCGTCGTCACCGAGCGCGAGGCCGGACAGGCGTTCGCGCAACGGATCGGGTTTCCGGGCCACGGGGTCATCCTGACCGCCTGGGTGGAAGACCGACAGGTCCCCGAGATCGCCCTGATCAAGGACGTGGCCAGCTGGGCTTCGCTCGCCCACGGCATCGACCGGATCGTAGGCCAGGCCGGCGCGGCCCTGGTCGAAACAGACATGCGGGCAGATCGCAACCCCACACGGATGCGGGCGATAAAGCGCGCAACGCTGAATCTGGTGCGGCGGTCCAGGTCCCTATGCCCGGCGTGCGGCCGGCCCAGCTTCGCCGTGACGGAGCGGCTGGCGGGCCTGCCCTGCGCCGACTGCGGGGAGCCGACCTCGCAGACCCGCGCCGAGATACTGACCTGCACCGGCTGCAATCATCGGGAGGAGCGGCCCATGGCGCGCCTCGCAGCCGACCCCGGTCAATGCGGCGACTGCAATCCCTGAGCCGTTTCGCGGGACCGATTGACCTTGACTATCGGCCAAACCGCCACGGCAAGGTCTCACCGGCGTGGAACGGGACCAGATCGCCCAATGCGGTTCCGATGTGACCGGGTGCGACGACATCCTCCCGCTCCAGCACGATGCGGTCCTCATTCAGCGGCAGGCCGTAAAAGCGCGGGCCATGTTCGGAGGCGAACCCCTCAAGCCGGTCGAGCCCCCCCTCCTCGTCGAACGTCGCCGCATAGCTCTCGATCGCGAACGGCGCGTTGAAGATGCCGGCGCAACCGCAGGCGGACTCCTTGTCTCCTGTCAGATGGGGCGCTGAATCGGTGCCGAGGAAAAATTTGGGCGACCCCGAGGTCGCCGCCCGGCGCAGGGCCAGGCGGTGCCGCTCGCGCTTGGCCACCGGCAGGCAATAGAAATGCGGCCGGATGCCGCCCGCGAACATGGCGTTGCGGTTGATGCGAAGGTGATGCGGCGTGATGGTCGCGGCCAGGTTCGGCCCGCCGCTCTCGACAAAGGCTACGGCGTCGGCCGTGGTGATGTGTTCGAACACCGTCTTGAGCGCCGGAAAATCGACCACGATCTTCGAGAATATCCGCTCGATGAAGACGGCTTCCCGGTCGAAGACGTCGACCGAATGGTCCATCACCTCGCCGTGCAGCAACAACGGCATACCGATGCGCTGCATCCGCTCGAGGGCGGGATAGATGTTGCGGATGTCGGTGACGCCGAGCTCGGCGTTGGTGGTCGCATGGGCCGGGTAGAGTTTGCAGGCGGTGAAGACCCCGGCCTCGAACCCGCGCGCGATCTCCTCGGGATCGGCGTCGTCGGTGAGGTAGCAGATCATCAGGGGCTCGAACGCGAGACCCGGCTCGACCGCCGCGAGGATCCGCGTCCGATAGGCTTCGGCGGCGGCGACCGTGGTGACCGGCGGGGTCAGGTTCGGCATGACGATCGCGCGCCGGAACTGTCGCGCCGTGTGGTTGACGACGTCACTCATCATCTGGCCGTCGCGCAGATGGACATGCCAGTCGTCCGGCGCGCGGATGACAAGCTTTTCAGGGGACGAGTTGGATGCCTGCATGCATCCCTCTTAACATTGGACATCCCGAATGGGAACCTCGACCGCCGCGTTCGCCATGACGGGGATCGGCCCCGACCGCTCAGCCACCGGGAACTGACGCGGGGCTGCGCCATTCCGCTCTCACCTCAGGACGGAGCCCGATGACCGACATCAATGACATTCTCGACGACGCGCGCGACGCAGCGGGCGACTTCCTCAACGCCAATCAGCGCGACCTGGGCCATGTGGTCATGGGCGTGGCGGTGACCATCGGGTTCGCCTTGGGGGCCATGCTCCTGGCCCGGACCACGATCCGCCCCAGACCGATACACCTCGCCGACGATGACGCGCCGATCACCGAACGCCCGCGCGGCCCGCTCAGCCTCATTCTGCCCGCCGTCTTCTCGGTCACTACCCTGTCGGCGGTTCGGGTGTGGAACGCCCCGGCCCGGCCCGAGCGCACGACGGCCATGGGACTTTGGGCCGCCGCCCAGGCGTTGAATGCCGTGTGGATCGCCCTGCGGCCCGCGAGCCGTGGCCTGCAGATCGCCGCCGCCATGTCGTCCGCCGGCCTCGCCGCCGCCTTCGCCCATGAGGCGCGAAAGGTTGATGCCCGCGCAGGCAAGATGGCGGCGCCGATGGGCGGAAACGTCCGCCTTGCCAACAGAATAGCGGGCCGGTCGCCCCATGAGGGTCCGACCGTTCACTGATCCTCCCCCGACGGGGGAGGGGAACCACCCAAAGGGTGGTGGAGGGGGCTGACCACAAACGCTTGCGTCCGGGGCTGGCCCCCTCCACCGCTCCGCGGTCCCCCTCCCCCGATGGGGGAGGATTGCCCTTGGTCGCCGCATCCTCTAGGGACTGCGGCCGTTCGCGCGCCGTCGCAGGCTGCGCCCAATCCCTTCCGAGACACCCATGGCGAAGATCAACGGCAACACCATCAAGCCCGGCATGGTCCTTGAGCACAACAAGGGCCTGTGGGTCGTGACCAAGGCCAGCCACGTCAAGCCCGGCAAGGGCGGCGCCTTCGCCAACGTCGAGGCCAAGAACCTCGAGACGGGCAACAAGCTGAACGAACGCTTCCGCTCGGAAGACAAAGTCGAACGCGTGACGCTGGAACAGAAGGAATTCTCCTATCTGTACGAGCAGGGCGACGCCCTGGTGTTCATGGACGACCAGACCTACGAGCAGACCGAGCTGCAGAAGGACTGGGTCGGCGAGGACCGCGTGGCCTATCTGCAGGACGGCATGAAGGTCACCATCGAGATGCACGAGGAGCGGCCCATCGGCCTGTCCCTGCCCGATCAGGTGACGCTGGAAGTCGTCGAGACCGAGCCCACGGTGAAGGGCCAGACCGCCTCGTCCTCCTACAAGCCCGCCATCGCCAACAATGGCGTCCGCATCATGATCCCGCCGTACATGGGCGTGGGCGAGCGGATCGTCGTCGACACCAGCACCGGCGAATACGTCCGTCGCGCCGAATAGGCCCGACGGACCCGACGACCCGGAGGCGCGATCCTGCGCCTCCATGACCTTCTCCGACTGTCCGGGCTGACGCCTTTTCAGGACCTTCGGACCAGGAGATCTCCCATGGCCCTCGCCTCCGCTCTCGTCTCCGTCATGATCGACGCGGTCCGCAAGACCGCCCGGCCGATGCTGCGCGACTTCGGCGAGGTTTCGCAGCTACAGGTCTCGCGCAAGGGTCCCGGCGACTTCGTCACCGCCGCCGACATCAAGGCCGAGGACACCCTCTACGAACTGCTGATGAAGGCCCGCCCCGGCTACGGCTTCCTGGGCGAGGAGCGCGGCATGATGGAGGGCACCGACAAGTCCCACATGTGGATCGTCGATCCCATCGACGGCACCACCAACTTCATGCACGCCATGCCCCATTTCGCCATCACGGTGGGCCTGCAGCGCACCGCGCCGGACGGCTCGTCCGAGATCGTGGCGGGCGTGACCTATAATCCGGTGATGAACGAGATGTTCTGGGCTGAGAAGGGCAAGGGCTGCTACCTGAACGACGCCCGTATCCGCGTCGCCGGTCGCCGCGACCTGACCGAAAGTCTGATCGCCACGGGCCTGCCCTTCATCGGCAAGACCGGTCACGCCCAAGCCATCAAGGACATCCACGCCATCGGCCAGCGCGTCGCCGGCATTCGCCGCCTGGGCTCATCGGCGCTGGACTTCGCCTGGGTCGCCGCCGGTCGGTTTGACGCCTACTATGAGCGGAACCTCCAGCCGTGGGACGTGGCTGCGGGCATCCTGTTCGTCACCGAGGCGGGGGGCGTCGTCACCACCATCGACGGCGACGGCGACCCCAAGTCCGGGGCCCAGATCCTCGCCGCGAACAGCGAACTGCACGCCCAGCTGCGCAAGGTTCTGCAAGGAGCGTAACGGCCCTGTCACGCCCCTGCCCTACCCCTCGCGCATGTTCCGGATCATGCTCGCGGCGATGACGATTCTGACGGCGACGCCCGCCCTGTCCCATCCCCTGATCATCGCCCATCGCGGCGCGTCGGGCGAACGGCCCGAGCACACGCGCGCGGCCTATGACCTGGCCATCGACCAGGGCGCGGACGTCATCGAGCCGGACCTGATCATGAGCCGCGACGGCGTTCTGGTGGCCCGCCACGAAAACGAGATCGGCGGCACCACCGACGTCGCCGCCCGCCCGGAATTCGCCGGGCGCTGCGCGACAAGGACCATCGACGGGCAAGCCGTCACGGGCTGGTTCACCGAGGACTTTACGCTGGCCGAACTGAAGACCCTGCGCGCCCGCGAACGTCTGCCCGCACTGCGCCCCGCCAATACGGCGTGGGACGGCCGCGAGCCGATCCTGACCTTCGACGAGGTGCTGGCCATCGCCGCCGAGGGCAGCCGCCGGTCGGGACGGGTGATCGGCGTCGCGCCGGAATTGAAACACCCCAGCCATTTCGCCGCCCTCGGGCTGGCGATGGAGGACGCCTTGGTCGCCGCCCTGACCACCCACGGCCTGACCGGTGGTGACGCACCCGTTCTGATCCAGTGTTTCGAGGTCGGGGCGCTCCAGCGGCTGAGCGCGCGCGTCGCCACGCCGCTGGTGCAACTGGTCTCCGCTGGCGGAGGTCCGGCCGACCGCCCCGACCTGACCTATGCCGCCATGACCACGCCCGAAGGTCTGGCCGAGGTCGCGTCCTACGCGCACTGGATCGGCGCTGACACTTCCCTGATCGAGCCGACGCCCGGCGAGCCGACCGCCCTGATCGCCGACGCCCACGCCGCCGGTCTCAAGGTCGCCGCCTGGACCTTCCGCGCCGAGAACGTCTTCTTGCCCGAGGGGGATCGGGTTGGCGACGACCCGGCGGCGCACGGGCGGCTGCGCGAGCGGCTGGCGCGGTTCGCGGGGTATCGGATCGACGCGGCGTTCACGGATCAACCGGGGCTCTTCGCTGACCGGTGAACAGCGCTGTTCGCCCTCGCGCGGGGGACCGCCAAGGGTTGGGGAGGGTGCGGAGCGGCCGGGCCTCGCCCGGTGTGTGAGTAGAAATACCGTTTCGACGAGACAGACAGCCCCGCGTAGCCGTTTTCCACGCGCCCTCCGGCTGGCGGCCCTTGCTTCGGGCCTTACCGGATCACCGCCGCCGACATTGCTGTCGTCGACGCGGGAGGGACATGACAGAGTCGGCGGTCCCTCCTTCAGCGCGCGGCGAGCAGGCGGTCGGCATCCATCACCGACCACAAGGACCCCCGGAGTCTC
>NZ_JBDNHO010000069.1:0-49982 GCF_041688735.1 Brevundimonas sp.
CTCAGGCTCTCTTGACTATGCTGTATCGCTCGACGGACCGCCTCAGTCGTTGTGGCGCTCCCGTGAAGAACCTGACCCATAATGCCTCCTTCCATTTCAAGGAAAAGATTGCACCATCAAACTCCGGGACCAAACATCTAGAAGGCGCGGCGGCCGTCGATATTGCCTGGCGGTGCGTAACGGCAGGCCAGAACGGACCGGTCGCCCCGGGCCGCGATGGCGCAACCGACATGCGTCGTGCCGCTCCAGACCAGTTGGGTGTAATGACCCACATCGGTCCAGTTTCCGCTGCGGCTGACGTTCGGGAAGACGCCGGGGCGGTACTGCGCCTTTTTGGCGATCCATTCGCCGACCATGTCGTCCGGTGTGAAGGTGTGACCGCCCCAGCCGCTCCACAGGTTCTCGCCATGGCCGTGCAGGGACGGGTCGTGGGCGAAACGACCGGTGACAATCAGCTCTTCGGCCCAGCCCCGCGCCTCGGATTCCAATTCGTCGCTCCAGACCAGTGGCGGAACATCGACCCGGGCCCGCTCGAAGTTGTGGGCCTGGAGCAATCGCGACTCGATCGGGTCCGAGGGTCTGGAGCTGCGGGGCGGGACGATGGGGACCACCTGTCGCGCGGACTGCGACGCCGATTCGATCAGCGGTGCCCGAGCCGCCTGCGGCGCATAGCCGTCCGCGCAGGCGGCGGCTGCCGGTAGCAGGCCGGCCAGAATCAAAATCAGGGATCGGCGCATGAAGCCTCCTTGGTCGGGTCGGGGACATAGCGTGTCCGCTCCCGCGCCGTTCCCTTCGTCTCTTCAGGGGTGAGGCGTTCCGCCGGACCCCAAGTTTGTGGCCGCTGCAAATTCCGTTTCCGGCAGCAGGAACCGACCGCGCCGGTTTTGCTTTGATGGGGTGCGCGCCGGGCGCACCACAAAATAGGAGCCGATCATGGCCGACAAGACTCTCGACACCCTGTTCCACGATACGCTCGAGGACATCTATTACGCCGAGCGCAAGATCCTTAAGTCCCTCCCCAAGATGGTTCGGGCGGCCCAATCACCGGATTTGAAGGCGGCCTTTGAAAAGCATATCGGCCAGACTGAAGGCCAGATTGAGCGCCTTCAACAGGTGTTCGAGATCATCGGCAAGCCCGCCCGTGGCAAGACCTGCGAGGCCATCGAAGGCATCCTGGCCGAAGGCGATGAGATCGCCGAGGAATACAAGGGAACGGCGGCGCTTGACGCCGGACTGCTGGCGGCAGCCCAGGCCGTCGAACACTATGAGATCACGCGCTACGGCACGCTGAAGCGTTGGGCACTTGTCCTGGGTCTGGACAATGCCGCCGCCCTGCTGGATGAGACCCTGCAGGAAGAGTCCCAGACCGACGAGGACCTGACGACGCTCGCCGACGCCACCGTCAATGCAGAGGCCATGGCCGCCGCGGCCTGATCCGCGTTCAACGTGAAATGCATGAACCCGGCGGGACCTGTTCCCGCCGGGTTTCGTGTGTCGGCGGGGTCCCGCTGGATTGCGGGGGAGTAACCATTACTTGACGTTGACGTAAACGTAGGGCTTGTGACGACCACCCTCAGAATCCGTCCTTATTGGAGACCTGCTCCCATGGCCGAGGCCTATATCTATGACGCGGTCCGCACCCCGCGCGGCAAGGGCAAGAAGGATGGATCGCTGCACGAGATCACCGGGCTGAGCCTGGCGACCCAGGTGCTGGAAGCGCTCCGGGACAGGAACCACCTCGACACGTCCAAGGTCGATGACGTCATCCTCGGCTGCGTCACCCCGATCGGCGAACTGGGCGCGGACATCGCCCGCACCGCCGTGCTGTCGGCGGGTTGGGCCCAGAGTGTGGCGGGCGTCCAGATCAACCGTTTCTGCGCCTCTGGCCTCGAGGCCGTGAACATGGCGACCGCCAAGGTGAAATCCGGCGAGGCCGATTTCGCTGTCGGCGGCGGCATCGAGGCCATGAGCCGCGTTCCCATGGGTTCGGACGGCGGGGCCTGGCCGGTCGATCCGTCCTCGGCCTTCCCGACCTATTTCGTGCCGCAGGGCGTCTCGGCCGACATGATCGCCACCAAATGGGGTTTCTCCCGCGACGACGTCGACGCCTATTCGATGGAGAGCCACAAGCGCGCCGCCGCCGCCTGGGCTGACGGCCGGTTCTCGAAGTCGGTGGTGCCGGTCAGGGACCAGCTGGGCCTGACCATCCTCGACCGCGACGAGACTATTCGTCCGAACACGGACATGCAGACGCTCGGTGCCCTGAACCCGTCGTTCCAGATGATGGGCGACATGGCCTTCGACGCCGTGATCAACCAGCGCTACCCCGAGGTCGAGCGGGTCAACCACGTCCACACCCCGGGCAACTCCTCGGGTATCGTCGACGGCTCGGCCGGGGTGCTGATCGGCACGCTGGAAGCCGGCAAGGCCCTGGGCCTCAAGCCCCGCGCCCGCGTCGTCGGCGCCGCCTCGATCGGGTCGGAGCCGTCGATCATGCTGACCGGTCCGGAGTTTGTCACGAAGAAGCTGCTGGCCAAGCTGGGCATGACCACCGCCGACATCGACGTGTGGGAATTGAACGAGGCCTTTGCCGCCGTGGTGCTGCGCTACATGCAGGCGCTCGACATCCCGCACGACAAGATGAACGTCAACGGCGGCGGTATCTCGATGGGCCACCCACTGGGTGCCACCGGTGCCATGATCACCGGTATCGCCCTGGACGAACTGGAGCGATCCAACAAGTCCACCGCCCTGATTACCCTGTGCATCGGTGGCGGTATGGGCACCGCCACGGTGATCGAGCGCGTCTGATCCATTGCTCCCCCGTACGGGGAGCTGTCAGCGAAGCTGACTGAGGGGGCTGGCCCCGAACGCCAGAGTCTGCGGTGGGCCCCCTCCACCGCTTCGCGGTCCCCCTCCCCGACGGGGGAGGATTTGAGGAACAAGCCATGGAAAACTTCAAGATCGACGTCGACGCCGACGGCATCGCTCTGATCACCTTCGACGTCCCCGGACGGTCGATGAACACCCTGACCTCGGGCGTCATGAAGGAGATCCCCGAATGGGTCGAACGCATCAGGACCGATGACGGCATCAAGGGCGCGGTACTGACCTCGGGCAAGGCTTCGGGGTTCTGCGCCGGCGCCGATCTGGGCGACATGGCGGGCGGCATGCTGGCCGGCGGCTCGCTTCAGGAAGCCTACGATGCGGGCTGGAAGCTGAACGGGGCCCTGCGCGCGCTTGAGACCTGCGGCAAGCCGGTGGCCGCGGCGATCAACGGCCTGGCCCTCGGCGGCGGGCTTGAGCTCACCCTGGCCTGCCACTACCGCGTGGTCGGCGACGACAACAAGATCCAGCTCGGGCTGCCCGAGATCAAGGTCGGCCTGTTCCCCGGCGGCGGCGGCACCCAGCGCCTGACGCGCCTGATCGGCGTCCAGCAGGCCATGATGGCCATGACCGAGGGCAAGTCCTTCCGTCCGAACGACGCCAAGGGCGCCGGCTTCGTCAATGAGGTCGTGGCCAAGGGCGGCGAAGTCGAGGCCGCCAAGGCCTGGATCAAAGGCGGCGGAAAAGCTGTCCAGCCGTGGGACGACAAGGCCTTCAAACTGCCCGGCGGCGGCCCCTTCCACCCGGTCGGCATCCAGAATTTCCTCGTCGGCAATGCGATGATCCGCAAGCAGACCTACGGCAACTATCCCGCCGCGACGAACCTGATGAAGGCCGTCTATGAGGGCGTTCAGGTCCCCATGGACGCGGCCCTGCGCATCGAGACCCGCTATTTCATCAAGACCCTGATGACGCCGCAGGCCCAGGCCATGATCCGCAGCCTGTTCCTGTCCAAACAGGAACTCGACAAGGGAGCCGTCCGCCCCGCAGGCGTGCCCAAGTCCGATCCGCGCAAGGTGACGGTAATTGGCGCAGGCATGATGGGCGCGGGCATCGCCTATGTGCAGGTCATGGCCGGCATCGAAACCGTGCTGATCGACACCACCCAGGAAGCCGCCGACAAGGGCAAGGCCCACGTCGCCGACCTGCTGGGCAAACGCCTCAAGCGCGGCCAGATGACCCAGGACAAGTACGACGCCCTGCTGGCCATGGTCACCGCCACCACCGACTACGCTCATGTGAAGGGCAGTGATCTGGTCGTCGAGGCCGTGTTCGAAAGCCGCGAGATCAAGGCCGACGTGACGAAGAAGGCCGAGGCCCAGCTGGACGTCGGTGCCATCTTCGGTTCCAACACCTCGACCCTGCCGATCACCGGCCTGGCCGAGGCCTCGATCCGCCCCGAGGACTTCATCGGCATCCACTTCTTCTCGCCCGTCGATAAGATGATGCTGGTCGAGATCATCCTCGGCGAAAAGACCGGTCAGGCCGCGATCGCCAGGACGCTCGACTACGTTCTGAAGATCAAGAAGACCCCGATCGTTGTCAACGATTCCAGAGGCTTCTACACCTCACGCTGTTTCTCTACCTTCCTGACCGAGGGTATGGCGATGCTGAACGAGGGCTATGCTCCGGCCATGATCGACAACGTCGGGCGGATGACCGGCATGCCGCGTGGCCCGCTGGAGATGCATGACGACGTCGCGCTGGACCTGTCCTACAAGATCGGCAAACAGACCCGCGCCGACCTCGGCGACAAATACGTTCCCAATCCGGGCGAGGACATGGTCGCCGCCATGGTCGAGGGCGGCCGCTTCGGGCGCAAGAACGGCAAGGGCTTCTACGACTATCCGGCCGAGAAGGGTTCGCCCAAGACCCTCTGGAAAGGCCTGTCCGAACTGGTGGCTCCGACCATCAATGACTCGGATCCCGACCTGGTGGCCGAACTGAAGACCCGGCTGCTGTACCGCCAAGCCGTCGAGGTCGCGCGCTGCTGGGAAGAGGGGGTCATCGACGACCCGCGCGAGGCCGATCTGGGCGCCATTCTCGGCTGGGGCTTCGCGCCCTGGACCGGCGGCCCGATCACGATGATCGACCAGACGGGACTGAAGGCCTTCGTCGAGACGGCTGACCGACTGACCGCCACCTACGGCGACCGCTTCAAGGTCCCGCAGCTGCTCCGCGACATGGCCGTGAAGGGTGAGACCTTCTACGGCAATTTCGAAGGCAAGCAGAAGGCGGCGGCGTAGGCTTTTCCTCTCCCGCAGGGGAGAGGGTTCGGGGTCCGCTTGACGCCGGCGGCTTTCGGCTCCACCCCTCCGGTCGCCCCAACCGGAGCCGCACAATGATCCGTTTCCTCGCCCTCGCCCTGCTGTTCGTCGGGGTCGCCGCCTCGGCGCGGGCGCAGGACATGCTGATCCGGGGCGGCCCCATCTACACCGGCGTCGACGCCGCCCCGACCGCCGAGGCGGTGCTGGTGCGCGACGGGCGGGTCGTCTGGGTCGGCAGCTTGGCCGATCAGCCCGCTGTGTCGACGGAAACTCCGACCATCGACCTGAAGGGCGCGGCCATGTTCCCCGGCTTCACCGACGGCCACGCCCACCTGGACGGCATCGGCTGGCGCGAGCTGACGCTGAACCTCGAAGGCTCGACCTCGGTCGTCGACGCCATGGCCAAGGTGACGGCCTGGGCCGAGGCTCATCCCGAAGGCCCCATCGTCGGGCGAGGCTGGATCGAGACCCGCTGGCCCGAATCCGCCAACGGCGCGCGCTTCCTGACGGCGGCCGACCTCGACGCTGCGGCCCCGGGGCGGGTCGTGTTGCTGAGCCGCGCCGATGGACACGCGGTCGTCGCCTCCACCCCTGCCCTGCTGGCGGCGGGTATCGACGCCTCGACCGTCGCCCCGTCGGGCGGCGAAATCCTCAAGGGTCCCGACGGCAAGCCCACAGGCCTGCTGGTCGATGCCGCCGAGCAGCTGATCGCCGGCCTGATGCCCCAAGCCGATCCCATCGCCCTGCGCGAGGCCTATCGCGCCGGCTTCCGCGTCGAGGCGGAATATGGCTGGACCGGTCTTCACTTCATGAGCGCGCCCTGGAAGGACGTGCCGCTGATGGAGCAGATGGCCGAGGCGGGTGAAGCCTCGATCCGCGTCTACAATAACGTCACCCCCGACGGCGCCCAGGCCCTGTTCGCCTCTGGCCCGCGCAGCGTCGCCGACGGCCGGATCATCACCCGGGCGGTCAAATACTACGCCGACGGCGCGTTGGGCTCGCGCGGCGCGGCGCTGTTCGAACCCTATTCCGACCGGCCGGAGACCAGCGGCCTGATGCAGACGACCGAGGCCGAGGCCGTGCCTCTGTACGAGCAGGCCTTGCGCTCGGGCATCCAGATCGCAACCCATGCCATCGGCGATCGGGGCAATGCCTCGGTGGCGGGCTGGTACGCCGGGGCCATGAAGAACGTTCCCGCCGCCGAATGGCGCAACGGAGCCGACGTGCGTTGGCGCATCGAACACGCCCAGATCCTGCGGCCCTCCGACTATCACTGGTTCAAGGACCTGCTGATCATCGCTTCGATGCAGCCCAGCCACGCCATCGGCGACCTGTATTTCGCCCCCGCCCGCCTCGGCGATGCGCGGCTCGACGGAGCCTATGCGTGGCACAGTCTGGTCGACATGGGTGTGATCGTCGTCGGCGGCTCGGACGCCCCGGTCGAGCGAGGTTCGCCCCTGATCGAATTCTACGCCGCCGTCGCCCGCGCCGATCTGGAGGGCTTCCAGGGTCCCGACTGGCGGGCGAACGAGGCGGTGGACCGCCAGACCGCGCTCAAGATGTTCACCCTCTGGCCCGCTTACGCCAGCTTCCGCGAGGCCGAACTGGGCACGATCGAGGTCGGCAAACGGGCCGACTTCACCGCCTTCAACGTCGATCTGATGACCGCGCCCTTCGCCGAGATTCCCAAGGGCAGGGCCGTGCTGACGATGGTGGACGGCGTCGTCGTGCACCGCGCCGACTGACAAGAGACCCCGCCGGCTCGTGCCGGCGGGGTCCTAGTGGCCTCGATGGGCCTCAGAACGTCTTGCGCAGGCGGATCTGGTAGAAGGTGCGCGGATCGACGTCGCGCGTCTCCACGAGGGTTTTGGCGGCGCTTTTCCTGCCTCTCCAGTTACAAGACAGACAGGTAGATTAAATCGGAGACACCATTACAGAGATGTCATGCTTGTGTTTGGAGTTAGTCTTGTAGTTACTCAGGGCAAGAAGGTGAGAAGGGTATAGCTTTGAAATTCCTCGCATCCGCTTTGTCTGCTTTCGCCTTGCTGGCCGGCGTGACGGGCCCGACCATCGTTCTGGCCCAGACGCCCGTGGCCGAGGAATCGACACTCGACGACATCATCGTCGTCGCGCGGCGGTCCCAGACCCCGATCTGGGAGGTCAGCCGGGGAGGCCGGTCTCTGATCCTGGTCGGTGCTATTCGGGGGTTGCCGCGCGACTTCGAATGGAGCCCGACCGGACTGGAGGCCGCGACCGTGCGCGCGGACAGGATTCTTTACCCGCCCGAGGGCCGCGTATCGCCAGCTGACATCATCCGCCTGATCTGGCGTGGCCGTTCAGTGGCGCGTCTGCCGGAGGGCACCACCACGGCCGACTGGCTGCCCGCCGAAACCCAGGCCCGGCTTGAGGCCGTGATGGCCGACGAACGCAACGAAGACTGGCGTGTCCAGGGATTCTTCCTGATGCAGTTCAGCCTGCTTCAGAACAAGGCCGGCTTCAGCCGCGGCGGTCGGGACGTCGATGACGTGGTGAGGCGCGCCGCACGCGGAGCCCGCATTCAGGGCGAGTCCGTCGGCTTCGTTCGGGGTGACGAACTGGTCGATGACCTGCTCACCGCCTCGCCTGCGGCATCCGCCCCCTGTATCGCGGCGGCTGTTCTGGCTGCAGAAGCGGGACCGACGACGTTTACCGATCGCGCCGAGGACTGGCGCGGACTGCGGGTTCCCGAGGTGATCGGCAATCCCCTGGATGCTGCGCTCGGCCAGTGCTGGCCATGGGGCGATCCCGAGATCGGGCCGCAGTTGAGAACTCAGTGGCTGACGGCGCTGTCCGGTGCCCTCGACCAGCCGGGGGTGAGCCTGGCCGTCGCGCCGCTGAGGCTTCTGGCCGAGCCGGGTGGCGTTCTCGACGGGCTTGAAGCGCAGGGGTTCGAGGTGCGGGGGCCGGAATGGAAGTTCGGCAACCCGGCCGCGGCAACAGGGGACTAGACGCTATGCGAAACATGTTCATGGGACTGCTGGCGGTAGCGGGCGCAGCCACCGCGCTGCCGGCTCTGGCCCAGGAGCCGCAACCGTCCACTGCGACGCTCGAAGACATCGTCGTCATCGCCCGGCGGTCGGGTGCGCCGGTCTGGCGGGTGCAGAACGGGGATGCGACTGTCATCGTCGTGGGGTCGCTGTCCGATGTACCGGCCGACACCCCTTGGCGGCCCGAAGCGCTGGAAGCGGCGGTCGCCAAGGCGGACTTCGTAATCCTGTCGCAATCGGCCACGATGAGCCTCGGCGATTTTTTCAGGATGCGTCGCGCGCGGGCGCGTCTGCCGGAAGGCACGACCACCGCCGACTATCTGACGCCGGACTGGCAGGCCCGTCTGATCGGGCGCGAACGCGTTCATGGGCAGGCCTATGCCGAACGCGGCCTGACCTGGATCGCCGCTGATCTCACGGGCGACAGGCTCCGCTATCGACCTGGAACGGGCCGATCGGCCCATGCGGTCGTGCGGTCGGCGGCGCGCAGAGCGCGGCTCCCGGTCGATGAAGTCGGCAACATGAGCGGGCACCACGTCGACGAAGCCGTGGCCGTTCCCGACGCGGCCCAGGTGGCGTGTCTCACGGCGGCGATCGAAGCCAATGAAGCCGGCGTGGAGGCGGTCCGGGCGCGCGGCCTGGCGTGGACGCGCCAGGACGTTCCCGCCGTGCTCTCAAGCCCGGTCGAGCGGGCCCGGGATCGCTGCCAGTGGTTCGCCGATGAGACCCTGATCAACGAAGCGCGCGCGCAATGGTCAGAAGCCGTCGTCGACGCCCTGGGCCTGGCTGGCACGACAATGGTGGTCGCGCCGATCTCGACTGTGGCCGAGGCCGGCGGCTTGCTGGATCAGATCGAAGCCCGCGGGCTGACCGTCGTCGGCCCGCTCTGGACCGCCGACTAGAGCCTGATCGTCCCTCAGACCGCCGTGCCGCCCACCGTCAAACCGCCGATCTTGACGCTGGGCTGGCCGATTCCGACTGGCACGCCCTGTCCGCCCTTGCCGCAAACGCCGACGCCGGGATCGAAGGCGAAGTCGTCGCCGATCATGCTGATGTTGGTCAGGGCCGTGGCCCCGTCGCCGATCAGGGTCGCGCCCCGCACCGGCGCGGTGATCTTGCCGTCCTCGATCAGATAAGCCTCGGTGCACTGGAAGACGAATTTGCCGTTGGTGATATCGACCTGGCCGCCGCCGAAATTGGCGGCGTAGAGGCCGCGTTTCGTATTGGCGATCATGTCGGCCTGGGTGTCCCTGCCGCCCTCCATGAAGGTGTTGGTCATGCGCGGCATCGGCATGTGGGCGAACGACTGGCGCCGCCCGTTGCCGGTGGCGCGCGTGCCCAGCTGGCGGGCGCTGAGCCGGTCATGCATCAGCCCGACCATGACGCCGTCCTCGATCAGGACCGTGCGCGACGTCGGCGTGCCCTCGTCATCAATCGACAGCGAGCCCCGGCGACCGGCGATGGAGCCGTCGTCGACGACGGTGACGCCCGGCGCGGCGACGCGCTTGCCCATCATGCCGGTGAACACTGACGAACCCTTGCGGTGGAAGTCGCCCTCGAAGCCGTGGCCGATAGCCTCATGCAGCAGCACGCCGGGCCAGCCGGCGCCGAGCACCACGTCCATTTCCCCGGCCGGGCAGTCGACGGCGTCGAGATTGATCAGGGCCTGCCGCAGGGCGTCGTCCACCTGACCCTTCCAGCTGTCGGGCGTGATCCACGTCTCGAACCCGGCGCGACCGCCGGCGCCGGACTGCGCGCTTTCGCGGCGGCCGTCCTTCTCGACGGTTACCGACACGTTCAGCCGGACGAGTGGGCGAAGGTCCGACACGCGGCGGCCGTCTCCGCGCAGGATCTCGATCTGGCGGCGTTCGCCGATCAGCGAGGCCGAGACCTGCACCACGCGGGGGTCGCGGGCGCGGGCCCAGGCGTCGATCTCGGACAGCAGGGCGATTTTGTCGGAGAAGGCCGGCGACGCCAGCGGATCGACCGCCTCGTACAGCACCTGATTGGTCGCGCGCGGGGCATCCGCGGAGACGCCAGCGTGACCGGCCTTGGCCAGCGCCGCGCTGTCGGCCGCGCGACGCAGCGCAGGCCCGGTGATCTCATTGGCGTGGGCATAGCCGGCGGTCTCGCCCGCCACGACCCTCAGGCCGAAACCTTCGGCGGCGTCATAGGCGGCGGACTTCAGCCGGCCGTCGTCGAAGACGAGCGATTCCGATTCGGAGCGTTCCAGGAACAGCTCACCGTCATCCGCTCCGGCCAACGCCGACTGAAGGATGGACAGGGCCTCGTCGGGGGCGACGTCGGCGGAATCGAGGATGGCGGGCGGGGAGACGTGAACGGTCATGAGCTCCAGATAGGGTGTGCGGAGCGTCGCGTCACGGTCTCCTCTCCTTCCTCCCGTGCGGAAGGAAGGAGAGGAGCCATGTTCAGTCCTGTCGAACCTCGCCGAATCCGGAGATCCTCTGGGTCAGCTCGGCGGGTCGCTCGGTGAGGGTCACGTCGCCGGAACCCGAGATATTGATCTCGGCCTTGCCGGTCGGAGCCACCCGCACGTCGCCGAAGCCGTTGACGTCAATAGTCGCGTCCTTGGTGGTCAGGCTATCGAGATCGGCCCCGCCCGACCCGGAGACGTCCAGCGTGAGGGTATCGGTTCGACCCGTGGCGTCGACCTCACCGAAACCCGAGATCGTCAGATTCAGCGCAGGCTGGTCGTAGTCGCGGATCGACAGGTCGGCCGAACTGTCGAGCTGGAAGGTCCGGACCGAAGGCGCGGTGACGACCACCTTGAGACGGTCGTGGACACTCCAGCCGAAGACGACGTGACCGACGTCATCGCCGTCGACATACGTCAATCGACCGTCGACGAGGCGAACCCGGTCGACCATCGACTGCTGGCCGGTCAGGACGACCGAGGGAGTCGAGCCCTGGACGTAGATGATGTCTCCGGGAATCTCGATCGTTAGCCGGTCGCCGCCCGTCCAGGGCAGGTTGCGGACCACGGTCGGGCCCTTGTCACTGCGTTCGAAAGTGACCGTTTGGTTTTTCTCGGCATCGCGGAGGGTCCAGGCCCAGCCGTTGCGGGCCAGGTCGGTGCCGCCGAGGGCGGCGGCACCGGCGGCGGCGGCGGCGCAGAGCACGAGGCTGGCGCCGGTGATGATCAGAAGGGTGCGGATCATGTCAGATCTCCTGAGGCCTGGGCTTGGGGTTGAAGGGCCGGCTTCAACAGCCGGTAGTGCAGACGGGCGTACCAGACGGTGGCATTGACCAGCAGGATGGTCACCACAGCCGTCAGGGCGCCGATGGCGGTGGCTCCGGCTATCAGCGCCAGACCCCCGAGGATCGCCGCGAAGGGACCGCCGGGGAAGCCCGCGAACGGACCGGCGACCATGACGACACCGCCACCGATGAACAGGCCGATCGCGGCCATGATGAAGCCGAACAGGGCCCCCACCACGCCCATCAGAATGGGCAGCAGGATCAGGATGTCGATCGCGCCCAGCCCCAGCACCGCGAAGATGGCGGCGGCGGCAGCGGACGGGTTCTTCTCCTGGTCCCAGCGACGGGCCCCGGCTTCCGCACGCAGTTCGCGGGCTAGGCGGTCGGGATTGCCCAGGGCCTCGGCCACCTCGGCGTCGGTGCGGCCGGCGGCCAGCCCGTCCTCGAAATGGGTCTCATAGTCCGAAGCGATCTCGTTGGCGGTCGTGATGGGCAGGCCCACCAGTCCGCGGCGCAGACTCGACATGAATTCGGCGCGGTTCATTGTTCAGCTCCCCTTTCAGCGGTGTCGACGACGGCAGGCGCCGCGTCGGATGGTTCGACAGGCCGCGCGGCGGCGTCGATGACGCCCTCGACGGCCTCCACGAAGGCGCGCCACTCCGTCGTCTGGGCCGCGAAGGCCCGACGACCGGCGTCGGTCAGTCGATAGTATTTGCGCGACGGTCCGGCGCTGGACTCGACCAGATAGGTTTCCACCTGGCCGTCGGACTGCATCCGTCGCATCAACGGATAGATCGTGCCCTCTCCCATATCGATAGCGACCGACAGGGTCGAAGCGATCTCGTAGGCATAGCTGTCGCGTCGGTTCAGGAGGGCCAGAACGCACAGCGTCAGCACTCCCTTCTTCAATTGTATCTCGATGGTCTCTGGCACCTCTGGGCCTCCTGTGATGCCCAAGGGGTACCGCAAGGTATCTGTCGACGCAAGGTAGCTGTCATAACATGACGGAGATTTAATCCTTGGACCGATGGCCGCATCCCTTCCCAATCTCTCGCTGATCGCTTGGCAAGCGCCGGACGGGGCGATATGCACCGCGCGAAGACGCGCAATGGGCCATGAGTCCCGGCGCCGGCTTGCGATCCACTCGCAAGCGACTGCGACGAAACGATTTTATGAGGATGTCTCGCATGGGGATGGGCACGCGCGCCCGGGCGTCGATCGGCGGTGGTCTCACCGCCCTCTGCCTGGCCGTATTCTTCGCCACGCCGTCATGGGCCCGGCCGCTGGTCGGTCAGCCGACCGACGGCAACATCGGCCTGCAGCCGTCGGCCTCGCCGCTGAAGGTTCAGACGACCTTCTTCCACGACGTCATCCTGATGCCGGTGATCAGCTTCATCACCCTGCTGGTCCTGGGCCTGATCATCTGGATCTGCATCCGTTACAACAAGAAGGCCAACCCGGTCCCGGCCAAATGGAGCCACAACACCCTGGTGGAAGTCGTCTGGACCGTCCTGCCGGTGTTGATCCTGGTCGGCATTTCGCTGTTCTCGTTCCGCCTGCTGTTCGCCTACCACGACATGCCCACGCCCGACCTGACCATCAAGGCGACTGGCAACCAGTGGAACTGGGGCTATGAGTATCCGGACCAGGGCATCGCCGAATACGTCTCCAACATGCTGCCCGAGGACGAACTGGCCGCGCGCGGCATGCCGCACAGCCTGTATCGCCTCGCCGCCGACGAACCGATCGTCGTGCCGGTCGGAAAGACCGTCCGCGTGCTGGTGACCGCCGCGGACGTCATCCACGCCTTCGCCCTGCCGGCCTTCGGCCTGAAGACCGATGCCATCCCCGGCCGCGTCAACGAGACCTGGTTCCGCGCCGATCGCGTCGGCATCTACTACGGCCAGTGCTCGGAACTGTGCGGCACCGACCACGCCTTCATGCCGATCCAGATCAACGTCGTCACCGAGGCCGAATTCGCCACCTGGGTCGGCTCCAAGGGCGGTTCCATGACGCCAAAGACCGCTGCTGAAGCGCCGGGCGGCACCGTCGCCCAGGTCGCCGCAGGCACCACCGGCGCCCCGACCGTCACCGATATCCCGACCGCCCAGACGGCGACCACCCCGCAAACCGTTGCGCCGGCGACGGCGTCCGCCGCCGCTCCGGCCGCTCAATAAAGAACCGCGAGAGCCCTACAGACATGGCCACCGCAGCCGAAAACCTCGCTCATGACCACGACGGTCATGACGATCACGACCACAAGCCGGGCTTCTTCACCCGCTGGTTCCTGTCGACCAACCACAAGGACATCGGCACGCTGTACCTGCTGTTCGCCATCATGGCAGGCCTGGTCGGCGGCGCGCTGTCCGGCCTGATCCGTATGGAACTGGCCGAGCCCGGCATCCAGTATTTCGTCGAGGGCGGGATCATCCAGCAACTCGGCTTCGTCGAGGCCTCCAAGCACGGCTACAACGTCACCGTCACTGCCCACGCCCTGATCATGATCTTCTTCATGGTGATGCCGGCAATGATCGGCGGGTTCGGAAACTGGTTCGTGCCGATCATGATCGGCGCGCCGGACATGGCCTTCCCGCGCATGAACAACGTCTCGTTCTGGCTGCTGGTCTCGGCCTGGATCCTGCTGATCCTGTCGATGTTCGTCGACGGCGGACCGGGCAAGGGGTTCGGCGGCGGCTGGACCATCTATCCGCCGCTCTCGACCACCGGCCACACCGGCCCGGCGATGGATCTGGCGATCTTCTCGCTGCACGTGGCGGGTGCCAGCTCGATCCTGGGCGCGATCAACTTCATCACCACCATCTTCAACATGCGCGCGCCGGGCATGACCATTCACCGGATGCCGCTGTTCGCCTGGTCGGTGCTGATCACCGCCTTCCTGCTGCTGCTGAGCCTGCCCGTCCTGGCCGGCGCTATCACCATGCTGCTGGCCGATCGCAACTTTGGCACCTCCTTCTTCGACCCCGCCGGCGGCGGCGACCCGGTCATGTTCCAGCACCTGTTCTGGTTCTTCGGCCACCCCGAGGTCTACATCCTGATCCTGCCGGGCTTCGGCATCGTCAGCCACATCGTCTCGACCTTCTCGAAGAAGCCGATCTTCGGCTATCTCGCCATGGCCTATGCCATGGTCGCCATCGGCTTCGTCGGCTTCATCGTGTGGGCCCACCACATGTACACGGTCGGCATGAGCGTGAACCTGCAAGCCTATTTCATCGCCGCGACCATGATCATCGCGGTGCCGACGGGGGTGAAGATCTTCAGTTGGATCGCCACCATGTGGGGCGGCTCCATCAGCTTCAAGACGCCCATGCTGTGGGCGATCGGCTTCATCTTCCTGTTCACCGTCGGCGGCGTGACCGGCGTGGTCCTGGCCAACGCTGGCATCGACTACACCCTGCACGACACCTACTACGTCGTGGCCCATTTCCACTATGTGCTGTCGCTGGGTGCCGTCTTCGCCATCTTCGGCGGCTTCTACTACTGGTATGAAAAGATGTTCGGGGTGAAGTACAACGAATTCCTCGGCTGCCTGCATTTCTGGATCATGTTCGTGGGCGTGAACATCGTGTTCTTCCCGCAGCATTTCCTGGGCCTGCAGGGCATGCCACGCCGTTACGTCGATTACCCCGACGGCTTTGCCTTCTGGAACTACGTGTCGTCGGTGGGCTACGCGATCACATCGGTCGGCGTGCTGGTGTTCCTGGTCATGCTGGCCGAGTCCGCCATCCGCCGTCGCAAGGGCGTCGCCAATCCGTGGGGCGAAGGTGCCACCACGCTGGAGTGGACCCTGTCCTCGCCGCCGCCGCACCACCAGTTCAACGAACTGCCGGTGGTGAAGGCCGACGAACACTAGAGACTACCCAGACCCGTCATCCTCGGGCTTGACCCGAGGACCGGATGTGGTGCGAAACAGATCGAGGCAAGAGGCCCCGGACGTCGATGCGTCCGGGTTCCGTCCTTACCGACCCACCCCCGGCCCTCGGGTCAAGCCCGAGGGTGACGGTGATAGATTGAGGCTAATGGCTCAGACCGAAAGCGCACCCGCGATCTCCACCGCCCAGCCGGAAGACTTCTTCCAGCTGTTGAAGCCGCGCGTGATGTCGCTGGTGGTCTTCACCGCCGTGACGGGTCTGGTGGTCGCGGGCGGCGACATCGACTGGATTTCCGCCTGCATCGCCATCCTATGCATCGCCGTCGGCGCCGGCGCGGCCGGAGCTCTGAACATGGCGCTGGAAGGCGAAACCGACGCCCTGATGCGGCGCACGCGCGGACGGCCGGTGGCGGCGGGGCGCGTCCGCAAGAACGACGCGATGACCTTCGGCGTCATCCTCTCGGCCTTCTCGGTCATGCTGCTGGGCATGGCGACCAACTGGCTGGCCGGCGGCCTGTTGCTGCTGACCATCGTCTATTACGCCGCCTTCTACACCCTGCTGCTCAAGCGCCGGACACCCCTGAACATCGTCATCGGCGGCGCAGCCGGGGCCTTTCCGCCGGTCATCGGCTGGGCCGCGGCCACCGGCCAGGCACCGTGGCAGGCTTGGCTGCTGTTCCTGATCATCTTCCTCTGGACCCCGCCACACAGCTGGGCACTGGCCCTTTATTCCGCCGGGGACTACGCCAAGGCCGGCATCCCGATGATGCCCGTGGCGCGCGGGGCCAAGAGCACCCGCCTGCAGATCCTGCTCTACACCCTGGTCTTTGTGCCCGTGGCCATCGCGCCCGGCCTGACCGGACTGGGCGGACCGATCTATCTGGTCGTTTCGATCCTCGGCGGTCTCGGCTTCCTCGGTCTGGCGATCCGGCTGTGGCGCTCGCGGGCGGGGGATCAGCCCGACAAGGCCGAGGCCGTGGGGCGAGAAGCCGCATTGTATGACGTGCGCGCCGATGCCAAACCGGCGCGTGATCTGTTCGCCTTTTCGATCCTCTATCTGATGGCCCTGTTCGCCGCCCTTCTGGTCGACCGATTCGCCGCCGTCCCGGGACTTTGACCGCATGCGCCGCCTCACCTCCGAAGAGCTCAACGCCCGCGGCAAGCGCAATCTGGCCATCGCCGCAGCGCTGGTCGTCTTCATCGTGCTGGTGTTCGGCGTGACGGTGCTGAACCTGAAGCGCAACTTCGACGCCCGCGCCGACGCCATCGCGGCGGGCCAGCCAGTAGGTTACGCCGGATGAAGCCGAATCACGTCATCGCCGCGGCCTGCGTCTTCGGCGTTATGGCCATGACCGGCGCGGCCTTCGCCGCCGTGCCGCTGTACCGGCTGTTCTGTCAGGTCACGGGTTTCGACGGCACCACCATGAGGGCGGACAAGCCCTCGGAAGTGATGCTGGACCAGACCGTCCTGATCCGGTTCGACACCAATGTGCGCGGGGACCTGCCCATGGCCTTCAAGGCGAAACAGGTGACCCAGAGGGTGCGGATCGGCGAGACGGGCATCGCCATGTTCGACGTCACCAACACCGGCGAGAAGATCATCCACGCCACGGCCTCCTACAACGTCGTGCCGGAACGGACGGGCCCCTATTTCCAGAAGCTGCAATGCTTCTGCTTCGAGGGACAGACCATCGCCCCTGGCGAAACCAAGGCCTTCCCCGTCCAGTATTTCGTGGCCCCGGAAATGGCGACGGACCGCGAGAGCCAGGGCGTCCGCGAGATCACCCTCAGCTACACCTTCTATCCCACCCAGGGCTTCGACGAGGCCGTGAATGGCGTGCCGGGCACTGGCGCAGCCGGATAGCGGACGCTATAGCCCACACCAATACTTCTCGACCCTTCAAGAGACGCTGATGGCCGACGCTCACGCCGCTCCTCACCACGACTACCATCTGGTCAATCCCAGCCCATGGCCGCTGGTGTCCTCGGCCGCCGTGACGCTGATGATGGTCGGGGCCGTGGTGTGGATGAAGGGCCTCGTCGGCGAAGACGCCGGCGCCGTCGCCGGAGCATTGCTCGCCAAGGGCGACAAGGCCCTGTTCTTCGCCGGTTTCGCCGGCGTCCTGTTGTCCATGTTCGGCTGGTGGGCGGACGTTATCAAGGAAAGCAAGGCGGGCGACCACACCCCGGTCGTGTCGATCGGCCTGCGCTACGGCATGGTGCTGTTCATCGCTTCGGAGGTCATGTTCTTCGCGGCGTTTTTCTGGATTTTCTTCGAGATGGCGGTCTTCAACGAAGCCCGTGCGCACATCCCCGAAGTGGCCCTGTGGGCTGACACGGCCGCGGCCTGGTCGACCTGGCCGCCCAAGGGCGTAGAGACGCTGGATGCGTGGCAGCTGCCGCTGCTCAACACCGTGATCCTGCTGCTGTCCGGCACGACCGTGACCTGGGCTCACCACGCGCTTCAGGTGGGCGACCGGAAGGCGGCCAAGACGGGCCTGTTAATCACAGTCGCGCTCGGCATCCTGTTCAGCGGGGTACAGGTCTATGAGTACTACCACATCCTGCACGAGAACCTGTTCTTCAACGAAGACGCCGCCAACTCGGGCCTGTATGGGTCGATCTTCTTCATGGCGACGGGCTTCCACGGCTTCCACGTCCTGATCGGCACCATCTTCCTGGCCGTCTGCCTGCTGCGCCTCTATGCGGGCCAGATGAGCCCCGCCAAGCATTTTGGCTTCGAAGCCGCGGCCTGGTACTGGCATTTCGTGGACGTGGTGTGGTTGTTCCTGTTTGCCTTTGTCTACGTCACCTACGGGTGACTGACGGCCCCTCAGGGCATGATCTCAAACCGGCGCGGGACGAACAGTCCCGCGCCTCTTTGCTTGAGGGGGTTGGGCGGATCGACCCGATCCGCGCCGGTCTTCTTTGTCGTTGTCCCAACTGCGGCAAGGGTCCGCTGTTCGCGGGATTCCTCAAGGTCGTCGATCGCTGCGCCGTCTGCGGCTTCGACTTCACCCGGATGAACACCGGCGATGGAGCGGCCATCTTCATCATGCAGATCGCCGGCGGCATCGTGGTGTTCGGCGCCCTGTTCGTGCAGATCGCATACAACCCGCCGATCTGGGCCTTGCTGGTCGTGGCCCTGCCATTGGTCCTGGCGCTGTGTCTCGGACTGATGCGGCCGGGCAAGGGCGTGATGATCGCCCTGCAGATGCGCAACAAGGCGGGACAGGCGCATTCCTCCCCCGCCGGGGGAGGGGAACCGCGAAGCGGTGGAGGGGGCCAGCCCCAGACGCCGTCGCCGGCCGTCAGCCCCCTCCACCACCCTTCGGGCGGTCCCCCTCCACCGAAGGGGGAGGACTAGATGCGCACGCGCTTTCCTTTCGGCCTGACGGTCGCGGCCGCCGTCGCGTTCGTCGCCCTGTGCGCGCTCGGCGTCTGGCAGGTTGAGCGGATGCAGTGGAAGAACAACCTGGTCGCCATGTCCGACGCGGTGGCCGGTCTGTCCGCGTCGGACATCAAGACCGGCTTCCGGCGCGGCGAGTTCGCTCGGGTCGCGATGGATTGTCCGGGACTGGCGACCGCCCCCTATGTGGAACTCCAGACCATTCACGATGGTGAGGCTGGCGTCCGGCTAATTTCAGCCTGCCGTCCCGCGAACTTTTCGTCAGCCGTTCTCGTCGATCGAGGCTTCGTTTCCGAGACTGTTTCCGCCCGGCCGCAGGTCGTGGCGACGACCGTCCCGACACGCATCGAGGGCCAGTTGCGACAACCCGCGCCGCCCGGACCCATGGCCCTGCCGCCAGAGGGAAACCGGTTCTTCGCGCGTGATCACACGGCGATGGCCGAGGCGCTGGGCGTCCGTCCGAATGTCATGCCGATGATGGTCTATGCGACCATCTCCTCCAATCCGGAATGGTCGGCGCTCAAGCCGTCCGCGCCCCCCGCCGCCTTCTCCAAAAACCACCTCGGCTATGCCCTGACCTGGTTCGGGCTGGCGCTGGCGCTGGTGGGTTTCTACATCGTTCTGCTCCGTCGAAGGCTAACCTCCTGACCGCCAAGCTTCACACCCTGTCTAACGGCGTCCGCGTCGTCTGCGACCCGATGCCGGGGTTGCGCACGCTCGCCCTGACCATCGCCGTCCGCGGCGGCGCGAAATGGGAAACCGAAGCGACGTCGGGATGGTCCCATTGTCTCGAACATCTCGTCTTCAAGGGCGCGGGCGACATGGGCGCGCGCGAGATCGTCGAACGCATCGAGGCCGAGGGCGGGTCGCTGAACGCCGCCACGGGTTATGAGCGGACCAGTTTCGAGGTGCGGGCGCTGCACGGCTCCCTGCCGCTGGCCATGCAGGTGGTGTCGGACCTGGTCTTCCGCCCCACGCTCGATTCCGGCGAGATCGAGCGCGAGAAGGACGTCGTGGCGCAGGAGATCGCCGAGGCCTTCGACACGCCCGACGACCATGTCTTCGAAATGGCCCAGACCAAGGCCTGGGCCGGCCAGCCATTGGGCCGGCCGATCCTGGGTTCGGTCAAGAGCCTGAAGCCGATCACGCGGGCTTCCATCGCCGACTGGCGGGCGCGGCTGTATTCGCCCGACCGCATGGTCGTGGCCGTGTCCGGCGCGGTGGATGAGGCCGAGCTGCTGGCCCTGGCCGAGTGCTGGTTCGGCGACCAGACCCCGACACCCGCCCGGACCCCTGACGCGCCGCGCTTCACCGGTGGCGACGCGGCCCTGTCGCGGCGGATCGAACAGGCCAACATCGTCTTCCAGCTGCCGGCCCCGTCGGCCCGGGACCCCGCCTATCCGGCGGCGCGGCTGATGACCGAAATCCTCGGCGGGGGCATGGCCTCGCGACTGTTCCAGAGCGCCCGCGAGGAGCGCGGCCTGGCCTATGCCATCGACGCCTATCATGAGCCCTATGAGGACGCTGGCATCCTCGGCATCTTCGCCGGGGCGTCCGCCGACCGCGCGGTCGAACTGGCCCAGGTCTGCGCGGCCGAGCTGAAGGCACTGGCCGAGACCGGGCCGACGCCGGCGGAACTGTCCCGCGCCAAGGCGGTGATGAACGCGGGCCTGTGGATGTCGGACGAAAGTCCGGCGGCGCGCGCGGGCCGGGCGGCGGCCCAGGTGCTGATTTTCGGCGCACCCATCTCCTCCCAGACCATGGCCGACCGCACCCTGAGCCAGACCGTCGAGGACATCCGGCGCGCCGCCGCGGGCTGTCTGTCGGCCGGAAAGGCCGCGACCGCCGTCCTGGGGCCGAAAGCCGCCGCGCTCGCGGGTCCCGCATTCCGCGACGCCCTGTTCGGCTGAATGACGGGAAAAGCGGAATCGCCAGCTTTCCAAACCTTGGCGCGGGACGCTAATCTCCCGGCATGGCGCTGCTCGACTGGATAAGCGAGGTCACCGGACCGGTCGTCAAGGGCGAGGGCATCGCCCTGAGACCGCCCCGCGCCGGCGACTACGAAGCCTGGGCCACCCTGCGCCAGCTGTCATTCGCCTATCTGCAGCCGTGGGAGCCGTCCTGGCCCGAGGACGACCTGACCCGGCCGGCCTTCAAACGTCGACTGGCGATCTATGCGCGCGAGATGGAGGCGGGCCACGCCTGGCCACTTCTCATCTTCGCCGAGGCGGATCAGGCGCTGGTCGGGGCGATAACCCTGTCCAACGTCCGACGCGGCGTCGCCGAGACCGGCACCGTCGGCTACTGGATCGGTCAGCCGCACGCCGGGCGCGGCCACGCGACCGCCGCCGTGCGCGCCGTGGTCCACCATGCCTTCACGGAATTGCGCCTGCATCGGGTGGAAGCGGCCTGCGTGCCGACTAACGTCGGGTCGCGCCGGGTGCTGGAAAAGGCGGGCTTCACTCTCGAGGGCGAGGCCCGGGCTTATTTGAAAATTAACGGCGCATGGGCAGACCATCTGCTGTTCGGCATCGTCGATGACGGGTCGGGCGCGGTGGCTGATTCCAGTCGCCCTGACAGGACCGGTCAAAGCTTTTGAACACTCGCTCCAGAAGTCTGGCCTGGGACGCGACGACCGCCATCGAGGCGCTGGCCGCCGCAGACACGGCACTGTGGATCTGGAGTCCGTCGGACGACCAGATGCGGTTCACGGGCGCGACGCGGGCTTTGGGCCTCGGGCCACTGGCCCCCGAATGCTCGGGCGCCGCCTTCACCGCGGTCGCCATCCCGCAGGACCGGTCGCTGGCCGAGCGCATCCTCAAGCCGCAGGAAGAGGGGAGCGAGGTCGCCATCCGCCTGCGCATGCGGGACTCCGAAACCTGCCTGTGGCGCGGCGTCTGGCTGGAGGACGGTCTGCGCGCCGCCGGCGTGGTGGCGCTGGAAACGAAGTTCGCGGCCTCGCACCGGGATCACCTGACCGGCCTGCTGGACCGGCGGACCTTTCTCGTGCGCGTCGGAGAGGTGCTGACCCAGCCCGGCGACTATGAGCTGGTGGTGGCCGACGTGGATCGCCTGCGTCGCCTGAACGAGGCCCTGGGCCACGAGCGGGCCGATCTGGTGCTGGCGGCGCTGGGGTCGCGCCTGAACGCCGCCTTCGCCCATGACGCCCATGCGGCGCGGATCGGCGAGGACGAGTTCGCCATTCTGGTGCCCCGCGGCGCCGGCGCGGCCGCGGAACGGCTGCGCGAGGCGCTCGAACAGCCGCTGCGCGTCGCCGGCTTCGACATCTATCCGACCCTGTCCATCGGCGCCGTGGCGGTCGAGGGCGGGCCGGACGCGGCCGATCCGGCCGAATTGCTGCGCCGCGTCGAACTGGCCGTGGAACAGGCCAAGACCGCGGGGCGCGGCGGGGCCGCCGCCTACGGACGCGCGCTGGAAAGCGACAGCCTGTCCCGTCTCGCTCTGGAGGCCGACCTGCGCAACGCCTTCGTGCGCGGCGAGATCGAGCCCTTCTATCAACCCATCGTCAATCTGGTTACCGGCGCCGTCGCCGGGTTCGAGGCGCTGGCGCGCTGGCGTCACCCCAAGCGCGGTCTGGTGCCGCCGGATGAGTTCCTCGGCCTGACCGACGAAATGGGCCTGATGAATGATCTGGGCCTGCTGATGATGACCCGCGCCGCCCACCAGCTGGCCGAGTGGCTGGAGCGGCATCCTGCGGCCGGAAACCTGTTCTGCAGCGTCAATCTGTCGGTCGGCGAAATCGAGCGGCCAAATCTGGTCGAGGACGTCGCCCGCATCATCTCCGAGGCCGGCCTGCCCAAGGGCGCGCTGAAGCTGGAGGTGACCGAAGGCGACATCATGCGCGACACCACCCGCGCCGCCGACACCCTGAAGAAGCTGCGTGACGCCGGCGCCTCGCTGGCGCTGGACGACTTCGGCACCGGTTTCAGCTCACTCAGCTATCTGGCGCGCCTGCCCTTCGACACGCTCAAGATCGACCGCTATTTCGTGCTGACGATGGACAAGGACGAGGGCTCGGCCAAGATTGTCAAATCGGTCGTCAACCTGGGCCGCGACCTGTCGCTGGAAGTTGTCGCCGAGGGCGTCGAGAACGCGGTCCTGGCCAGCCTGCTGCTGGACGCCCAGTGTCACTACGGCCAGGGCTTCGGCTATGCCCAGGCCCTGCCGGCCCAGGAGGCCGAGGTCTATCTGAACGAGTCCCTCGCCGACGGCACGGCCCCGATCAGGGCGCGGTCGGCGTAGGTCGCGGAGCCAGAGGCTGATGTCCGCCATGGATGCGAATCCGGGATCTGGACGAACGGGAACAGAAACCGTCAAGCGCCGGCGAAGAAGTTATTCACGGGCAGCCTCTGCGTGTGGACCTTCATCATCGGGTTATTCCGGCTGCGATTGCCGAGCCCTCCAACCTGAGCTGCAGCCGGTTTCTCGTCGTCCGCGCCTCTTCGGCCAGCCAATGCCGGAACCGCCGAACCTGGGGCCGGGCCAGGGAGTCTGGCCGAAACCGGGCCTGGAAGGCATGGTCAGTCCAGCACCCGGTCGACAGGGAGAAGGGTAGCGACAGCGTCCCGTCGTCCAGGCCTTCACCGATCAGTGCGAGGCCGCAGAGGGTCAGGCCCGCGTTGGCACGGACCGCCTCAAGCACCGGAGCGATCCGCTGGAAGCGCAAGCCGCGTTCCGGCGAGGTACGGCGGAAGCCCTGGACGCACACCCAGTCGGCCCAGTCCGGCGCGGCAGGATCATCCTTGTAGAAGTCGAGGTGCAGCAGGGGGAACCCCTCGAGCCTGTCTCGCTCGAGCGTCCCTGCGATCCGGAGAATGTTCTCTGGTGAACCGACGGGGATGATGAAATCCCGGAAAAGGACATCCCGGTTGGGCTCGTCCGCGGCCTGGTCAAAGTTGATCTCGCAATCGACCGACCCGAGCCGCAACGGGGCCTCGCCTTCGCCGTTGATGCAGAACAGGATGTTCGGGTGCTGGGCTCGAAAGCGATGCAGCCGAGGCTTCAGCCACAACTCGGCGACATCGGTCAGCGCCGCGACATGGATCTCATGCCCGCGCTGAAGATCAAGCGCCTCGGCCACCGCCTCCAGTTCGCGAAAGGCCGTCCGCAGGCGATCCACGGAGGGGTGGACGGCTGGACTGGGTGACAGCCCGGAACGGCCACGCGTGAGCAGATCCACGCCCAGATAGTCCTCCAGCACCTTGATGCGCTGTCCAACGGCCGCCGGGGTGATGGAAAGCTTGTCCGCCGCTGCCGTCAGAGAGCCGTATCGCAAGGCGGCGTCCAGCGCCTGAAATGAACGGAGATGGGTGGGGGCGACCATGATCCGATACTAAAGGCAGGCTTTAGCATCGACAAGAAAGTTTAGCTTCCCTGGCGCGCCTGTTCATCTGATGCTGCATCCAGAAAACAAGGAGCATGTGATGAGCCAGCAGAAACGATATCTGATCGAACGCGACATCCCCGGCATCGGAGGCATGTCCGTGGTCGAACTGTGCGGGGCCGCACGGGCATCCAATGGCGCGATCGAGCAACTCGGCGGCGCGGTTCAGTGGCAGCACAGCTATGTCGCCGGGGATAAGTCCTTCTGCATCTATTTGGCCGGCAGCGAAGACGCCGTGCGCAAACACGCAGAGCTGAGCGGCATCCCGGCGACCCGCATCACGGAAGTGCCCCTGATCATCGATCCCCTCACCGCCAACAACTGACCCATGGCCCATGGGCCGAACCCGGGAGAGTCGTCATGCGAGGCCTGAGCTCAGCTGTTTACAGTGTGTTCGCTTACGTCGTCTTTTTCGGCAGCTTTCTCTACGCGATCGGCTTTGTTCAGAATGCCGTCGTTCCGAAAACGATCGACAGCGGGGTGGCAGGTCCGCTCCTGCCCTCGCTTCTGATCAACCTGGTCCTGTTGGGCGTATTCGCGGTCCAGCACTCGGTCATGGCGCGGCCGGCGTTCAAGAGGGTCTGGACCCGCCTCGTTCCGGCCGAGAGCGAGCGCAGCACCTATGTCCTGTTCGCAAGCCTGGCCCTCCTGCTTCTGTACTGGCAGTGGCGGCCGCTTCCGCAGACCGTGTGGTCGCTGGAGGACCCTGTTCTCTCTGCCGGCCTTATGGCCGTCGCCTGGTTTGGCTGGGGCATGGTGCTCGTCAGCACCTTCCTGATCAGCCACTTTCACCTGTTCGGCCTGTCACAAGGTTTTGCCAGGATTCTCCGCCGAACGGGCCACGGCGACGCCGCGTTCACGACGCCGTTCCTGTACCGCTGGCTGCGGCATCCCATCTATGCGGGCTTCATCATCGCCTTCTGGGCGACCCCCAACATGAGCCTGGGGCATCTGGTGTTCGCGATCGGCACGACAGGCTACATCCTGATCGGCATCTGGCTAGAGGAGCGCGATCTGGTCGCCCAGTTCGGTGACCGATATCGGCAGTATCGCGAGACCGTGGGGATGCTGATCCCGAAACGTGCCAGCCGGTCCCGCGACAAGCGTCCTGCATGACGGAGCGGGCACCGCTGCCGGAGACCACTTCGAGCACGGTGTCGATCCTGGAAGCGGATTATGTCGTGGTCGGCGCTGGCGCGGTGGGACTGGCTTTCGTCGATGTCCTGCTGGACCAGACCGACGCCGATATCCTGCTGATCGACCGGCGCGCTGAACCGGGCGGTCACTGGCGCGACGCCTATCCGTTCGTCAGGCTTCACAATGTATCGGCGCTGTATGGGGTGAACTCCAGGCCGCTGGGCTCCGGCGCGCTTGACACGACGGGGCTCGACGCCGGCTGCATGGAGCGGGCGGGCCTGACCGAGATCCTCGACTATTACGACACGGTGTTTCGAGAGACGCTGCTGGCGAGCGGACGGGTCAGGTGGCTTCCAGAGCATGACTACAGGCCTGAAGGCGTCGCCGTATCTCTGGTCGACGGCAAGGCTTTGAGCATCCGGGCGCGCCGCCGGGTCGTCGATGCGACCTTTACCGACGCGCGGCTTCCCAAGACCCATGGCCCTGGCTTCCCTGTGGCCCTGGGCGTCCGGTGCATCAGCCCCGATGCGCTGGAGGTCAGGGCCGACGGCGCGTCCGGCTATACGGTGATCGGTGCCGGCAAGACGGCGATGGACGTGGCGTTGCACCTGCTCTCGCAAGGTGTCGATCCGGACGACATCGCGTGGGTCCGGCCGCGCGAGCCGTGGCTTCTGAATTGCAGGCGGCTGCAACCGGCCGAGCCCTTCTTCGAGGATACCGTCGGAGGCTTGGCCGACGAGATGGAGGCCGCGAGCCAGGCCGGTTCCGTCGACGAGTTCTTCCTGAAGCTGGAAGCGGCCGGTGTCGTCCTGCGGCTGGACCGCGCTGTCGTCCCGACCATGTTCCGTTGTGCGATCGCCGGTGAGCGCGAGGTCGAGGCGTTGCGTTCGGTACGCGACGTCGTGCGCCTGGGTCATGTCATGGCCCTGGAGCCCGATCGGATGGTGCTCGAACACGGCGTCCTCATGTTCGACCGTGATCGCGTCCATGTGCATTGCACCGCAGACGGTGTGCCGAGAAAGACGCCGGTGCCGATCTTTCAGAAAGACCGGATCGTCCCTCAGTATGTTCGCCGCTGCGCGCCCGTGTTCGCGGCCGCCATGATCGCGCGCATCGAGGCGCTGAACCTGACCGACGCCGAGAAGAACGATCTCTGCCAGACCGTGCCGATGGTCGATGAACCGGCGCACTGGGTTCAGGCGCATCTGATCGAGGGGCGCAATCGTCTCCGCTGGAACGGCGTGCCCGAGCTTCGCACTTGGCTCGCCACCTCCCGGCTCGACGGTTTCGGCAAGATGATCACCCGCGTTGCCGCCAATCCGACCCCCGCCCAGGCCGCCGTTCTGGATCGCTACAGACGCGCCCTGCAGCCCGGCTACGCAAGGATGAGTGAGTGGGTCTCTTCGGGGCGACCGCAGGTGGGTGCAACAACGGCGTCGCTTCCGGGTGGCTGACGCAGTTCAACCCCCCGCGAGGTCGGGCTTCAGCGAACACGACCGATGGGGGACCCTCCGAACCGCCGCTGTGAGTCAGATCGAGCCACCCGCGACAGCCCATCGCCATGTACGCGACGTCTCAACCGCCGCCTCCGCCCCCTAAGCCCGCCCGCTCTGCACCGACAGCTGTGAGGGGTCGACGCCCATGGCATCCACTGCCGTCACCTCCGGGGCAACTGGCTGTAAGCGCAGATGAACCCGGCCGGTGAAGACAGTCGACGCGCCGACCTTCAGAACAGGCCGACGGTGTAGGCGGTGTAAGCGAGATAGGCTGCGACGAGGACCAGGCCTTCTTTCCGGCTCAGCCGCCGGCCGGTGAGGGCCAACAGCATGACAACGACAGACACGCCCACCAGGAACCAGAGGTCGAAGGCCATGATGCTGGCCGGCACACCCGTGGGCGCGACCGCGCCAGTGATGCCGCCGATGAACAGGATGTTGTAGATATTGGACCCGAGCACATTGCCCAGCGCAATGTCGCCCTGTTTGCGATAGGCCGCGACGGCGGAAGTGACAAGTTCCGGGAAGGACGTGCCGACCGCCACTATGGTCAGCCCGATGATGGCGTCGCTCACCCCAAGCATTTCGGCCATCGCGATGGCGGCATTCACCAGAAGGGTGCCGCCGCCCACGATCAGCACGAGACCGGCGAGGAACAGCAGAATGGCGATCGACAGCTTGCCGCCCGGCTTTCCCTGCGGAACCAGGGCCGGGTCGAGATTCTCCATGGCCATGGCGCGGTCGTAGGCGGCACTGTGGGAGGTTCCCGCACGTTCCTGACGAAAGGCGTAATAGATGTATCCCGCCATCGCGATCAGAAAGGCGATGCCCACCTCGCGGGACAGGCCGACGGTCGCGCCCGCCGCGAGCAGCGCCAGGGCAGCCAGGGTTCCGACGCCGCCGTCGCGCCACAGGGCGCGCGTCTTGACCGCGATGGGTGCGATCAACGCCGCTATTCCGAGGATAAGCAAGGTATTTGCGATGTTCGATCCGACGATATTGCCGATGGCAATGCCCGGAGATCCGGCGAGGCTGGCCTGCACGCTGGCGGCCAGTTCGGGCATCGAAGTGCCCATGCCGACCACTGTCAGGCCGATCAGCATCGGCGAAAGACGCAGCCGCTCGGCGATCCGCACGGCCCCGCGCACCAGCAGGTCACCGCCCGCGATCAGCAGGACAAGGCCCAGCAACAGGAACAGCGAATCCGCGAGCATGGTGTGAGAGAACCCTTGGTGGGGAGATTGGCTGTCAGCTATTAGTTTGGTGCCCTTCACCTGTCACCGGGTTTTTGCCAGCGCATCGGAGGCCACGATCTACTGCCCTGGAGCCTTCCGTTGAATCGGAGCCTGCCAGGACGAACCCACCAGAAGCGGCCGCGTCCGAAACGGGCCGAATGTGGTCTCCGCGCCCTAAGCCCGCCCGCTCTGCCCAGACAGCTGTGCCGGGTCGATGCCCAGTCCGGCCAGGGCCCGCGTCCATTTGGCGGGGTAGTCCGGGTCGAAGATCAGGTCCGGGTCGGCGTCGGCGGTCAGCCAGACGTTCTCGCCCAGCTCTTCCTCCAGCTGTCCCTCGCCCCACCCGGCGTAGCCGAGTAGCAGGACGGAGCGGCGTGGCCCGGTTTCGGGGTCCACCATGGCGGCCAGCGCCTCGCGCGTCGCGGTCATGGCCAGGCCCTCGCCAAAGGGCATGGTGGCGTCCGGCGCGATCCAGTCGTCCGTGTGCAGCACGAAGCCGCGTTCCCGTTCCACCGGGCCGCCGACCAGAACGGCGCGGTCCGCCGCGCCTTGGGGGGCTTCGGTCTCCAGCTTGGTCAGGACCGCCCTCAGATTGACGCCCGGCGCCGGGCGGTCGAGTCGCAGGCCCATGGCATGGTCGGGCTCGTGGGCGCAGACCAGGATGACGGCGTGCTCGAACCGGGGGTCGCCGATGCCGGGCATGGCCACCAGAAGCCGACCGACGAGGGATTGGAACTCAGCCATGTCCCCATCATCGGGACGGGGAGCAGCCGATGCAAGACGGCGCGGGCTTGGCGCGGGCGCATCGGTTCTCTATCTGACGCGGGACGATATCGTCCCCCCTTTCCCGGAGCCTGCCATGACCGTCCAGATCGGCGACCGCATTCCCTCGGCCAACCTGACCCGCGCCACCGAGGAAGGCCCCAAGCCCGTCACCACGGATGACGTCTTCTCCGGCAAGACCGTGGCCCTGTTCGCCGTTCCGGGCGCCTTCACGCCGACATGCTCCGTCCGCCACCTGCCGGGGTTCAAGGACCATCGCGCCGACCTGGCCGGCAAGGGGGTGGATACAGTGGCCTGCGTCTCGGTGAACGACGCCTTCGTCATGGGGGCCTGGGCCGACAGCCAGGGCATCGGCAAGGACGACATCGTCATGCTGGGCGACGGCAACGGCGACTTCACCCGGGCCCTGGGCCTGTCGATGGACGCCAAGGGCTTCGGCATGGGCGAGCGCTCGCAGCGCTATTCGATGCTGGTCAGGGACGGCGTGGTCGAACAGCTGAACATCGAACAGGGCGGCGAGTTCAAGGTGTCGTCCGCCGAACACCTGCTGACCCAGCTTTAAGCCGCGGCGGTCTCGGGCCCCACTTCAGACTGGGCTTCAGGCCCCGCCTCAGACTGGGCCATCGTCATCACATGGGTTATGGCCCCCAGCAGCATGGGCGGCGTGATCGGCTTGGGCACGAAATAGGTCATGCCCGCGTCGGTGCAGGCCGCGATGTCATCGGGCGACGTGTCCGCCGTGACGGCAATGATGGGGGCCAGGGCATTGGGGCCGCCTCCCGCGCGGATGCGGCGCGTGGTCTCGCGGCCGTCCAGCTCCGGCATGCGGACGTCCATGAAGATCAGGTCGAAGTCGGTGGTCTCGCAGATCTTCAGCGCAGCCATGCCGTCGGCGGCGGTGGCGATGTCGCAGCCCAGCGGCTGGAGGATCAGCTGGATGGCGCGGCGGTTGATGTCGTGGTCGTCGACGACCAGGACCCGCATCGGGCGCCCTTCGTCGTCGTCCTCGACCGGGTCTTCGACCGTAGGGTCCGCGTTCGGGCTGACGGGATCCGTGGCCGGCTCTTGCTGCATCAGGCTTTGCGGCAGCGGCGGGGGCGTCGAGGGGCTGTTCGGCCGCGAAGACAGCACGCGGGCGACGGCGTCACGGCTTTCCCGATCCAGAACCGACGAGGGCGCGACGTCGCCGATCTCCGCCGCCTCGAGGCGCAGCGCGAGGGTGAAGCTCGCGCCCTTGCCCGCTTCGCTGCGGGCGGTCAGGCGTCCACCCATCAGGTCTGCCAGCTGACGGCTGATGGCCAGGCCCAGGCCGGTGCCGCCGAAGCGGGCGCTGACGCCCGGGTCGGTCTGGTCGTAGGGGGTGAACAGGCGCGTCAGCTGTTCGGCGCTCATGCCCGGGCCGGTATCGGAGACCTCGATCAGCACGGCATGGCCGCCGTTGTCTTCCGCCCAGGCGCTGAAGCGCAGGGTGATGGCGCCTTCGGCGGTGAATTTGAGCGCGTTGGAGATCAGGTTGTTCAGCACCTGACGCAAACGCATCGGATCACCGCGCACGCTGCGTGGCACGCTGGCTGCGCCCTCGATTCGCAGCTTGAGGCCCTTGCTGCGAACGGGGCCGCGCCAGAAACGGGCGCTCTGGTTCAGCAGGTCGCGCAGATCGAAGTCGATGGCGTCCACCGTCATGTGGCCGGCGTCCAGCTTGGCGTGATCCAGCAGGTCGTCGAGCAGGGCCTTCATCATGAAGCCCGCGTCGCTGATCAGCCGGGCCTGTTCCCGGGCCGAGTTGTCCTTCGCGCCGCGCTCCAGTTCGGCCGATCCGGTCAGAATGGCGCTGATCGGGGTGCGAAGATCATGGCCGATGGCGGCCAGGAAGGCACCCCGGCCTTCCATGATCCGCTCGGCGCCGGCGCACTTCTCTTCGGCTTCGACGCGGGCCGCGCTTTCGGCGACGCGCGCATGGTTCATGCGCTGCCAGGTTGACAGGCAATAGGTGATGAAGACGCCGACCGCGATGGCGGCGGCGGTCACGAAGCCGGGAGACGCTCCGAACATGGCCATGAAAACCGGCGTGGCGGCCAGGTAGAGGAAGTGCGGCGTGACCGTCAGGGCCAACACCGCCTTCGAACGAGGCGCGTTGATCATCGCATAGATCGTGCCCGCCGACAGCAGCATGGCCGCGCAGATGCCGCCCATGGGCCCGCCCACCAACCACAGCGGCACCGACAGGCTGCCGAAATAAAATACATTGCCCAGCAGGAGGACGTTGGCGGCCAGGAAACGCGCGCCGCGCAGACGCTCGACCTTGCCCTGGTTGACCGGCGAAAAAAGCCAGAGTTCGAGAAGCTGAATAGTGAAATAGCCGAGGACCCAGCCGACGCAGAGGGTCCAGCTCAGGATCGGGCTGAAGACCAGAGCGACGGCCGCGGCCATGCTCATCCGCTGCAACAGCGCCTTGCGCCGCTGGCGGATGGCCGCTGTCCAGTCGTCGGACGCGGCGGAAGGCATGTCGGCTTGGGCGATCGCCATGCAGGTCCCCGAGGATGGGCGTTACAGCCCTTCCCGCCATCATGACCCGGCTTGCCCTAACGCTCCGTCAACGCGGGGTTGAGGCGGCCTCGGAGACTGTGGAAAACCCCTCGGCGCGCAGACGGGCGGCGAGGTCGAGCTTGATGCGCCCGACCAGTCCTGGACCCTCGTAGATCAGGGCGGAATAGATTTGAACGGCGCAGGCGCCGGCGCGAATCCGGTCCCAGGCGTCCTGTCCCGACCCGATGCCGCCGACGGCGATCAAAGGCAGCCGGCGGTCCGAGGCATCCGCTGCCGCGCGCAGGGCGGCCATGGCCCGGTCCTTCAGCGCTTCGCCCGACAGGCCGCCGGCCTCGTCGCGATGGGGCGAGCGCAGGGTCGCCGGCCGATCCAGCGTGGTGTTGGACACGATCAGGGCGTCGATGCGGTGATCCAGGGCGGCCTCGACCACCATGGCGATCTCCGCGGCGGTCAGATCGGGGGCGATCTTGAGGAAGACAGGGGTCGCGTCGCCGCCGCGCGCCTCGGCCAAACGGCCCAGCAGGTCGTCCAGCGCCGTCCGTCCCTGCAAGGCGCGCAGTCCCGGCGTGTTGGGCGAAGAGACGTTGACCGTCACATAGTCGGCCAGGCCCTTCAACCTGATCAGGCCGGCCACATAGTCCGCCGCCTTGTCCTCTGTATCCTTGTTGGCGCCCAGATTTGCCCCGATCACGGCGTTTGCGGGGCGCGCCGCCAGCCGGACGGCAAAGGCCTCCAGACCCGCGTTGTTAAAGCCCATCCGGTTGATGATCGCCCGGTCTTCGCTCAGGCGGAACAGGCGCGGCTTGGGATTGCCCGGCTGGGCGCGTGGCGTCACCGAGCCACATTCGACGAAGCCGAAGCCCAGTCGCGACAAGCCCCGCAGCGCCACGCCGTTCTTGTCCAGCCCGGCTGCCAGACCGACGGGGTTGGGCAGTTCCAATGGGCCTACGGCCGTGGCCAGGACCGGATCGTCGGCGACGGGCGCGGGCAGGGGCAGGACCTGAATGGCGCGAATCGCCAGCTCATGCGCGGTTTCCGCGTCCATCCAGCGCAGCAGGGCGGTTCCGAGATCGCTCAGGGCCATCCCACCGCTCCGTCGTCGAAACGCATCACGCCCTCCCCATCCACGGACAGGGATCGCAGCCCCGGAACCGCCGCGTGGGGCAGGACGCCGTGGATGTGCGGGAACAGGTCACCGCCACGCGACGGCTCCAGTTTCAGGGTCTCGCCCAGCACCGACAGATCGACGGCCACCAGCAGCAGGTCGCCCCTGTCGCGATAGTGTCTGGCGGCCGTTTCGGCCAACTGCCCGGACGTCGACAAGTGGATGTAGCCGTCGGCCCGATCCACAGCCGATCCGGCGTAGGGGTCGCCGGACGCCTCCCATTCGGCGCGGTCCACCAGCTTGTAGGCGATGTCGCTCATTCGACCAGATCACGTGGCTGGAGATAACCCTCGAATACGCATCGCCCCGCCGGATCGACCGCGAAGATCGCCGCCGCGCCGGGCGGGAAGCCCCCGGTCATCCGGTCCAGAATCGACGGCGAGGCCGCGCTCTCGGTCAGATATTCCAGGGCCAGCAGGTGGACGCCCGGATTGTGGGCCACCACCATCAGGCAACCCGCCTCGTCCTCGGCCGCCTCGATGAAGCGTCGAAGGATTTCGGAGCCGCCATTGTAGAGGAGTTCGTCCGCGCGGACCTGAACGTCGCCGAAGGCGTCGTGCAGCAGGTCCCAGGTCTGGAGCGTGCGCGCCGCCGGAGAGATCACGGCCAGATCGGGGCGCATCCCGCGAGCGGCCAGAGCGCGTCCCATGGCGGCGGCGTCGGCCCGGCCCCGGCTGGACAGGGGGCGGTCGCGGTCGCGGCCGGAGCCCGCCGCCCGTTCCGCCTCGCCGTGACGCATCAGGATCAGTCGCTGCATGGCCCGCCCTTTAGGGCCGTTCGGCCGTTTGCGCCAGCGAGAGCCTGATCGGTTGAGGAGGAATCGCTTCGCGATTTTGCCGATGCCGTGAATCAGGCTCCAACATCATTCCGGGGTGCCGCATCGCGTGGCGACCGCTGGGCGGGCTGCGGCTGCAAACCTGGCGTCCGCACCGGCGCGGCCGCCACGGCGCCGCTCGGACGGATCCGGGCATAGGCGTGGCGCGCGGCCTCCAGCAAGATGACGCCCGCAGCCCCCGGCAGGACGCGCCGTCCGACCTGCTCGAACCCGTCCGCCAGCGGCAGCAGCGGACCCCAGGGCGGGACATAGAGGGTCTGGGACCAGGCCGTCGGCTCCAGCCCCGCGTCGCGAACCAGCCGCTCCAGCTGGCGGCGCGTGAACGGGCGGCCGTGACCGAACGGGGTGGCTTCGACGCGCGACCACAGCCCGCCCCGCGCCGCGGCGATCAGGATGATGCGACCGGCCGGCGACAGGGCCCGCACGGCCTCGAGCAAAAGCGCCTTGGGATCGTCGGCCTCCTCAAGCGCATGGACCAGCAGGATGCGGTCAAATGATCCGGCGGCGAAGGGCAGGGCGCGATCGTCCACCAGAAGCGCGCGGTTCTTGCCGGCCGAGGGCCACCGCTCGACCCCTTGGCCGCCCGGCATGGCCGCCACCACCCGGCGGGCGCCGACGAAGGCGTCCAGCCAAGGCGTCGCATAGCCCAGCCCCAGCACGTCGCTGTTGGTCGCCTCGCCCCAGGCGTCGTTCAGACGGCGGGCCAGCAATCGTCGCGCCAGCGCCCCGGTGGGCTCGCCGTAGAAGATGCGGAGGTCCTCGATACTGCGTCGCATACGGTCACCATAGGCCGGGCGAGGGGCCGCTGCTAGAATGCGGTCATGACCCTGGATGTGCGCCTGTTTGCCTGTCTGAACGACAACTACGGCCTGCTGGTCCGCGACGTCGGGTCCGGCGCGGTCGCCACGATCGATTCACCGGACGCCGAGGCCATACTGGCCGATCTCGAACGCTCGGGCTGGGGGCGGCTGGACCACGTCCTGAACACCCACTGGCACCCCGATCACACCCAGGGCAATGCGCGGCTTCAGGCCGAGACGGGATGTGTGATCACCGGCCCGGAAGAGGTTCGCAAGGCTGCGCCTCTGGATCGGGTCGTGGCCGGCGGGGACACGGTGGCGCTGGGCGACACCGTGCTGGAGGTGACCGATACCCCGGGTCACACCTTGGGGCATATCGTCTACCGGTCGGTCGCGGACAGCCAGGCCTTCGTCGGCGACGTGTTGTTCGTGCTCGGTTGCGGGCGTCTGTTCGAGGGCACTCCCGATCAAATGTGGGACAGTTTGCAGACCTTGGCCGCCTGGCCGGACGAGACGGTCATCTGGTGCGCCCACGAATACTCCGCCTCGAACGCCCGTTTCGCGCTCAGCCTTGACGACAGGCCGGAGCTGGCGGCACGGGCGGCGACGATCTTCGCGGCCACGGAACGCCGGCAATCGACCGTGCCGACCACCCTCGGCCAGGAGAAGGCTTTCAATCCCTTTCTGCGCGCCCGGGACCTCGCGGAATTCGCGGCCCTGCGGAAAGCCAAGGACGGCTTCGCAGGCTGAGCTTCAGGGTTGGGGCAGGAAGGCCCGGACGACGCGGAGCGAGGAGGGGCGGCCGGCTGTGCCCTCGTTCGGCGACACGGTGATCCGCAGCTCGCCGCGCGCATAGACGACCGAGGCGCGCGGGCCCTGGACGATGCTGATCCGGCGCAACTGGTTCAGCGACTCCCGCGCCGTCGGCGAACGCGCGATGCGCAGGATGGCATCGGTGGACAGGATCAGCGCCTCGACCGTGAGGCCTTCGGCGTTCTGATTGGTGTCGACATTGATCTCGACCAGCCGGCCCAGCGACTGGCTGACCATGTGGCTGCGCCGGGTCATCAACTGGAACAGTTGGGCCGGGCCCAGCGTCGGCGGCGACAGGCTCTGGCCCGCGCCGGCAAAGGAGGCGGGCGAACCGCCGGGCGCGCGGGGCGTGTAGATCGTCAGGCCGCCACCCGGCGTGACCCGCAGGACCTGCTCGCCCGCATCGTTGCGATAGACCACGTCGCCGCGCGGTGCCGGGGTGGGGCGCAGGACCCAGGTCTCGTCGCGCCGGTCAAAACGCAGCAGGGGGCGCTGGCCCGAACGGTCGAGGATAAAGGCCTCGCCGGAATCGGTGACATAACGACCGGAGTCGGGCGTCGCGCCCGGCCCCGTCGCGCGGTCGCGCAGGGTCCGGCTTTGCTCGGCCTGGGCGTTGCCCCGCGTCTGGGCCTGGGCAGCGCTCCCGAAGAGCAGCGACAGCGACGCGGCAACGGCCACGACGGACATAGCCATCGCGGTCGGAAGCGGGCTTCGCGCCGTTCTGACCCTCGCCGTCAACTCCATGGTGTCAATCGTGAAACCGTCGAGCGGCGGATTTTGGGCAGGTCGGGGTCAGCCGACCAGATACTGACCGCCATTCAGTGACAGGGTGCAGCCTGTGACATATCCGGCACGCTCGCCTGACAGCCAGGACACCATGTCGGCGATCTCCTCGCCCTTGCCGAGCCGCCCCACGGGGATCTGGGCGATGATGCCGGCCAGCACCTTCTCGTCCATGGCCCCGACCATTTCGGTGTCGATATAGCCGGGGGCGATGCAGTTGACGGTGACGCCTTTTCGCGCGTTCTCCAGCGCCAGCGCCTTGGTGAAGCCGATCATCCCGGCCTTGGCGGCGGAATAGTTGGTCTGGCCGATCTGGCCCTTCTGGCCGTTGATCGAGGAGATGTTGACGATCCGGCCGAAGCCCCGGTCGCGCATGCCGTTGATCACGTGACGCGTCATGTTGAAGACGCTGTCCATGTTGACGCGGATGACGTCGGACCACTGGTCGGCGCTCATCTTGTGGAAGAAGCCGTCGCGAGTGATGCCGGCGTTGTTGATCAGCACGTCGATGGGGCCCAGCTCGGCCTCCACGTCAGCGACGGCGCGGGCACAGTCGTCATAGGAGCCGACGTTGCCCTTGACCACCATGACGCCCAGCGCGCGCGCGGTGGCCTCGGCCGCCTCCACATTGCCGGAATAGCCGGCGGCGACGGACATGCCGTCTTCCTTCAACCGCTGCACAATCGCCTTGCCGATGCCGCGGGTGCCGCCCGTGACCAGAGCCACTCGAGCCATATGCGTTTCCTGTCCCTGACGGCCCCGTCTGACGCGGGGCCTGTTCAGCGAGAGGTGTAGCGGGTGCGGAGTGGCGCGGAAAGGGTGGAGCAAATCCTCCCCCATCGGGGGAGGGGGACCGCGAAGCGGTGGAGGGGGCTAAGCTCAAACGCCGCATTTGCGGTCGGCCCCCTCCGTCACGGCGCAGAGGCGCGCCGCGCCACCTCCCCCGATGGGGGAGGATTGCAGGATTAGATCTTCGCCATATCCAGCACGAACCGATACCGCACATCGGACTTCTGCAGCCGCGCATAGGCGTCGTTGATCTGATCCGGGGCGATCACCTCGATGTCGCAGGCCAGGCCGTGCTCGGCGCAAAAGTCCAGCATCTCCTGGGTCTCGCGGATGCCGCCGATCAGCGATCCGGCCACCGCCCGGCGCCGCCACAACAGGCCCATGGCATAGACCGGCAGGCCCTCGGTGGTCAGGCCCAGCATGACCATGGTGCCGTCCTTGGCCAGCAGGTTCACATGGCTGGCGATCTCGTGCGTGGCCGAAACGGTGTTGATGATCAGGTCGAAGCTCTCGCCCGCCGCCTGCATCGCCGCCTTGTCGGAGTTGATCAGGAAATGTTTGGCCCCCATCCGCTCGGCGTCCGCCTTCTTGCGGTCCGAGGTCGACAGCACGGTGACCTCCGCCCCCATGGCCGCCGCCTGTTTGACCGCCATATGGCCCAGACCGCCTAGTCCGACGACGGCGACCTTCGAGCCTGGACCCACCTTCCAGTACCGCAACGGCGAATAGGTGGTGATCCCGGCGCACAACAGCGGCGCGGCGGCGTCCAGCGGAATGCTGTCGGGGATGGTCACGACATAGTTCTGGTCGACCACGATGGCGGTGGCGTATCCGCCCTGTGTGATCTTCTGGCCCACCGCCTCACCCTTGGGATCGGGCGAGCCATAGGTCTGCGTCATGCCGGGGACGCAGTATTGCTCCTCGCCGTCCAGACAGGGTGTGCACTGCCGGCAGCTGTCGACCATGCAGCCGACACCGACCCGGTCGCCGACCTTGAAGCGGGAGACGTTCCCGCCCACCGACGTCACCACGCCCGCGATCTCGTGACCCGGCACGATCGGATAGGTCGTATTGCCCAGATCGTTCTTCACGATGTGCAGGTCCGAGTGGCAGACGCCCGCGAATTTGATCTCGATGGCCACATCGTCCGGACCCGGATCGCGCCGATCGAGGCTGAACGGCGACAGCGGGGCGTCGCTGGACGTGGCGGCGAAGGCGCGGGTGGCGATGGGCATGGGGAGGCTCCTGGATGGCCGGGCTCAATTGAGCGCGCGGACGGGGCGGCGCAATGGTCTCAGCCGAGCGTTCTGATCAGCGCCTGCGCCGCGCCAGGGTTCCCCACCTGCGCTGCGGCGATGAAATAGGCGAACACATCGCCGCTCTTCGCCCGGCCCCGGGTCTGCTCGGTGCCACGTCGAGCTCGGCGGTCATACCGGTCGGCTCGTCCTCGCGGCTCGACATCGGACGCGCGTATCTGAGATCAGAGGTTTCCTGTTCGATGCACGGCCGCTCCGGCGCCTCGGCGCGCCACATCATCCAGGTCTCGGGCCCGAAGCCGTAAAAACAGGTGCCGTTGATCTTGATCGAGGCCGGCTTGCCGGACGCGGACTCCAGCTTGCGCTTCTGGCTCCATGGCCAGGGCTGGAATACCCCGCGTTACGGCGCGCAGGTCCAGCCGCCGATACCCACTCTGAGGGTTCCGCTCATACGGCGATCCTCGGGTTCGTCCCTCGCTGCGGGAAGCGCGCGCCGGCCAAAAGAAAACCGGCCGGGGTTGCCCCCGGCCGGCTCCGTCGTCCGCCTTGGGACGGTCGGTGCTAGTATTTGAAGCGCAGGGTCGCGCCATATGTGCGCGGGGCGCCGAGGAAGGCGTTGTAGGTCTGGGTGTCCGTCGCCGGATTGTAGAAGGTCCCGTTAGGCTGGGCGGTCGTCCGGTTGGGGAAGGCGTCGCCCTGCAGGAAGCCGTTGAAGGTGACCTGGGTGTACTCTTCGTCGGTCAGGTTCTGGACGAAGAACTCCATAGTCCAGCGCTCGTCTTCCGTGCCCAGCATGATCCGGCCGTTCACTGTCGTGAAGCCTTCCTGCAGCTTGAAGGGCAGCAGGTCCGAGCCGGTGTTGTAGTCGTCCATGTATTTGGCGGCCAGGCTGAAGCCGGTGCGCAGGCCGTTGCCGATGCCGCGATCGAAGTTGATCGAGAGCGAGCCCGAAAACTCGGGCGCGAAGGACGCCGTTGCGCCCGGCAGCAGAGACAGCTGCGGGAAGTTGCCAGGATTGAACAGGTCGGCGGCGGTGAAGTCGCTGTACTCGGCCTTGGTGTAGGTGACGCCGCCCTGGAAGCTCAGGCCCTCGATCGGGCTGAACCAGACGAAGTCGGCGTCAACGCCGCGCGAGGTCAGCTCGGGGATGGTCTCGACGACGAAGGAGGTGCCGAGGAAGGTGTTGAGCTGGAAGTTCGAGAATGTCTGATCGTAGTAGGTGGCGTTCAGCAGCAGGGTGCGGTTCAGCAGCGTCGTCTTCACCCCGGCTTCGTAGCTGTCGACGATCTCGGACGGGAAGAACAGCGAGGCGGCCGGCGTGATTCCGGTCTGCACCCGATCCAGGTTGTAGCCGAAGCTCTTGTAGCCGCGGGCATAGGACACATAGGTCAAGATCTGGTCGTTCAGGCGGTAGGCGGCCTTGATCGTGCCCGACAGTTCACCGTCGTCCGTCTGTTCGTTGACGACGCGGTTGTTGAAGGCCGAGTTGGTCCACGGCAGGCAGAAACGGCCGATGATGCCCGGGGCAGCGGCGCCAAACACACCGCCGATGGCGGCCGCGTTGACCAGGGCCGCGTTGCAGGTCGCACCGTTGCCGTTGGTGTTGACCTGCGTTCCTTCCAGGCTCTTGTCGTCGATCGTGTAGCGCAGGCCCAACGTGATGTCGAAAGCGTCGGTCACGCGCCAGGTGTTGTTGGTGAAGAACGCGAAGGACGTCGATTCCTGCGTGTAGTCATCGTTGAAGGTCTGCCCGACGGTGAACACAGGGCCGGTCGCGGCCAGCGGGCTGGCGACGGGTTGGCTGCCGCCGGTGCCCAGGCATCCGCCGAGGAAGGCGGCGGTCTGACCGGGGCGGGTAAAGCAGCCGATGATGCCTGGGCTGATCGGAATGGCCGGGTTCCCGGCATTGAACGCAGCCGACAGCAGGAAGGACAACATCGGCGTGTAGTCGGCACCCAGGTAGAAGGTGTCGCCGCGCTCGATGTCTTCCTTGGTGGCGAAGAAACCGACCAGCCAGTCAAGGCGATCGCTGGAACCGGCCAGACGCAGTTCTTGGGTCAGGTTATCGACGGTGGCGCCAAACTGTCCGTCCTCGACGCGGTAGGCAATGTCCGCGCCAGTGAAGTCGGCGTCCTGGCCGTTCGAGGTGCTCCACTTGCGGGCCGAGGTGACCGAGGTCAGCGTCGCGCCGCCGAACATGGACGGGATGTCGATGTTGGCTTCAAGCGAGATACCGCGATCCTCAATCGACTGATAGGTTGAACGGTTGGTGAAGGCTTGCCGCGTGAATGGCAGCGGACCGAAGCCGGCGGCCGGCGGGGTTTGCCCCGTGCCGATTGAGAGCCCGTCAATGAACGGAAAGGTCGGGCCGGTGCGGATCTGCACGGCGGCGCAGCAGAACTCGTCGCGGGTCGAATAGTCGGCAATCAGGCGAATAGAGGTGTTGTCGTTCGGCAACCACAGCAGTTGTCCGCGGACGGTGCCGTAGTCCGAGTTGTTGTCCGTGGTTTCGGGACGCGGGCCGTCGCCCGTGTTCACTTCGTAGAAACCATCTCGCACGCGACGTCCGGCGTAGAGGCGGAAGGCCAGAGTGTCGCTGATCGGGCCGGTCACCGACCCCGAGACGCCCAACTGGCCATAGTTGCCGCCGGTGATCTCGGCATTGAAGCCAGGCGTGAACGACGGCGCCTGGGTGATGATGTTGATGACGCCCGCCGAGGTGTTCTTGCCGAACAGCGTGCCTTGCGGACCCTTCAGGACTTCGATGCGGGCAAGTTCGCCCAGATCGCCGAAGCCGACCGAGTTGCGCGAGCGATAAACACCGTCGATGACGATGCCGACGGAACTTTCCAGGCCGGGGTTGTCGCCGACGGTGCCGACGCCGCGGATGCGGGCGGTGGTCGAAGCTTCCGACGAGGTAGAGGTGACCACCAGGCCGGGCGTCAGGATCTGCAGGTCCTTGATGTCGCGCACGCCGGCGTCCTGAAGGGTTTCAGCCGACAGGGTGGTGACCACGATCGGCACGTCCTGCAGGTTCTGCTCGCGTTTCTGGGCGGTGACGATGATGTCGTCGATCGTCGTCGCGCGTTCCTCTGGTGCCGACTGGGCCGAGGCGACGCCGGCGAAGCCGAAGGCGCAGGCACCGACGACGGCCGCCGACACAGTGGTGCGAAGAAGGTTGGTAAGGCGCATGGTCGCTCCCCGACATGGGCCGGGACTCCGTCAGCGACGGTCGACCGCGGCGTTTCCTGATCCCTGGTCCGAACTCTTCTTGCGGAGCGCGGAAAACCAGCTTCCGGCGTAGTCCAAGCCGCGCATACCCACAAGCAGCCACGCTCGCCGCGGCCCTGTTTCCGCCCCGCCCCGGCCGTGACTGTGACGTAAAAGCGACAAAAGCGGATGACCTTACGTCAATATTGGCCCGCTATTCCGCAGTATCCGGTCGCGGGTGGGCAAAATCCGCACAATCTCCGAGCTTCCCGGCCGATGAAGCGGTGTAGGGATCGCGGCCCCGCCGTCCGGCACCGACTCGGACTGCGACAATTTTTCAAGCGGGGGAGAAATCGTAGCCGTCACGTTCTAACAAGGACGGGTAGCGCCCCGCCTGCCCCCGATTCCGAGGCCGATACTTGCTGTTTGTACTCGCTCTTCTGCCTCTGCTGGGGGCCCTGGCTCCAGCCCTTGCCATTCGGTTCGGCCGGAACGTCGCCGCCCTCGCCGCAGGGGCGGTGACGCTTACGGCCCTGATCGTGCTGGCCAGCATGGTGCCGACGGTGATGGCGGGCGAGACGATCCAGGCCAGTGTGCCGTGGATTCCCGCGCTGGGGCTGAACGCCAGCCTGTTCCTCGATCCGCTGGGGCTGATGTTCGCGGGCATGATCCTCGGCATCGGCCTGCTGGTCATCGTCTATGCCCGTTTCTATTTGTCGGCGGCCGATCCGATGGGGCGGTTCTTCACCTATCTGTTGCTGTTCCAGGGCGCGATGCTGGGCATCGTGATTTCAGACAACATTCTGCTGCTGCTGATCTTCTGGGAACTGACCAGTCTGACGTCCTTCCTGCTGATCGGCTTCTGGCGGCATCTGCCCGAGGCGCGGCAGGGCGCGCGGATGGCGCTGTTCGTCACCGGCGGCGGCGGTCTGGCCCTGATCGCGGGGCTGCTGATCCTCGGCAATATCGCCGGCTCCTATGACCTGACAGTGATCCTGCAGCAGGGCGAGGCGATCCAGGCCTCGCCGCTCTACCTGCCGGCCCTGCTGCTGATCCTCGTGGGCTGTTTCACCAAGTCGGCGCAGTTCCCGTTCCATTTCTGGCTGCCGCACGCCATGTCCGCGCCGACGCCTGTCAGCGCCTATCTGCATTCGGCGACGATGGTGAAGGCTGGTATCTTCATGCTGGCCCGGCTGTGGCCGGTGCTGGCGGGGACCGAGGCCTGGTTCCTGATCGTGGCCACCACCGGCCTGGTGACCATGGTGTTCGCCGCCTGCGTGGCCCTGTTCAAGGACGATCTGAAAGGCCTGCTCGCCTATTCGACCATCAGCCACCTCGGGTTCCTGACCATGCTGTTCGGCATCGGCACCCCGATGGCGGCGCTGGTCGGGGTGTTTCACATTATCAACCACGCCACGTTCAAGGCCGCCCTGTTCCTCAACGCCGGCATCGTCGACCATGAGGCCGGAACCCGCGATCTCAAACGGCTGGGCGGGCTGTTCGGCCTGATGCCGATAGCCGGCACGCTGGCGCTGGTGGCGGGCCTGTCGATGGCCGGCTTCCCCCCGCTGAACGGTTTTATTTCGAAGGAAATGATGCTGGCGGAGGCCACCTACACAAGCTGGCTCGGCCAGGCCTGGGTCTTTCCGGTGCTGGCTACACTGGGGGCGACGCTGTCGGTGGCCTATTCCCTGCGCTATATTGTGCACGTCTATTTCGGACCGCGCCGCGACGACTATCCGAAGACGCCGCACGATCCGGGCATCGGTCTTTGGGGCCCGCCGGCTGTGCTGGCGGCCCTGGTGGTGGTGATCGGCCTGGCCCCCGCCCTCGTGGCCGGACCGCTGGTGAACCGGGTCGCGGGCGCGGTGACCAACGGCGCGCTGCCCTATGTCGAGCTTGCGCTCTGGCATGGGGTGAAGCCGGCCCTGTTCATGAGCCTCGCCGCCATCGGCCTCGGTGTTCTGGCCCTGATGAACCACAGGCGGCTGGAGCGGCTGTGGATCGCCGCCCGCCTGCCCGACGCCAAATGCTTGTTCGACCAAGCCGTTGCGTCGGCCGCAGTGGCCAGCAGACGCGGCGTCGACGCGCTTCAAAACGGCTCGCTCCAGCGGGCGATGGCGGCGCTGATCGGGACCGCCGTCGTGGTGGGTTTTGCGGGCTTTCTGACCGGAGACTACGTCGCCGGCCGCCGGGCCGGCGTGCCCGCTTCGCCCGTCGCCGTGGTGGCCTGGATCGCCCTCGTCACAGCCACCGCCCTGGTCGTCCTGACCCACCGGGCGCGCTACATCTCGCTGATCTACATCGGCATCATCGGCCTGATCATCTCCCTGGCCTTCGTCCATCTGTCGGCCCCGGACCTGGCCCTGACGCAGATTTCGGTCGAGGTGGTCACCATTCTGCTGATGTTGCTGGCGCTGAACCTGCTGCCCAAGGAGACACCGGTCGAGAGCCGGCCATGGCGGCGAATTCGCGACGGCGGGGTCGCGGTGGCCGCCGGTCTGGGCGTTGGCGGTGCCGCCTGGGCGGTTATGACCCGGCCGCTGGACAGCATCTCGGGCTATTTCTGGGACAATGCCTACTCTGGCGGTGGCGGCACCAATGTCGTCAACGTCATCCTGGTCGACTTCCGCGGCTTCGACACCTTCGGCGAGATTATCGTGCTGGGGATCGCCGCGCTCGGCATCTTCGCCATGCTGGAGAGTGTCGAGATGGGGGCCAGCGGCCGGCGGCTGGACCGCTGGAAGCCGGACACGGTGCGGTCGCCCGAACACCATCCGATGATGGTGGTCGTGGCCACCCGCCTGCTGCTGCCGCTGGCGGTGATGGTCGGACTCTTCATCTTCCTGCGTGGACACAACCAGCCCGGCGGCGGCTTCATCGCCGGCCTGGTCTTCTCGATCGCCATCCTGATGCAGTACATGGCCTCGGGTTTCACCTTCGCCGACCAGCGCCTGCGCGCCGACCACCACTCCATGATCGGGGCCGGGGTGCTGATCGCCGCGCTCACCGGGCTCGGCGCGATGGCGTTCGGGGCTCCCTTCCTGACCAGCGCCTTTGACTATTTCAGCCTGCCGCTGATCGGAGAGTTCGAGCTGGCCACGGCCATACTGTTCGACATCGGCGTGGCCCTGACCGTCATCGGCGCGGTGATGCTGGCCCTGGCCCAACTGTCACAGGTCGCCCAGCGGGCCGAGAAGCAGCCGCCGTCGGAGACCCTGACGGCCATGGACGTCGATCCGGGGCGCAACGAACCGGCCGCCGCGCCGACGGAGGCCGGCCGATGACCTTGGAGTTGCTCGTCGCCTCGGCCATCGCCGTTCTGACCGCCGCCGGCGTCTATCTGGTGCTGCGCGGGCGAACCTTCCCGGTGGTGCTGGGACTGGCCTTCCTGTCTTACGCCATCAATCTGTTCCTGTTCGCCATGGGACGGCTCGTGATTAACCGGCCGCCGATCTACGACAAGGCAGCCGAGAGTTATACCGATCCCCTGCCCCAGGCCCTGGTGCTGACCGCCATCGTCATCGCCTTTGGCATGACCGCCTTCGTGGTCGTGCTGGCGCTCAGGACCTACCTCGAGATCGGCACCGACCAGGTCGACGGACGCGAAGGCGGGGGGGACCGGCCGTGAGCCCCGCCATCTCCACCCTCGTCGTCGCCGCTGTGATCCTGCCGACGGTGCTGGGGTCGGTCACCCTGCTGGCCCTCAGGCACCGGCTGGCCCTCTCGCGCCTGATCTCGCTCGGCTCGTGTGCGGCGCTCGTCGCCATCGCCGCGACTCTGACGGTTCACGCCGCGGGCGGCGCGACCGAGAGTTATGCCCTCGGCAACTGGCGCGCACCATTCGGCATCGTGCTGGTGCTGGACCGGCTGTCGGCCATGATGCTGCTGCTGACCGCAGTCCTGGCGCTGGCGGTCATGATCTATGCCGTGGTCACCGGCGTGGATCGCAAGGGCTGGCATTTCCACCCCCTGTTCCAGTTCCAGCTGCTGGGCCTGAACGGCGCCTTTCTGACCGGCGACCTGTTCAACCTGTTCGTCTTCTTCGAGGTGCTGCTGATCGCCTCCTATGGCCTGCTGCTGCACGGGCAGGGTCCGCAGCGATTGAAGGCGGGCGTGCACTATGTCGTCATCAACCTGGTCGGCTCGAGCCTGTTCCTGGTCGGCGTCGGACTGTTTTACGGCGTCACCGGCACGCTGAACATGGCGGATCTGGCGGTTCGAATCGCAGCCGCGCCGCCGGGAGACCAGGGGCTGATCGCGGCTGCGGGCCTGATGCTGACGGTGGTGTTCGCCCTCAAGGCGGCGCTGGTCCCGCTGCATTTCTGGCTGCCCGGGGCCTATGCGGCGACGACCTGCGCCGTCGCCGCCCTGTTCGCCATCATGACCAAGGTCGGGGCCTATGCCCTCATCCGCACGGGAACCCTGATCTTCGGCGAGGACGCCGGCCCGCTCGCCTTCCTGGCCGGGCCCTGGCTGCTGCCGGCGGCCCTGATCACGATCGTGGTCGGCTTCCTCGGCCTGTTCGCCGCCCGCACTCTCAGGGAGATGGCCGCCTGGTCGGTGATCGGCTCGATGGGTGTGTTGCTCAGCGCCATCTCGGTCTTCCGAGTCGAGGCCATGGGCCCGGCCCTCTACTATGTGCTGCATTCGACCCTCGCGGGGGCGGCCCTGTTCCTTGTCGTCGATCTGATCGCCAAGCGGCGGGGCCAGCACGGGGACGCCCTGACCGTCGGCCCGCGGTTCTGTCAGTCGGAACTGCTGTCCGGGCTGTTCTTGCTGGCGGCGATCGGCGTCGTCGGCCTGCCGCCGTTGTCGGGCTTCATCGGCAAGCTGCTGATCCTCGACGGCGTGCGAGCGGCACCGGAGGCGGCCTGGATCTGGGCGACGATCCTGATCACAACCTTGATCGGGGTGCTGGCCTTCGCCCGCGCGGGGAGCCGGATATTCTGGAAGAGCGCCTCGATCGAAGGTGAGATACCTCAGCGGGACCTGCGCGGCCGGACGGCCGGCGTGCTGACGGTGGCCAGCCTGCTGGCGGGGCTGGCGGCCCTGACTGTGCTGGGCGGGCCGGTGACGGCCTATACCGAGGCGACCGCCGCCCAGTTGTTCGAGCCACAGCAGTATATCGCCGCCGTCCTCGGCGAGACCGCGGGAGGCCGCCGATGATCCGCCGTCTGTTGCCCCACCCGGCCCTGAGCGTCCTGCTGCTGGTGTTCTGGATGCTGCTGGTCAACGAGTTGAGCTTCGGTGCGCTGTTTCTGGCCCTGGTGTTCGCAGTGCTGATTCCGTTGATCACCAGCCGCTACTGGCCCGACCGGCCGCGTATCCGCTTCGGCCCCGATCTGATGGCCTATCTCGCGATCGTCCTGTTCGACATTGTCGTGGCCAATTTCCATGTCGCCTGGATCATCCTGACCCGGCGCAACCGCGACCTGCGTTCGCGCTGGCTGGTGGTGCCGATCGAACTGCGCTCCGCCGAGGCCATCACCGTGCTGGCCGGCACGATCAGCCTGACCCCGGGGACGGTGAGCAGCGACGTCTCCGCCGACGGCCGGGCCCTGCTGGTTCACGCCCTCGACGTCGCCGACCCCGAGGCCGAGGTCGCGCGCATCAAACAACGCTATGAGGCCCGTCTGCTGAAGGTGTTCCGATGACCGGCTCAATCCTGTCCTGGTCGCTGGCCTTCGCCCTGGCCTGCGTCAGTCTGGCGATCCTGCTCAGCCTGTTCCGGTTGGTGCGGGGTCCGACCTCGGCGGACCGCATCCTCGCGGTCGACACCCTGACGATCAATGTCATCGCCCTGATCATGTTGTTCGGTGTTGCCGAGGCGACAGCGACCTATTTCGAGTCGGCCCTGTTGCTGGCCATGGTCGCCTTCGTGGCCACGGTCGCCTACTGCAAATTCCTGCTTCGGGGAGACATCGTCGAATGAGCCTGGCCGCAGAAATTCTCATCGCCGTCCTGCTGGTCTTCGGCGGGGCGTTCACCCTGGTCGGGTCCTGGGGCCTGGCCCGGCTGCCGTCCCTGATGACCCGGCTGCATGGTCCGACCAAGGCCACCACCCTGGGCGTCGGAGGCTGCCTGATCGCCTCGATGGTCTATTTCCCGGCCTCGGGGCAGGCCTGGTCGGCGCACGAGTTGCTGATCACGATCTTCCTGCTGCTGACGGCGCCCATCTCGGCCAATATGATCGCCAAGGCGCATCTGCATCGTCAGGGGCATGGCATCGATGCCAATCCGACCGACGACATCGTTTCGGGCTTGCCGGTGCCGCCGGACGGCGGGGACTGGGCGACCTTCCAGGGCGGCGCCGCCGAGCCCGCCAAACTACCGAATCTTCCGCGGGACTGATTTTGCCCGTCTCCCCCGCCTATCACCCCGAGCCGCGTTTCCCCGATCTGGGCGAGGACTATGGCGATCCGGTCCGGGCGGCGGACTTTCCGCAGACGATCCTGCGGGTCCGCAACGACCGCGCGGCCGCGAGCGTGGGGCTGGAGATGCTGACCGATGCCGAATGGATCGCCCATTTCGGCCGGTTCGAGCCGCTGCCGGGCCAGCCCGGACCGATCGCCATGCGCTATCACGGCCACCAGTTCCGCACCTACAATCCCGATCTGGGCGACGGCCGCGGCTTTCTCGCGGCCCAGATGCGCGAAGCGCCCCTCGGCGCTCAAGCAGAGAGCGACCGCGTCGCGAGCGATAGCGCGCCCTTCGGCGCTCAAGCAGAGAGCGACCGCGTCGCGAGCGATAGCGCGCCCTTCGGCGCTCAAGCAGAGAGCGACCGCGTCGCGAGCGATAGCGCGCCCAAAAGTCGGCTCCTCGACCTGGGAACAAAAGGATCCGGCCAGACGCCGTGGTCGCGGGCCGGAGACGGCCGGTTGACGCTGAAGGGCGGCGTGCGCGAGGTGCTGGCCGCCGCCATGCTGGAAACGCTGGGCGTGCCGACCAGCCGCGCCTTCTCGCTGATCGAGACCGGCGAGGCCCTCGAGCGCGGAGACGAGCCGTCGCCGACGCGTTCGGCCGTGCTGACGCGGCTCTCGCACAGCCATATCCGCTTCGGCACCTTCCAGCGGGCGGCGTATCTGGAGCGGCCCGACATGGTCGCCGCCCTCGTCGAGCACGCGCGTGCCCTCTATCACCCTGACGTCGCCGGCGGCGACGTGGCCGGTCTGTTGGGCGCGGTGGTCCAGGCTTCGGCGCGCCTGACCGCCCGCTGGATCGCCGCCGGCTTCGTCCACGGCGTGCTGAATACCGACAATCTCAACGTCACCGGCGAGAGTTTCGACTACGGCCCGTGGCGGTTCCTGCCGCACTATGAGCCCGGCTTCACCGCCGCCTATTTCGACCGGACCGGCCTCTACGCCTTCGCCCGCCAGCCCGAGGCGGTGTTCTGGGCCCTGACCCAGCTCGGCGGAGCCTTGAAGCTGGTTGCCGATGCCGAACCCCTGACCGAGGCCCTGAACGGTTTCGGCCCGGCCTATATCCGCGAACTGAGGGCCGCCTTCCTGACGCGACTGGGCGTCCTGAGCCTCGGCGAGGCCGCTGACCAGCGCCTGCTGGACACCGCCCTCGCCATGCTGCGCCAGGGCGGAGAGGCGCTGCGCTGGGAGCCGCTGTTCTTCGACTGGTTCGGCGGCTTCGCCTCGTCGGCCCGCGCGCTGGGCGGGCCACGCGGCAAACTCTATCAGGGCGAGACCTTCGACGCCTTCCGCTTCGCCCTGTTCGAGCATGAACCCGACCGCCCCGAGCGGCTGGAGCAGCCGATGTTCTCGCGGCCCGAGCCCGAGGAAATGCTGATCGACGAGGTCGAGGCGATCTGGGCCGCCATCGACTCAAGCGACGACTGGAGTCTGCTGACGACCAAGCTCGAGCGTCTGCGCCAGGCCGGAACTGCGTGGGGCCCGGCGGGCGGCTGACAGCCGGTTGGGAGCAGGGCGTCCGCGGGCCGGCCTTAACCCCCCTTCAACCTTGCTCGCATTACAGGGAATTGTGCATACGGCCACGCTTCGGCCCCACAGCTCTCTCAGAAGGCGGTCACGGATGGTTACGGTCACGTTTCGCGCCCTTGCGGGATGGCTGATGCGATCCGAAATCGCCACTGTTGCCAATCACAAGAGCGTCCTTCCCGGCGTAGAGACCATGACCTCCCAATCCCTCTCCCCGTCACGCTCGCGTCTGAACGCCAGCTATCGCAATCTCACCCTCTGGACGCTCCAGGGCTGGCTGGCGATGTTCTTCGTCGCCGCCGGCTACGCCAAACTCAGCGAGCCGCTCGTCAATCTGGTCGCACTGATGCGCTGGCCCGCCCTCGTCGACCAGAACATGGTGCGCGGCCTCGGCGTCTCCGAAATCATCCTGGCCGTCCTGCTGCTGGCACCCCTGGTGTCCCGGAAGCACGGTCGTGCCCTGCTGGTGGTCGCGGCCAGCGGCCTGCTGGCGCTGGAGACCGTGATGCTGGCCGTGCACCTGACCGGCGCCGACGTCGGCCCGGCCGTGACCAATCTGGTCCTGATCGCCATGACCGCGCCGGTGGTCTGGTTCCGGGCGCGTGAGGTCCGTTAGGCCCAATCGACAGTCAGCAGAGCCGCTCACCTTCTCCCAAACCCGTCATTCCGGGGCCGCGCAGCGGAACCCGGAACCCAGATGTCCGGACTCGGCCGTCCGCCACCCTCTCGACTGCCGGGTCCAGCCCCCTGGGTTCCGGATTCTGTTCCCGGCAACGCCGGTCCCAGCCCCGGAACGACGGCGGCAGGGCTGCGGGTAACGACACCTGAACGTCGATTGACGCTGGTCGCTATTCCCGACGACGAGCGGACATTCCGGATGACCTAGTTGGGTGGAAAGCCGACGCTGGGGTTGTCGACGCCCAGCGCTTCCACGGAACTCTGGCGCTAGGCTCAGGACCCATTAAAGGGATTCACACGGTCGTGGCGATCTGATTCACTGGTGGCAGGAGGAGCCTGTCATGAGTGATCTGTTTTGGCTGACGAACAAGCAGATGCGTCGGATCAAGCCATATTTCCCGCTGTC
>NZ_JBDNHO010000070.1:0-4752 GCF_041688735.1 Brevundimonas sp.
CACCATCCTTCGGATGGTCCCCCTCCCCCGATGGGGGAGGATTTATGACCCGACCCCTCGCCATCTTCGACATCGACGGCACCCTCGTGGACAGCCGCGGCTCGATCTTCGAGGCCGCGACCGAGGCCTCGCGGGCGCTGGGCTTGCCCGAGCCGGACTACGACCGGGTCCGCAAGATCGTCGGTCTGTCCCTGCCGGTGGCCCTGCGCGAGCTGGAGCCGCTTTTGAGCGACGCGGACCTGACCCGCTTCGTGGAAGCCTTCAAGGCTGTCTTCCTGCGCATGAACAGCGATCCGGACTTTCATGAGCCGCTCTACCCGGGGGCGATAGAGACCGTCCGCCGTCTGCACCGCGACGGCTGGGGGCTGGCGCTGGCGACCGGCCAGTCGCGCCGCGGCGTCGCCCGCAACCTGGCCCGCGAGGGCTGGGCCGACCTTTTCCTCTCGTCCCATTGCGCCGAGGACGGCCCCGGCAAGCCCGATCCCGCCATGCTGCACGCCGCCATGGCCGCCTGCGACGCCGAGCCCGCCACCACGGTCATGATCGGCGACACCTCACATGACGTGATGATGGCACTGAACGCCGGTGTCCTGCCGCTGGGCGTCGCCTGGGGGTTCCACACCGTTGAGGAACAGCAGGCCGCCGGCGCGCGTCATGTCGCCCAATCCTTCTCCGAACTGAGCGTTGTGCTGGACGGCTTCGCCGCCCTCACCAAGGCCGCCTGAGACGCCAGATGAGCCATATCCCGCCCCTCGATCCCAATGTCGCCGCCCGCAAGGGTTTTCGCGAGTCCGAGGAGCGGCTGAAACGTTTCTGGAAGGCGGTCGATGTGGCGGAAGGGAAGGGGGGCTGGGCCGTCACCCTCGACGGCCGCACGCCGAAGACCCCCGCCCATGCTCCGTTGCTCCTGCCGACCGAGGCCGCCGGTCGGCTGGTGGCCGAGGAATGGGCCGCCCAGGGCGAGTTCATCGACCCCGGCACCATGCCCGCCACCCGCCTGGCCTCGACCGCCATCGACCGCGTCAGTCAGGTCCGCGAGGCCGTGGCCGAGGAGATCGCCGCCTATGCCGGTTCCGACGCCCTCTGCTATCTGGCGGACCATCCGACCTCGCTGGTTACGCGACAGGCGGCGGCGTGGGGGCCGTGGCGCGATTGGGCCGCGGCGGACCTCGGCGTGGTGCTGGCGGCGGCAGAAGGCATCGTCCATTGCGCGCAGGACCCGGCCGCCGTCGCCCGCGTGAAGGCCCACGCCCTGTCGCTCGACGATTTCGCCCTGACGGGCCTAGCCACCGCCGTGCCCCTGCTGGGCAGCGCGGTGTTGGGACTGGCGCTCCAGCGCGGTGCCCTGACCGGCGAGGCCGCCTTTGACCTCAGCCGGCTGGAAGAGGCCTTCCAGGAAGAACACTGGGGTGTCGACGCCGACAATGCCGCCCGCACTGCCGCACGCCGGGCTGAGGCCGGGCTGGTCGACCGGTGGTTCAGGGCGCTCGAGGGCTGACTTTCCAATCTGGAAAATTAACCACTTGCCATAGTGGAAAGTCATGCTACGCTTTCCGTATTGGAAAGTGAGGTTGCTCCATGATGCAAGACCCCGACCCCCGAGAGGCCTTGGCTTCGATCAAGGCCGCCCGCGCCGCGATCGGGCGCGACCTCGACTATCCCATCGGCTGGGATTTCGCCTACGGCGCCGTCCTCGCCGCCATCGTCGCCAGCCAGGGGCTGCCGTCGCCCTGGAGCAACACGGTCTTCATTTTCTGTATGCTCGGGGTCGTCCTGATGGTTCAGTGGTGGAAGAAGCGCTTCGGCTGGTGGGTCAACGGCTACAGCCCCCGCCGCGCTGGCCGGGTCGCCTGGTTTCTGGTCACCTTAATGTTGGTCATGATGGGTCTGGCCCTGTGGACCCGCCTTTACGACGGCCCCGTCTGGATGCCGTGGGCGGCCGGCGTCGCGACCTGGCTCGTTGCGGGCCTCAGCGGCCGGTGGTGGATGCAGGTTTACCGGAAGGACCTGACGGAGCTCCCTCAATGAGTGCGGCACCCGTGTTCGACGCCCTGATCCACGCGCCGGGCCGTCTCCAGATCTGCGCTATCCTGTCGAGTGTCGACGCCGAGTTTGCCATGCTCCGAGACGCTATCAAGGTGTCGGATTCGGTGATGTCGAAGCATCTGAAGCAGCTGGAGGCGGCGGGATATGTCACCCTCACCAAGGCCGCTGAGAACGGCCGCCAGCGGACCTGGGTCAGCCTGACGTTGGCCGGTCGAAAGGCGTTTGCCGCCCATGTCGCCGAACTGCAGCGGCTGGCGACGATGACGGCACCGGCTCCGCTGGGGCAGGGGTTCTCGGGTTGAATCAGCGGGTGAGATGGATCGATGGTCGCCTCGACCATCATCTAGCCCTCGAACACGGCCTCGATGAGCTCCAGCTTCAAAGCCTCGGCAGCGGAGATGTAGCAATCCGTGCGGGCGCGCTCGTCCACCTGCTCGGCGCTCAGCCGGCTTCCCTTCGCCAGCGCCTTGAAGCCCTCCTGCTGGAGCGCGAAACCGACCTCGATTTCGGACAATACGCCCTGCAACTGGGCCCGACAGGCGCGCAATGGGCCGTCCAGGTTTACCGTCTTGGACATCTTGCGCTCGTGAACCAGCAGGCAGGTGCCGACGGCCAGATATCGGTCGGCGCGGTCGAAACCCGCCATGAAGGTAACCCCGGCCGAGTAGACGATCGTCTTGCCCAGGAATACGATCCGCCGTCCGCCGGGCTTCAGCAGTTCGATCTCCATAGCCAGCCGACGTCCCATGTCGGCGTCGCCACCGCTGGTCATGACCTCGACGACCATGGGCCCATCATCGCCGTTCGTTTCGCGCACCGCCTTGATCAAACGGTGAAGCCAGCCCTCATCTACCGCGCCGGACAGCGACAAGCCCGGTCGGCGCATCGCCTGCTTCAGTTCGTCCTCGATCTCCGCCATCACTGCACAAGGTGTGGTGACGTTGCCGGGTTCCCGCCACGCGGCGCAACTTGCCTCCCGGCTCATCGCTCCTTAAGCCTCGCCCTCCAGGGAGACGCCGCATGAACACCATCCTCGACCAGCTCGAAGCCCGCCGCGCCGCCGCCAAGCTCGGCGGCGGCGAGACGCGCATCGCCAGCCAGCACGCCAAGGGCAAGCTGACCGCGCGCGAACGCATCGACGTGCTGCTGGACGAGGGTTCGTTCGAGGAAACCGACATGTTCGTGGAGCACCGCTCGCACGACTTCGGCATGCGCGACCAGCGCATCCCCGGCGACGGCGTGGTCACCGGCCGCGGCACCATCGGCGGCCGTCTGGTCTATGTCTTCTCCAAGGATTTCACCGTCTTTGGCGGTTCGCTCTCGGGCGCCCATGCGGCCAAGATCGTCAAGATCCAGACCATGGCCCTGACCAACGGCGCGCCGATCATCGGCCTGTTCGACGCGGGTGGCGCGCGGATTCAGGAGGGGGTCGAGAGCCTCGCCGGCTATGCCGACATCTTTCTGCAGAACACGCTGGCCAGCGGCGTCATCCCCCAGATCAGCGTCATCATGGGGCCGTGCGCGGGGGGCGACGTCTATTCGCCCGCCATCACCGACTTCATCTTCATGGTGAAGGACACGTCCTACATGTACGTCACGGGCCCCGATGTGGTGAAGACCGTCACCAATGAGGTGGTGACGCACGAGGACCTGGGCGGGGCCCGCGTGCATTCGCAAAAGTCCGGCGTCGCCGACGGGGCGTTCGAGAACGATCTGGAGGCGCTGTCGGAAGTCCGCCGCCTGATCGGGTTCCTGCCCCTGTCGAACCGCGAAAAGCCCCCGGTGCGCGACAGCTATGACGACCCCGACCGCGACGAGGCCTCGCTCGACACCCTGATCCCGGCCAATCCGAACCAGCCCTATGACATCAAGGAGCTGATCTTGAAGACGGTCGACGAGGCCGAGTTCTTCGAGATCGGGGCCGATTTCGCGAAGAATATTGTCTGCGGTTTCGGCCGGCTGGACGGGCAATCCGTCGGCATTGTCGCCAACCAGCCGCAGGTGCTGGCGGGGGTGCTGGACATCGATTCATCGCGCAAGGCCGCGCGGTTCGTGCGCTTCTGCGACGCCTTCGACATCGCGCTGGTGACCTTCGTCGATGTGCCCGGCTTCATGCCCGGCACGCGTCAGGAATACGGCGGCTTGATCAAACACGGGGCCAAGCTGCTATTCGCCTATGCCGAGGCCACGGTGCCCAAACTGACGGTCATCACGCGCAAGGCCTATGGCGGTGCCTATGACGTGATGAGCTCCAAACACCTGCGCGGCGACGTCAACTACGCCTGGCCCTCGGCCGAGATCGCCGTCATGGGGGCCAAGGGCGCGGTCGAGATCATCTTCAGGAAAGAGGCCGGCGACCCCGAAGCCCTGGCGGCGCGGGAGGCGGAGTACCGGGAACGGTTCGCCAATCCGTTCGTGGCCGCGGGCCTGGGATACATCGACGACGTGATCATGCCGCACGGGACAAGGCGGCGGCTCATCCGGGCGCTACGGACGCTGAAGAACAAGCAGCAGAGTAATCCGTGGAAGAAGCACGATAATATTCCGCTGTGATGGCCGATATACCTCTAGGCTCAGGACCCATTAAAGGGATTCACACGGTCGTGGCGATCTGATTCACTGGTGGCAGGAGGAGCCTGTCATGAGTGATCTGTTTTGGCTGACGAACAAGCAGATGCGTCGGATCAAGCCATATTTCCCGCTGTC
>NZ_JBDNHO010000071.1:0-2265 GCF_041688735.1 Brevundimonas sp.
CTGATGCCCGCCGTGCTGAAGGCCCACGCGACATGGTCGGTCAAGGTCAAGACCAAGGACCTCAACGACTGGCTGGCCATGGCCACCCAGAGGCATCCGCCCCCCGCCGTCGACGGCAAGCGGATCAAGCCCAAATACATGGCTCAGACCAAGGCCCGCCCGCCGACCTTCGTCCTGATGGCCAGCCGGGCCGAAGCCATGCCGGAGCAGTACAAACGCTATCTGGTCAACAATCTGCGGGAGTCGTTCGACCTGCCGGGCACGCCGATCCGCCTGCTGGTCAAATCGGGCAGCGAAAACCCCTATGCGCCGGGCGGTTCCAAGTCCGGCCCCGAACGCTACAAGGGCGACGCCAAGACCGCGCCGCGCAAGGTCATCAAGAAGGCCGAGCGCGCCGAGATGCTGTCCAACCTGCCCGGCAAGGCGCTGGAGCAAAAGAAAGCCGGCAAGACCAGGCTGAAACCCATTGCCGGGCTGAAGGCCAGCGCCTCCAAGAAGGCCGGCTCATCCGTCGCCGTCCAGAAGGGCGCGCGCGGCGGGGCGCGTCAGGTGTCGCGGTCAGGCCGCGTCCGGACTGGCCAGAAGCATTTGCCGAAGAAGTAGGTCGGTCGTGGCGAATGTTGATATTTGACGCGCCTCCGGGGACGCCGCTAGGTTGGCGGTGCCTCGGGGGGGTGCAGATGCTCAGACTCGTGCTTTCGATCATCGGTGGCGTGGTCAGCGCCTTCGTCATCGTCGTTATTGGCGACATGCTGTCCCAGACGCTGGCCGCATCAGCGGGACCTCCTCCGACCGACATGAACGACCGCGCGGCGATGCAGGCTTTTGTCGCGGGCCTGCCAACCGTCGTGTTCATCGCCATGCTGGCAACATGGACCGCCGCCGCCTTCGCTGGCGCGGCCTTTGCGGCCCGTTTCGCCCGTCGGGGCGTATGGCCGGGCTGGGTCGCTGCCGGCCTGTTCCTCTGCGCGACGGCCGCTAACCTGTTCCTGATCCCTCATCCCGTATGGATGGCGGTCGCAGGGGTCGTGCTGGTCGTGGCGGCAGGTTGGTTCGGGGCCCGGACCGGATCGACCGGCACCCCCCACGCCGCCTAGATCAGCGCCGCCACGCCCGGCCCCGCGCTCCAGTCCTTGAACTTCAGCTCCAGATCGCCGCGCGCCAGCTCGACTATCAGCGGACCAATGGCCAACGGGGGTGGCGAATCCGGCCATCCGCGCGAAAGCGGACTGTTCGGAGCCGGTTTCGGCCACCAGGTCCGCGAAGAAGGGCATGCTGCGCCAGATCGGGGTCTCAACCCCGCCGGGTAGGATGGCGTTGACGCGGACGCCGCGCGGCACACCTTCCTTCGCAGCCACCCGGGCCAACTGCAGGACGGCGGCCTTGGAAGCGCCGCAGGCGGCAATGCCAGTCCGATTCCGGAGGCCGCGCCGGTAATCAGAACAACCCCGGGGGCATGGGATCGGGGTTGGGTCATGGGGCCTCAGGCGTAGTTGAAACTGATCGAGATGCGCTCGGCCCTGGCCGCGTTCGGGGGCACTTCATGCCTCAGCCAGCTTTCCCACATCAGCACCGTCCCCGCCTTTGGGGCCAGATAGACGAACGGCTTCTCCGCCTCGGGGGCGTCGGCGTGGACGCCGGGGCGGGCCATCATCATCGGCAGGCGCGGGTCCTCCAGCTTCAGGGCCGAGGCCCCGTCCGGCACCTCGACATAGACGGTGCCGCTCAGGAAGGCGTGCGGATGGATGTGGCCTGAGTGCCCGCCGCCGGGCTTGAGTATGTTGACCCACAGGCTGTCCAGCCGGGGCTTGCGGGCCAGATCGAAATTCAGCGCCTTCGCATAGGCGACGGCGTGCCTGTCCAGCCGCCGCTTCAGATCGCTGAATTCGGGCATGCGGTGCGGAAGGTCGGTCAGCGAGCCGTAGGAGGTATAGCCGCGATAGCCGTGCTCGCGGCACCAGGCCCGCCCGGCATGGTCCTCGTCCGCCAGCATCCGGCAGGCGTCGGCCAGCGCGGCGTTGAAGGCGGCGAACCCAGGCGAGGGGGCCAGGGAGGCTTCATAGACGTTGGTGACGAAGAGGGGGCGCAGGGACATGGGATGGGCCGCAAGGGTTGGTGGTTAGTGACTAGGCTCAGGACCCATTAAAGGGATTCACACGGTCGTGGCGATCTGATTCACTGGTGGCAGGAGGAGCCTGTCATGAGTGATCTGTTTTGGCTGACGAACAAGCAGATGCGTCGGATCAAGCCATATTTCCCGCTGTC
>NZ_JBDNHO010000072.1:0-6092 GCF_041688735.1 Brevundimonas sp.
GCGACAGCGGGAAATATGGCTTGATCCGACGCATCTGCTTGTCCGTCAGCCAAAACAGATCACTCATGACAGGCTCCTCCTGCCACCAGTGAATCAGATCGCCACGACCGTGTGAATCCCTTTAATGGGTCCTGAGCCTAGATCACATGCCGGCGATGCGCGACGTGATGGTGCGCATGAAACTGCCCAGCAGCGAGCCCATCAGCGGCAGGAAGAGCAGCAGGGAAATGAAGATGGCGATGATCTTGGGCGCATAGATCAGGGTCTGTTCCTGGATCTGGGTCAAGGCCTGGAACAGGCCGATGACGACGCCGACGACCAAGCCGACGATCAGGATCGGGGCGCAGAGCTGGATGGTCAGCCAGATGGCGTCGCGCCCGATATCCAGAACTTCGCCGCCGTTCATTCCACGCTTCCACTGCCCGAGGTGCTTTGCGCCCGATCACTGGGCAAGGAATGCCGGGTGCGTGGTTAACGAGGAGTTAGGAAAGGTGCGACTGCCTTCCGACTTTACTCGCAGGCGTCGATGGATGACGGTTAAACCGGTCTTCCCGGGAGTTAGAATGCGTTTGATCCTAGCCGTCGTCATGGCCATGGGCCTCGCCGCGCCCGCCCTGGCGCAGACCAGCGAAGCCGAGCGGACGATGATGCGGACGGTCGCGGCCGAGCATGACCGCCACATCGCCCTGCTGGAGCGGCTGGTGAACGTCAACTCCGGCACCCTGAACCTGGCCGGTGTGCGGGTCGTCGGCGACATGGTCCGGGCCGAACTGGAGCCGCTTGGGTTCCAGGTCCGCTGGGTCGACATGACCGAAACCGGGCGCGCCGGGCATTTGATCGCCACGCATCCGGGGCGCGGTCGCAACGTCCTGCTGATCGGCCATCTGGACACGGTGTTCGAGGTCGATAGCCCGTTCCAGACCTTTGCTCGCGACGAGTCGAGGGCCACCGGGCCGGGCATCGGCGACGACAAGGGCGGTGTGGTCGTGATCATCGCGGCGATGCGGGCGATGCAGGCGGCGGGGACGCTGGCCGAAGCGAGTGTGACCATCATCCTGACCGGCGACGAGGAGCGACCGGGCGTGCCGCTGGCGATCTCGCGGCGCGACCTGATCGAGGCGGGCCGGATCGCCGACTACGCACTGGAGTTCGAGAACCTGATCGTCAGTGAGGGCCAGGACATGGGCACCGTCGCGAGGCGCAGTTCGTCCAGCTGGACCCTGACCACCGGCGGGCGCACCGGACATTCCCAAGGCATCTTCAACGCGACGCTGGGCTATGGCGCGATCTATGAGATGGCGCGCATCCTCGACGCATTCCGGCGAGAGCTGCCGGAGCCGAACCTGACCTACAACGTCGGCGTCATCGCGGGCGGAACTCCCGCAGCGATCGACGACCAGGGCTTCGCCGTGACCGCGTCCGGCAAGACCAACATCGTGGCCGAAACCGCCCTCGCGCGCGGCGACCTGCGGACCCTGACGCCCGAACAGGACGCGCGGGTGCGCCAGCGGATGGCGGCCATTGTCGACCAGCACCTGCCGCAGACCCGGGCCGACCTGGTCTTCGCCGAAGACGCCTATCCGCCGATGGCGCCGACCGAGGGCAATCGCGCCCTCTTGGCCCGGCTGAACGCGGTCAACCGCGATCTGGGCCTGCCCGGGATGGGCGAGCTGGACCCGGCCCGACGCGGTGCGGCGGACAGCGGCTTCGTCGCCGGGGACGTCGATACGCTGGGCGGGCTGGGCTTCGCAGGCGGCAACACCCACGCCGACGGCGAATGGGTCGATCTGGACAGTCTGGTGCGCCAGTCGCAGCGCGCGGCGGTTCTGATCAGCCGGTTGAGCCTGACAGGCTCTTGACGCCCGGCCGGGATCAGGCGGCTGGAACCCGGCGACGCTTCGCGGTCTAAGGAGGGCATGACCTCCAGCACCGTTTCCCAGACGCAAGCCGAAGCCGCCGTCCGCACCCTGATCGAATGGGCCGGGGACGACCCCGATCGCGAGGGCCTGCTGGACACGCCGGCGCGGGTGGCGCGCAGTTATCGCGAGCTGTTCTCGGGCTACGAGGTCGAACCACGCGCCTATCTGGAGCGGACCTTTGAGGAGGTCGGCGGCTATGATCAATTGGTCGTACTGAAAGACATCCGCTTCGTCAGCTTCTGCGAGCACCACATGCTGCCGGTCGTCGGGGTGGCGCACGTCGGCTATCTGCCCACGGACCGCGTGGTCGGCATCTCGAAGCTGGCGCGGGTGGTGCGCGGTTATGCGCGGCGGCTCCAGATCCAGGAAAAGATGACGGCCGAGATCGCGCGGACCATCGAAGAGGTGCTGAGGCCACACGGCGTAGGCGTGGTCATCGAGGCGGAACATAGCTGCATGACGATACGCGGCGTGGACGCGCCGGGCACCCGCCTGACCACCAGCGCGCTGCTTGGCGTCGTGCGCGACGACGCCCGGACGCGCGAGGAATTCCTGAGGCTGGCGCGGGGCTGATCAGAACAGCCGGGTCAGCGCCACAGGTGGGCTGACGATCTGTCCCATATCCTCCAGCCAGCGCAGCGACAGGCAGATGCCGAGCGCGGTCCAGCCGATGGCCAGGCGGGTGCCTGCCCCAAGGCTGGCTGAGCTTCAAAAAAGCGCGGTACGGATGCGCCTGCACCAAATACTGACGGTCTGGCTGTAATTTCAGCTTCTGTATCAAGTGCTTACGAATGAATTGCGGCGGAATCGATCCCACTCCTTCGTCTTCGCCTTCCTGTTCCACTACACCGTGGACACGCCGATTCAGAACCGGATCAGGGGCTGGGTGAAGGGCAAGAGCAGTCGCTCCGACACTGCGACCCAGCCGGTGGTTTCGCTGGAAGGCTGAACGCCACCGATCAGATCGGCATCCGCATGATTTCCTGATAGGCTTGGATCACCTGATCCCGCACGGCCATTACGGTTTCCAGCGAGGCCTCGGCCGAGGCGACGGCGGTGACGACGTCGATCAGGCTGCCCTGCCCCTGGACGGCCGAGGCCATCTGGGTCTCGGCTGCCTTGGAGGTCTGGGTCATGTCGCCCAAGACGCTGGTCAGCATCTCGGCGAAGCCGGCCTGGCCGACGCCCGCGGCGGGGGCCGACGGCATCTCCGTGCCCTGGATCGCCGAATAGGCGCGCGCCGCCGCCAAGGGGTTCATGCGTCAGTCCTATTTCTTCAGCAGATCGAGGGTACGGGCGTCCATCGAACGGGCCGTCTCGATGACGTTGAGGTTGGCTTCGTAGGCGCGCTGGGCCTCGCGCATGTCCATGGCTTCGATCAGGGTGTCGACGTTGGGACGCAGCACATAGCCCTCGGCGTTGGCGGCCGGATGGGACGGATCGTATTCGCTGCGGAAATTGCCCATGTCAGGCCGGACCTGGGCCAGGGTGACGCCGGTGGCGCCGTCGATCTCGCGGGCCTGAAAAACGGGGATCTGGCGGCGATAAGGCTGACCGCCCGCGACTGGCGAGGTCGACTGGGCGTTGGCGATGTTCTCGGCGATCACGCGCATGCGGGACTGCTGCGCCTTCAGGGCGCTGGCTGCCACGGCCATGGCGCTGTTGCGCGGCGGGACGGCGTCGGTCATCGGCTATTCCCTGTCTGTCATCGGCCGGGCGGCCGGGCCGCCATGCGCAGCATCTGCATGGACTTCTGGTAGAAGCCGATGGCGGCGTCATAGGCCATGCGGCTCTCGGCCATCTTGAGCATCTGCTCCTCGACCACGACCGAATTGCCGTCCAGCGTGGTCTCCGAGTCAGGGGCCGACCTGCTTTCTAAGCGAGTGACCGGGCCCTGCGGCGCGATGTGCATAGCGCTGGTCGTCACCATGCGGAGCCCACCTCCGCCCGAGCGCATCGCGGCGGCGAAGTCGCTCGGCTGCTTCACGTCACGGCTGGCGTAGCCGGGCGTGTCGGCGTTGGCGACATTCTCGGCGATGACGCGCTGGCGCTCGCCCAGCCAGGACAGGCGGCCCTTGATCTGGCCCAGCAGCGGCAGGTCGGTGATGCCCACGGAACAGGCTCCGGGCGCGGATCGCCCCTTCAAGATGGGCAGAAACTGCCGCCTGTATGGTTAACGGGGCGTTATCTCAACAGAGCGTTAACCATGATCGTCGAAGTCTGACGCGCCGGAGCACGACGTCCGGCGGGGCCGCTGACGCATGAATTTCATTGACCTGCTGCGGGCGTTGTTCGCCCTGGCCTTCACTCTCGGCATAATCGGCCTGGCCGCCTGGGCCGCGCGCCGCTACGCGCCGCAACTGCTGGCCAAGCTGAGCGCCGAACGCGGCGAGCGGCGGATGCAGGTGGTCGAGACCCTGGTTCTGGACCCTGCCCGTCGGCTGGTGCTGGTCAAGATCGACGACGAGGAGCGGCTGCTGATTCTCGGCGAAGGCCGCGAACTGATCGGGCCGCGCGGATCCGACGCAGGGGCAGGCTCGTGAGGTGCCAGTCTTCTCCCTCATCCACCCCCACCCCGACGTCTTCCCGGGAGAGGCCGAAGCTGTTCGGCCTCCCCAACCGCTCCGAGCTGAAGCGGGCGGCGGTGCTGTCGCTGATCACCACGGGCCTGTGCCTGCTGTGGCCTTTGGGCGCGCTGGCTCAGGACCTGGCGACAACCGGTGCTCCCGGGGCGGCGATCAACATCGATCTGGGCACGGGATCGGGCCTGACCGAACGGGTCGTGCAACTGGTCGGCCTGATGACCGTGTTGTCGCTGGCACCGTCGATCGTGATCATGACGACCAGCTTCGTGCGGATCGTCGTCGTGCTGTCGCTGCTGCGGACCGCGCTGGGCATGCAGCAGTCGCCACCCAACGCCGTTCTGGTGTCCCTCGCCCTGTTTCTGAGCGCCATCGTCATGGCTCCGACATGGCAGGACGCCTATGATTCGGGCATCCGACCGCTGCTGGATCAGCAGATGGAGCTGCCCCAGGCCTTCGATGCGGCATCGGAACCTGTGAAGACTTTCATGCTGGGTCAGGTGGACCAGGACGACCTCGAGTTGTTCGTCCGGCTGTCCAATCTGGAGACCCCCGCGGCGGGGGTCGATCTGCCCCTGCGAGTGGTCACGCCGGCCTTCATGATCAGCGAGTTGAAGACCGCCTTCGAAATCGGATTTCTCCTTTTCGTTCCGTTCTTTGTGATCGATCTGGTGGTCGCCAGCGTGCTCATGTCCATGGGTATGATGATGCTCCCGCCGGTGGTGATTTCCCTGCCCTTTAAACTGATCTTTTTCGTGCTCGTGGACGGTTGGAGACTGGTCGCCGGAAGCCTGGTCGAGAGCTTCCAGAGGGCGTCCGGCTCCGGATAGATCCCCACCCCGTGGGGGTTTCCGCACCAATGCGCTTGCCAAGTGCGATAAAAGCGGTCCTGATCCGTCCGTCATCGTCCCTGAATCAGGGCGAGCTTCAATCGGGAAACGACCCACAATGACCACTCAAGCCGAACTCATCGCCGCCGTCGCCAAGGACGCTGGTGTATCGCAAGCCGACGCTGGCCGCGTTCTGGAAGCCATCGTCAAGAACATCCATTCGTCTCTGACCGGCGGCGGCGACGTCCGCATCTCGAACCTCGGCGTGTTCGACACGGCCGCCCGCGCCGCCCGCGAAGGCCGCAACCCGGCCACCGGCGCGACCATCAAGATCGCCGCCTCCAAGGCGGTGCGCTTCCGCGTGTCGAAGCCGCTCAAGGATGCGGTCAACAAGTAAGACCTTTCTCACCCGCAGGGGGAGGAAGATCAGGAAGGACGGGCGGGAGTCGCTGGACGACCTCCGCCCGTCGTTTTTCTGAACTCGGCCTTCATCGACGAAATCCAGCCGGCGAAGGTGTCGGCCGAGCTGGCCAGGCCGGCGAAATCGCCCGTCTCCACGCCGCCGTCGTCCAGCGCGACCGACAGCGCAGACTTCGCCCGCGCGCCGGCGACGAACGGCCGGTTGTCCGCCGTCAGCGCCAATGAGACAGATTGAGGGTTCAGTTTAGAGGAGGGTTTTGGTCTCGTCGTAGTGACGAAGGAACGAAGATGAGACCAAAACCCTTGCCCTCGAAAGCGACGCCCGGCGAGCGGGTTGCGAA
>NZ_JBDNHO010000073.1:0-2586 GCF_041688735.1 Brevundimonas sp.
CCGCGTCCAGTGTCCTGCACCGCCCCACCGGTAGGGCTGTTGGGTGTCGGGGTGCATCGAGGGCGGCAGGACGTCCTGAACAGTCAGGCCGTTGCTAGCCGCGCAACGTAACTCAAGGATCATCGCCTTCGTGGCGGTGGAACTAATATGCACGGTCGTGATCGCTTCGACCCCATCAGGCAGGCGGTAGAGCAGCTTGTTCCGACCCGGCCGCCCCGAGAGGATTTGCACGGCGTCGGTCGCACCTAACAGGTCGTCCAAGTGGACGCCTCTGTCGCCTAGCCAAGCCCTTGCCGCGTCATAGTCGTCCACATCCAGCGCAGCAGTTGGGCAGGGTGAGCAATACGCGTGGGCCAGACCGAGATTGCCGGTCAGCGCCTCTGCCCCTTCGAGCGAAGTAAGGGCCATGTCGAGGGTGTTCCACCCCTTCGACCTCGGGCCTTTCTGGCCGGCAGGTATCGGTACCAGAGCCCAGCCGTGACGGACATACGCTTTAGCCGCGTCCGCGACCTCCTGCTGTGCTGACGTGAAAGCGGTCATGGCTGGTCTCCCAGCCCGCGTTCTTCAATGGGTGACCGGCGCAACCCGTCAGAGCCGAGCCCGCGCGCCTGCTTAGTCCGCTCCACGAAGGCGTCCACTTCCGCCTGTGACCAGAATACCGCCCGTTGCCCAACGCGTACCCGCGCAGGGAACTCGCCCGCCCCCTCCAGAAGGTCGACCAAGTACCTAGTCATCCCCGTTTTCGCGTATACTTGCGCGCGTCTAATCAGTTGGTCTTCAGTCATTTCGACACCTATTCGCTAGTGCCGCCTGTATTCGTCATCATAAGATGATGCAACGATAGTTTTTGCGTTGTAGGTGCTCTAGTATATGCAAGCAAAAAGGTCAGTGAATACAGTGACTCCACAAATCAGCATCGCATCGACATCACGGCCTCGTGAATAGGCTGCAGGCCTATCTGGTCGAACGCCGCATAGACGCAACGTTCCCTCCGGCCCGTCCGACGCAGTGCACGCCCCACGCCTCCATGAGCTTGACCCGGCGCTCGAACAGGTCGCCGCGCCGGTAAGCGGCCTCGACGGCGTTCCCCACGGCGTGAGCAAGGGCCTTCTCCACCACCTCGCCCGACTCTGGCCTGCAGTCCGCGCACCAGTCCCTGAACGTCGAGCGGAAGCCATGCGGAACGACGGGGACGCCAGCAACATCAACCCAGCAGGGCTCCTCCTTCGCGTTCAGTCGTCTGACGGCGGCCGACAACGTCATGTCGGACAGGGGCTTCCCCAACGAACTGCCCGGGAAGATAAGGGCGCTGCTATCGACTGACTGGCGGAACGGTCTTGCTAGGGCCAGCACATTCAGCGCCTCTGCGGACAGGGGCACGCGGTGCTCCCGTCCGACCTTCATGCGGGACCCTGGCACCGTCCACGCTTTGGCGTCGAGGTCGATCTCACTCCACCGAGCGCCGCGAACCTCGCCCGACCGCGCAGCAGTCAGGATGGCGAGGCGCAGCGCCAGCGCACCCATGCCCGGCGCAGCCGCCAAGGCAGACATCATCGAAGGAAGCCGCTGCCACGGCAGGGCAGGATGGTGCCGAACCCCTTTGGCCTTGTTCGTCGCCGGGAGCAGGTGGCTCAGACCACCGCGCCAGACCGCAGGGTTAGCGCCCGACCGCCAGTCGCGCGACGCCGCATAGTCCAACACTGTTTCGACCCGCTGGCGGACGCGCCGGGCGGTTTCTGGCTTGGTCTGCCAGATCGGCTCCAGAACCCGCCTGACGTCATCGCGGGTGATGGAGTCAACGGGCATGTCCCCCAGCACCGGGTAAGCGAAGCTCGCCAAGGTGTTGGCCCACTGCTGCCGGTGCTTCGCGTTGCGATACTGCGCCTCCATCGCACTAATGCGGCTTTCGGCGGCCACCCGGAAGGTGATCGACCCGGCAAGATCGGCGGCCTGACGCGCCGCCTCGGCGGCCATGGCGGCAGCTTCCTCAGCCTCCCGTTGGGCTAAAGGGTCAATACCCCTGACCAGAAGAGCCCTACAGCTGGCTGCCGCATCGCGTGCCCCAACCAAGGTAACGCTGGCGTAGCTGCCCAGCCCCACCTCACGGGCCTTACTCTGCCGGGTGTAGCGAAAAACCCACGCGGCACGCCCCTCAGACCTGACATCCAGCCATAAGCCGCCACCGTCGCCGGTTCGCGCCTTCCGCCCCGCCTTCACGAGGTTGTTGGCTGCCAGACTGGTCAGCTTGTTCGTCGGCATCGCGCGCTCCTTACCTAGATGAGGTCGGGAGCGGTCCACATTCTGGTCCACATTATGGAGCCGACTGGACGCGACTGCTCTCAACCGTCATCGACAGATGAAGAGCTATTCTAACCCGCAAGGGTCTGAAAGTATTGGGGTCTGAGTTCCGTCTTCAGCCGCTATCAGCAGGCTTCAACAGAGGGAGTGGCGGACAGAGAGGGATTCGAACCCTCGGTAGGCTTTCACCTACACACGCTTTCCAAGCGTGCGCGATCGACCACTCCGCCACCTGTCCGTTTCCACGACGCGCGTGAAGACGCCGGAGGTCGATCCGGCGCGAGGCGA
>NZ_JBDNHO010000074.1:0-10198 GCF_041688735.1 Brevundimonas sp.
ACACGCTCCCGAAGATCGTCCGAACGCGCCTTGCCCATAATAGCCTCCCAATCAGAAGACCCATGGACTCACGGTTCGGACCCGATGGGAATCCCCCGCTCGATCACATTCGATTCAACTCAGCGGGCGGCTGCTCTAGGGCCTGATCGGTTGAGGAGGAATCGCTTCGCGATACCGCCGATGCCGTGAATCAGGCTTCAGCATGATCCTGGAGCGAAATCCGGGTTTGGACGCCTTCGCGTCCAGGCGGATTTCGCTCTGGCTTCACGGGAATATGAAGCGCGCGCGACCACGCCGCGTGGTTATGATGCCCGCCATGCGCACGATGGGCTGGATCATTCCCGTGGCGGCCCTCGCGGCCGGTCTGCTGGCGGCGGCCTCTGCGGCCCAGCCGTCGGCTGTCCGCGGCGCGCGTGGAGAGGCACCTGCGGAACCCGTGATCGTCGAGCTGTTCACCGCCCAGGGGTGCACCGGCTGCCCAGAAGCCAACGCTCGCGTCGAGGCCGTAGCCGACGAACCGGGCGTCATCGCCCTGACCTATGCCGTCGACTACTGGGACTACCTCGGCTGGCCCGATACCTTCGCCCGGCCCGAGTTCGCCCAGCGTCAGCGCGACTATCGCCGCCCCCTACACCTTCGCGACGTCTCGACGCCCCAGGTGGTGATCGACGGCCGCCGGCAGGTCGTGGGCGGGCAGGCCGACGCCCTCCAGGCCGCCATTGACGAGGAAGCGGCGCGGCGCGTCTTCCCGCCCGAGATCGAATTCCGCGACACCGGCGACAGCGTCGGGGTCGGTTCCGGTCGATCCCCGGACGGCGGGGCCGAGGTCGTCGCCGTCTTCTACACGCCCGGCTCGCAGACGGTGGAGATCGCCAGCGGCGACAATCGCGGCCGCGTCGTGCGTCATGTCAACGTGGTCCGATCGGTTCGCGTCCTGGGGGACTGGGGCGGCCGCTCCGTCCTCTATCCCCTGCCCCTGGCGGACGCGGGTCAGGCCGTCGCCGTTCTGGTCCAGGCCAAGGCCGACAGGCGCATCCTGAACGGGGCCGTCCTGCCCCAGCGCTGACCGGCGTCAGCTTCGGTCAGTATCCCTGTCCTCCCTTTCGGGATGACAGTGCATGATCGCCCTCTCGAGCGCGGGGCGCGATGTAGGACGCGATGTTCGGATCGGGACGGGGATAGGCGGCGAAATACTGCGCGTCGCGGCCATCGGTGACGGCGACACCAACATCGACCTTAGCGTCCATGACGCCGGCGGAGCCCTGCTCTGTCGCGACGGCTGCGGCGACCACTATCCGGTCTGCAACGTCGCGCCCCGTCGCGCGGGCAAGATGAGGGTAGTCATCACCAATCTGGGCAACGTCTGGACGCGGGTTCAGGTGCTGGGCAACGGAGGCTCGCCGCTTCTCAGGCGCCCGCGCGCCTGGCGAACGTCCATGCCCCCTCGGACAGGGCCGGGACCTGCGCCGCCATGCCGCGGGCGTGGCTGCTCGCGGCCGTGCCGTCGCGAACGCGCCCGGCAATGCCCTGACAGATGGCCGCCAATCGGAACAGGTTGTAGGCGAACAGCCAGTCCAGATTGGTCGGCGCCGTGCCCCCGCTCTGGCGCGCGTAGCGTTCAACCATCTGTTCCACGGTCGGGATGCCCAGCGCCTCCAGATCGGCCCCCGCCAGCCCGTTCCGCTGCGTCGCCGGAATGACCCACCCAATCAGCAGATAGGAAAAGTCCGCCATCGGATCGCCCAGGGTCGACAACTCCCAGTCCAGCACCGCCCGCACCTCGGTCACGCCGCTCGGGTCTAGGGCTGGCGCGAGGATCAGATTGTCCAGTCGGAAGTCGCCGTGGACGATCCGCGTCGGCCCTTGGGGCGGCAGGGTCGCGGGCAGGAACTCAATCAGCCGCTCCATCGCCGGGATCGGCTCGATCTCCGAGGCGCGGTATTGTTTGGTCCAGCGCCCGACCTGACGCTCGAAATAATTGCCCGGCCGGCCATAGTCCGACAGCCCGATCGCCGCCGGGTCGAAAGCGTGCAAAGCCGCCAGCGTGTCCACCTGGGCGTCATAGATGGCCCGGCGTTCGTGGGGCTGCATGCCCGGCAGCTTCAGGTCCCACAGCACACGGCCCTCGACCTTGTCCATGACGTAAAACATCGAACCGAGTACGGCATCGTCCGTACACAGTGCATAAGGCCGCGCGACCGGGAAGGCTTGCGCGTGCAGGGCCGAGATGACCGTGAACTCGCGATCGACCGCATGAGCGCTCGGCAGCAGCGTCCCCGGCGGCTTGCGACGCAGCACATAAGCATGGCCCGGCGTGACCAGCTCATATGTCGGATTGGACTGGCCGCCCCTGAACTGACGCACCGTCAGTGGCCCGGCATAGCCCTCGAGGTTCGCCGACAGCCAGACGTCCAGCGCGCCCTCGTCCAGCGCATAGCGCGCATCCACTTCCTGGGTACCGGAGAAGGTCGACTGCGGATCATTCAGGGCGGTGTCGGTCATTGGGCGGCGATGATGGCGGCCTTCACCGCCCCGCGCCAGCCCTTCAGCAGCCTCTCTCTTTCAGGCTTACTCATGCTCGGCTTCCAGACGGTGGGCGGCTCGACCGGATGGTCCTCAAGATCGCCGATCAGGCCGACGCCCAGCGCCGCCAGTTTGGCCGCGCCCAACGCCGTCATCTCCTGAAACGCCGGCCGTTCGACCGTGATTTCGCAGACGTCGGCGACGAACTGCATGGCGAAGCCGTTGGCTGTGACGCCGCCGTCGACCCTGAGCGTCGACAGGCGTGGTGCGCCGTCCGCCGCCAGCGCGTCCAGCAGATCGCGCGTCTGGTAGGCGAGGCTCTCCAGCGCGGCCCGGACCATGTGCGCCGGTCCCGAATCCCGCGTCAGGCCGACGATGGTTCCGCGCGCCTCCGGCTCCCACCACGGCGCGCCCAGACCGGTAAAGCCCGGAACCAGATAGACGCCGCCGTTGTCCTTCAACGACGCCGCCATCGCCTCGGACTGGCCCGCGTCGGTCAGCGCCTTCAATCCATCGCGCAGCCACTGGATCGCCGACCCTGCAGAGAAGATCGACCCTTCCAGCGCATAGGCGACCGTCCCGCCGACCGCATAGCCCAACGTGCCCAGCAGGCGGCTGGTTGAGGCCACCGGCGCGGTGCCGACGTTGGCGACCAGAAAAGCCCCGGTGCCATAGGTGATCTTGGCGTCCCCGGCCTTCAGCGCGCCGTGTCCGACCAGAGCCGCCTGCTGGTCCCCTGCCGCGCCGCGAATCGGAAGGCTCGCGCCAAGCAGGTCGGTCAATGTGTCGCCGAAATGATCCGTGCACCCGCATATCCGGGGCAGGGCCGTCATGGGCACTCCGAACAGGTCCGCCAGATCGGGCCGCCATTGCCGCGTGGCCAGATCCATCAGCGAGGTGCGGCTGGCGTTGGTGGCGTCGGTGACATGGCTCGCCCCTCCAGTCAGCTTCCATATCAGCCAGGTTTCGATGGTGCCGACCTTGACCTCGCCCGCCTCGGCCCGCGCCCGCGCGCCGGGCACGGCGTCCAGCAGCCAGGCGAATTTCGAGGCGGAGAAATAGGGGTCGAGGATCAGGCCGGTCGCAGCCTGCACCATCGACTCATGTCCCGCCGCCGCCAGCCTGCCGGTCGCGTCAGCCGTCCGCCGGTCCTGCCAGACGATGGCCCGGTGCAGCGGCTCACCGGTCGCGGCGTCCCACATCACCGAGGTCTCGCGCTGATTGGTGATGCCGATGGCTGCGAACCGGTCGGCGCCGCCCGCCTGCGCGATCACAGCGCGACAGACCTTGAGTGTCGCGTCCCAGATCTCGGCCGCGTCATGCTCGACCCAGCCGGATCGGGGAAAGTGTTGCGCCAGTTCGACCTGATCGACCGCCAAGGGCTGCAGGCCGCCCTCGGGCGCGGGCTGGAAGGCGATGGCGCGGGTGGAGGTCGTGCCTTGGTCGATGGCGAGGATGAGGCGGTTCATCAGTGATTAGTGGCGAGTGGCGAGCGGCGAGGCAAGGATCGACCGGTGTCGCCGGTGACAGGGCCATCACTCCCTCACTCGCCACTCGCCACCCGCCACTTACGTGCGCTAGATCAGCCCATGCACACCGCTTCGTATCACGGCGTCCGCGACGCCGCCCGCCAGTTGCTTGGCCATGCCGTTCGCACCCCGCTGATCGAAAGCCCGGCGCTGAACGCGCGCGTCGGCGGCCGCGTGCTGATCAAGGTTGAGACCCTGCAACGCGCCGGGGCCTTCAAATTCCGCGGGGCATGGAACCGCATCAGCCGGCTGACGCCGGATGAGGTCACGCGCGGCGTCGTGGCCTATTCCTCCGGCAACCACGCCCAGGCCGTGGCCTGCGCCGCGCGGATGATGGAGACCAGCGCGGTAATCGTCATGCCCACCGACAGCCCGAAGGTGAAGGTCGAGGGCGTGATCGCCTTCGGCGGCGAGGTGCGGACATACGACCGCTACAGCGAGAGCCGCGAGGCCATCGGCGAGGAGATCGCCCGGACACGCGGCTCGATTCTGGTTCGCCCGTTCGACGACCCCTTTGTCATCGAGGGCCAGGGCACAATCGGGCTGGAGATCATGGAAGACGTAGAGGCCCAGGACCTGCGCCTCGACCAGCTCGTGTGCGGCGCTTCGGGCGGCGGCATGATCGCCGGGATCAACCTGGCCATGGCCAGCCTGTCGCCCGAGACCCCGGTGATCGCGGTCGAGCCGCGCGACTATAACGACATGCAGCTGTCGATCGCGGCGGACGAGCGGCTAACCCACGCCCCCGCGCCCGGCACCATCTGCGACTCCCTGATGACCGATAGGCCGGGCGAACTGACCTTCCCCATCAACCGCCGCATCGACCGGGTTGAGACGGTGTCGGACGCCGAGGTGGCCGAGGCGGTGCGCTATGCCTTCCGCGAGCTGAAGCTGGTTGTCGAGCCCGGCGGAGCGGTGTCTCTGGCTGCGGTGCTCTCGGGCCAGGTCGAGGCGCGCGACCGAACCACGGCCATCATCCTGTCGGGCGGCAACGTCGATCCCGCCCTGTTCGCCGCCATCATCGAAGACCGTTTCACGCCCATTTCCTGACACCCGGAGCCTGACACCATGAGCCGCACCGAACGCAAGGATACGCCCACCCCCGTCGCCGACCTGCCCGGCCTGATCGGCCACGAGGTCGGCGTCAGCCGCTGGATCAGCGTCGATCAGGCCCGCATCGACGCGTTCGCCGAGATCACCGAGGACCGCCAGTTCATCCACATCGACCCGGTCGCCGCGGCGCAACCCCCGTTCGGAGGCACCATCGCCCACGGTTTCCTGACGCTCAGCCTGCTGTCGGCCATGACCTATGACGCCGTCCCGCCGCTCGACGGGGTGGTGATGGGGGTCAACTACGGCTTCGACAAACTGCGCTTCCTCGCGCCGGTGCCGGCGGGATCGAAGGTCCGGGGACGGTTCAAGCTCCTGTCCGCCGAGGACAAGGGCGGCGGGCGCTGGTTGCTCAAGCACGAGGTCACGGTCGAGATCGACGGCGCCGACAAGCCGGCCCTGATCGCCGAATGGCTGGGGATGCAGGTGGTGGGCGGGTGACGGATTGAAATGGACCATCAACTGGTCCATAATATCTACATGACCCACGTCTCGATCTCCGACGCCAAGGCGCAGCTGACAGACCTCGTCCGCCGCGCGGAAGCTGGCGAGCATGTCGTGCTGACCCGTCATGGCCGCGAGGTGATCCGGCTGGCACCCGTCCGGACGCCCAACCAGAAAACTCGCGACGAGCGGGCTGCTGCCATCCGCGCCGCGCAGGCGATGGTGGGCGACCTGCCGGCTGACTTCGACGCCGCGCGAAGCCAGGACTTTCTCTACGATGAAGACGGCCTTCCGGCGTGATCGCCGTCGATAGTTCGGCCTTGATCGAGGTTCTGGCACGCCAGCCTTTGGGGCCACCCTGTATGGACGCCCTTTTGGACAACCGCCTGATCATCTCTGCGGCGACCCTGACGGAAACGCTGATCGTGGGTTCGCGCGCTGAGTTCAAGGCGGCGATCCGGCCTTTCCTCGCCGAGTTGAACCTTGAAGTCATTCCGGTGGATCAAGCGTTCGCCGAGCGAGCCGCCGACGCCTACCGGCGCTGGGGCAAAGGCTTCCACGCGGCCTATCTGAACTATGGCGACAGCTTCAGTTACGCCCTGGCCGAGACGTACGGCTGTCCACTGCTCTATGTCGGCAACGACTTTGCGCAGACGGATATTATCAGTGCGCTTGCCCCGGCGGTGCCGACAAGCCGGCCCTGATCTCGGAATGGTCCGCGATGCAGATCGTGGGCGTCACCCCTCCCCCAGACACCTCAGCGCAACTTCCAGATTGCGCAACCCGTCCTCGCCCGTCACCGCCGGCGGTTCGCCGGTGCGGATCGCGTGGGCGAAGGCTTCCAGTTCCTTCTTCAGCGGCTCGGCGGGCCAGCTGTTGACGGCGCGGGTCTGGTAGGAGCCGTCGGGCTGCTGGCCGAAATACTCCGTGACCTGACGGGTCATCAGGTCGGCGACCACGAATTTGTTCGTCGTTGCCACCTGCAAGGTCCGTACCTTGTAGGGGGTGACCCAGTTGGTGGTGATGTGGGCGATGGTCCCGTTGGCCAGCCGAAACTGCAGCAGGGCCGTGTCCTCGCGGTCGGCCTTGGTGCGCGCCAGCTGGGGCTGGACCTCGACCACTTCGGAATCCGTCAGGTGGCGGATGATGTCGATGTCGTGCACCGCCAGGTCGATGACCACCCCGACCTCGCCCATGCGCGGCGGAAACGGGCCGACGCGGGTGATCTGGATCGAGATGATGTCGTCGCCGTCAATGGCGCGCTTGACCGCCTCCACCGCCGGATTGAACCGCTCGACCTGGCCGACCATCAGCACCCGGTCGTTTGACTTGGCAGCGTCGATCAACGCCTGCGCGTCGGCGATGGTGGCGGCGATCGGCTTTTCGACCAGCACATGGACCCCGGCCTCCAGCAGGGCCACGCCCAGTTCGGCGTGGTGCCGGTTGGGCGTTGAGACCACGGCGGCGTCCAGACCGGCGGCGATGAAGTCCTCTGCCGTGGTGAAGGCCGTGGCGTCATACAGGCCGGCGACGCCCTCTGCCGTTGCGGTGTCGGGATCGAAGACGGCGATCAGGTCGAAGTCGCGGATGCCCGACAGCACACGGGCGTGATTGCGCCCCATGACGCCGACACCGGCGACACCGACCTTGAGGGGGGGGAGATTCTGGGTCATGCGCGACCTTGGGCGAAGCCGGCGACCGCCGCGATGACCCTGTCCTGCGTCGCCTCGTCGAGGTCGGCGTGCATCGGCAGGCTGATCACCCGGTCCATGAGCCGTTCGGTGACCGGCAGGCTCCCCGCCCCGCCGGAGAACCGCGCATAGGCAGGCTGCAGGTGCATGGGGACAGGATAGTAGACGGCGGTGGGCACACCGAGGGCCTTCAGATGCGCGGCGAGGCCGTCGCGGTTCTCGTGTTCGATCGTATACTGGGCCCAGATCGAGACGCCGCCCTGGATCACGGCGGGCACGCTGGCGACATGGGGCGCAAGGCCGCCGGCATAGATGTCCGCCGCCCGGTTGCGCCATTCGATCTCTTGAGCGAAGACCTTCAACTTCTCGATCAGGACGGCAGCCTGGATGGTGTCGAGCCGGCTGTTCATGCCGATGCGCATCGCCAGGTATTTGGGATCGTGAGCAAAGCTCTGGCCGGGCTTCAGATCCTTGGCGACGACCTTGCCGTGCACCCGCAGCGAGTCCATTTCCTGGGCCAGGTCTTCATCGTCGGTCAGCACCGCCCCGCCGTCGCCGTAGCAGCCCAGGGGCTTGGCCGGGAAGAAGCTGGTGGTGGTGATGTCGGCCCATTTGATGGGATGGTCGCCGTTCAGGGTGCAACCGAAACCCTGGGCCGAATCCGCGATCAGCTTGAGGTCATAGCGGTCACAGATGGCCCTGATGGCCGGATAATCGGCGGGCTGGCCGAACAAGTCGACGGCGATGACCACGCGGGGCTTGAGTCGGCCCTCCTTCAGGGTCGCCTCGATCGCCGCCTCCAGCTGGACCGGGTCCATGTTGAAGGTCCGGGAGTCCACATCGACAAAGACCGGCGTTGCGCCCAGCCAGGGCACGACCTCGGCCGTCGCCGTAAAGGTGAAACTGGGACAGAAGACCGCATCGCCGGTGCGGATGCCCCAGGCGATGAGCGGCAGGATCAGGGCGTCGGTGCCGTTGGCGCAGCCCAGGGCATGTTTCGCCTGTCCGAAAGCGGCCAGATCCGCCTCGAACTGGCGCACCTGCGGACCCATGACCCAGGCCCCGCCGACGACGGCTTCCTGCACCGCGGCCTCGATCTTGCCGTTCAAGCGAAGGCGCTGGGCCTGAAGGTCGATGAAGGCAATGGTCATGTCGAACGTCTCTCCGGTCGGTCCGGGCCGCGCCCGCAGCAGGTCGGCGTCGGGCGGCGGCCGGACGGGGTGGCGGCACCTCCTACCAAATCCGTCGCGAGTCCGACAAACGTCAAAGGGTCACTTCGCGTGACGGGTTGCAACGGATGCGTACGGCGCCCTATTCGCAAGGCCCATGACCACCGGCGTCCCCGCCGTGTTCCTCGACCGCGACGGCGTGTTGATCGAGGACACCGGCTACCCCCACCTGGAAGACCAGCTCCGCTTGACCCCCGGCGCGGCCGAGGCGGTGCGTCGCCTGAACCAGCACGGCTATCTGTGCGTCATCGTGACCAACCAGTCCGGCGTGGCGCGGGGTCTGTTCAGCGAAGACCAGATGAAAGCTTTCAACGCTTTACTCGTCCGTCGTCTGGCGGCCAGAGGGGCGGTGATCGGTGCCGTCTACGCCTGCCCTTTCCACGCCGAAGCCCGGGACGAGCGCTATCGTCATCCCGACCATCCCGACCGCAAGCCCAATCCGGGCATGATCCTGCGCGCCATCGCCGACCACCGCATCGACCCGGCCAAGTCCTTCATGATCGGCGACCAGCCGTCCGACATGGAAGCGGCCCGCCGCGCCGGCGTGCCCGGTTTCCAATTCGAGGGCGGCGATCTGGACGCCTTTGTGCGCGAACTTTTCGCCACTGAAACCGCGCCGGTGGATTTCCCCGCGCGATGAATTAAGAGTCGCGCCATGACCACATATATCGACCGCCGCTGGACCACCGCTGACGGCCTCAGCCTCTACGCCCGCGACTACGCCGCCGCCGCCGGTCCGGCGAAGCTGCCGATGATCGCCATCCACGGCCTGACCCGCAACTCGGCCGATTTCGACCATATCGCCCCGTTGATCGCCCAGTCGGGCCGTCGCTTGCTGGCGCTGGACATGCGGGGGCGGGGACGGTCGGATCGCGCGCCCGATCCCATGACCTACCAACCCGCGACCTATGCCCAGGACGTGCTGGCCCTGTTGAACCAGTCGGGCATCGAGCGGGCCGTCTTCATGGGTACCTCCATGGGCGGGCTGATCACCATGGCCCTGGCCGCCATCCGGTCCGAGGTCATCGCCGCCGCCATCCTGAACGACATCGGCCCGGAGGTGGCGAAAGAGGGCCTGATGCGGATCGCCGCCTATTCGGGCCAAGCCGTGGACACCCCGACCTGGGCCGCGGCCGCCGCCTATGTGAAGGGCATCAACGCCGTCGCCTTCCCCCATTATGGCGACAAGGACTGGGACGCCTTCGCGCGGCGCACCTTCACCACCGGAACAGACGGCGCGCCGGTCCTGAACTATGACCCCGACATCGCCGTGCCGATCCGCGCGGCGGGTGCCAAGGCGCTGGTCCCCAACCTCTGGCCCTTCTTCACCCGGCTGGCCAAGGATCGTCCGGTGCTGCTGGTGCGCGGCGAGACATCCGACCTGCTCAGCCCCGAGATCGCGGCGAAGATGCGAAAACGCGCCCCGAAAATGGATTATGTCGAAGTCTCAGGCGTCGGCCACGCGCCCATGCTGGACGAAGCCCAGGCCAAGGCGGCGATCTTTCCGTTCCTGTCAGAGTTGCCGTAATGCGTGGCGAGTGGCGAGTGAGCAATCGCTCGAACAACCACCAGGGAAGCCCTCCGCGCGCCGTCAATTCACCATAACTCACTCGCCACTCGCCACCCCGTCTCACGGCACATTCGCTTCCAGCTCGTCCAGCCAGACTCGCGC
>NZ_JBDNHO010000075.1:0-5614 GCF_041688735.1 Brevundimonas sp.
CTAGGCGTAGCCGCGTCATAATACTTCCCACAATGAGGCGGGTCGTCTACATGGCGCCCGCCCAGCCGGGATGATCGGGTTGGTTCGGGGATACCGCAATGAATATCGGTGACCTGCTGTCGGACGGCCGCGTCGTCCTGCGCGGCGGCGTATCGTCCAAGCGTCAGGCCCTGCATGTGGTGGCCGAGGTCGCCGCCCAAGCGCTCGGCCTGTCCGAGGCCGGGCTCATGGAAGCCCTGATGGAACGCGAAGCCCTGGGGTCGACCGGTCTAGGCTCCGGCGTGGCCGTGCCCCACGCCCGGATCGAGGGGTTGAGCCGCGTCACCGGCGTCTTCGTCCGGCTCGACGCGCCCGTGGTCTGGGGTGCGGTGGATGACCGGCCGGTCGATCTCATGTTCGCCCTGTTCGCTCCGCCGCGCGATGGTGCCGAGCATCTTCGTGCTCTGGCGGCTGTTTCGCGCGCGCTTCGATCGGCTGAGATGCGCGAGCAGTTGCGCCAGGCGCGCACGACGGACGCTGTTCGGGCGCTGTTCGTCAGCGACCGGCGTCCCGCCAACGCCGCCTGACGGTCGAGGCGAAACCGCTCCGCGCGCGGGTTCAGTGAACCGAAACGGGTTCCAGCTCGTGCGCGACGGCGGCGGCGAAGGCCGTCTCGCGATCCATCATGACGGCCAGTCGTTCGCCATCCGCGCCGTGTACGGCGTAGAGAACCGCATCGGGATCGATGGACAGGCCCCTCACGGCCGGAATGGCTGTGTCGGCCAACACTTCCGAGGCGCGCACCTCGCGCACATAGACGAGGTCTGGCGCGCCCAACCCCTTGAGATCCTTCTTGGTCATCATTGGCGTCATCAAGACCGCCTCCTCGTCTAGAGACCAACGCCCCCGGGCGTCAGTGGTTCGGTCCCGTGATCGGCGACCGGCGAATAGAGCTACGTCAGGCCGTGGTGATGGGGATGCGCCTGACGGTCGGCGTGTCTTCCGGACGCTTCAGATCGACGTGGAGCAGGCCGTGCTCCAGCCGGGCCTCCTCAACCTCGAGCCCGTCGGCCAGCACGAAGCTGCGGACGAAGCCGCGTCCGGCGATCCCGCGATGCAGGAAGGCCTGGTCGGGGTTGTCGCCGCCCTCGCGCTTGCCGGCGATGGTCAGCTGACGGCCCTCAAGGGTGATGGCCAGGTCGTCGGGTGCGAAGCCCGCGACGGCCAAGGAAATCCGCACGGCGTGTTCGCCGCGCTGCTCGACATTGTAAGGGGGATAGCTATCGGCCGCGGCACGCTGGGCCCGGTCGATCAGGGCGCGGGTGTGGTCGAAGCCCAGCAGGAAGGGACTGTCGAACAGGATGGTGCGCGTGCTCATGGCGTGTCCTTCGTGAAGCGACCGCGCTGGACACCCGTAAGCGGCGTGATCCGGCGTGGTTTGGATATGGGTCGCGATCAGTGAGCGCGCAATGTCGCCGTCGGCGTGACCGAGCCCAGACCGAGCCCAGACCGATCCGAACATGGAAACGGCCGCCCGGCTTACCGGACGGCCGTCATGGTGGAGCTTAGCGGAGTCGAACCGCTGACCTCTTGCATGCCATGCAAGCGCTCTACCAGCTGAGCTAAAGCCCCGAACCTTAGGCGTTCTGGCCTTTGGGTCGGTTCGCGTGGGGGCCGGGAGCCCTGCGACGAGGCGGCGGAACCTATGTCAGGGCCTGATCACGATCAAGCCCGGCCCCGGGATTTATTTTCGCCCTTCCCGGACCCCCGAAAAGCGATCCGGGAAAGGGTCGAAAACCTATTCGTCTTCCTTGGGCGTCTTGATCTCGTCCTCGAAGCCGTCGTCGTCCTCGTCCTCGATGAAGGGCACGGAGTCGTCGTCATCGTCTTCGGCCAGGACGTCGTCATCCTCGGTCGCCTCGCCCATGCCGGACTCTTCGGTCGGATCGACGGGGGTTTCGTCGTCGTCGTCCGGAGTCAGGATCGGCTCATGGCCTTCCTGATCGATTTCAGGAGTCGGGACGGTTTCTTCTTCCTCATCGTCGTCGCCTTCGACCTTCTTCTCCTTTACCTGATCCTCGGCTTCGTCGTCCGCTGGATAGCCAGCCGGACGACCGCGACGGTTGCGCAGCTTCAGCGCCTCCTCCGGATCGAATTCGGTCGCGCATTTGGGGCAGTGAGCAGGGCGACGGCCCAGGTCGTAGAATTTGGCCTGGCAGTTCGGGCAGACCTGCTTCTGGCCCAGTTCGGGTTTGGCCACGGTGAAAAGACCTTTGGCGGGAGTGGGGAAAACGGGCGGCTCCCTTGCCACCCCCGGACGCCGCTGTCAAAAGCCATCTCCGCGCGCCCGCGTCCAAAGCCCTGTCCGGAGGCCCGCCGGGTGTCGATCTACCCGCATCTGACCGCCCGTTCCGGCTCCGCGCTGAATGGCCGGGTCCGCGCCCCGGGCGACAAGTCGATGTCTCACCGCGCCCTGATATTCGGAGCCATGGCGACGGGCGTGACCGAGATCGAGGGCCTGCTTGAGAGCGACGACGTTCTCGCCACGGCCCATGCCGTGGAGGCGTTTGGAGCGGGCGTGGAGAGGCTCGGCGGCAAGGACTCAGGCGGCCACTGGCGGATCACGGGGCGGGGAGGGTTTGAACAGCCGGACGGTGTCATCGATTGCGGCAACGCCGGCACCGGCGCGCGGCTGTTGATGGGGGCGGCGGCGGGCTATCCGATCGCCACGACCTTTGACGGCGACGCCTCTCTTCGCCAGCGGCCGATGAAACGGGTCACGATGCCGCTGGCCGACATGGGCGCCCGGTTCGACTGGCGCGAGGCCGAGGACCGGCTGCCGCTCACGATTACGGGAGGCGGCCTCTCTGCCATCGATTACGTCCAGACGGTCGCTTCGGCCCAGGTCAAGTCGGCCATACTGCTGGCCGGACTGAGCGCCGCCGGCGTCACGATCGTGACGGAGCCGGAGCCCAGCCGGGATCATACGGAACGCATGCTGCGAGCCTTCGGCGTCGAGGTCGGCGTCCTGCCGATGGGCGCGGGCTGGCGCGTCAGCCTCAAGGGCGGCCAGGTCCTGGTCGGGGCAGGCGTGGCCGTGCCCGGCGACCCGTCCTCGGCCGCCTTCCCGCTGGCGGCGGGTCTGATCGTTCCGGGCTCGGAGGTGACCGTCGAGGGCGTAATGTTGAACCCGCTGCGCACCGGCCTGTTCTCGACCTGGCTGGACATGGGCGCGGACCTGACTGTCGCGAACCGCCGCATGGCGGGTGGGGAAGAGGTCGGCGACGTCACCGCCCGGCATTCATCACTCAGGGGCGTGGTCGTGCCGCCCGGGCGCGCCGCCTCGATGATCGACGAATATCCCATCCTGGCCGCCACCGCCGCCTTCGCCGAGGGGGCCACCGTGATGCGCGGCATCGGCGAGATGCGGGTCAAGGAGAGCGATCGCATCGCCCTTATGGCGGCCGGGCTGAAGGCTTGCGGCGTTACGGTCGATGAGGAGCCGGAGGGGTTCACCGTCTTCGGCGGTACCGTGCGGGGCGGCGCGACCGTGGTCACGCACGGCGACCACCGCATCGCCATGAGCCATCTGGTGCTGGGTCTGGCGGCGGCCGAGGCGGTCACGGTCGACGAGCCGGGCATGATCGCCACGAGTTTTCCGCGGTTCGCGCAGTTGATGCGCGGGCTCGGGGCCGATATCGCAACGTCTGAATGACCCGCCCCCTCATCATCGCCGTCGACGGCCCCGCCGCCTCGGGCAAGGGCACCATCGCCTCCCGACTGGCCAGAACCTACGGCTTGCCGTTCCTGGACACCGGCCTTTTGTATCGCGCCGTCGGCATGGGCGTGCTGGCCTCACGTGCGTCTCTGGACGACGAGTCCGCCGCCGTTGCCGTCGCCCGTTCCCTGGACGCGGCCACGCTGTCCGACGATCCGCGCCTGATGACCGGCGAGGCGGGAGAGGCGGCCAGCCGGATCGCGGGCTATCCCGGCGTTCGGGCGGCCCTGCTGGACCTGCAGCAGGCCTTGGCGCACCAGCCCGGCGGGGCGGTGCTGGACGGGCGCGACATCGGCACCGTCATCGCTCCGGACGCTCCGGCCAAGCTGTTCGTCACCGCGACGGCCGAGGTGCGGGCGATGCGCCGCTGGAAGCAGCTGACAGGGCGCGGCGATGCCATCGCCTATGAAGACATGCTGGCCGATATCGTGCGCCGCGACGAGCGTGACGCGGGCCGGGGTGCGGCCCCGATGGTGCAGGCCGACGACGCCGTCTTGCTGGACACTACTGAAATGGATATAGAGACGGCCTTCGATGCGGCCCGCCGTATCGTCGAGGCGGCGCGTGTCCGGAACGGTCTCTAGAGACCCCAAGGCAAATCCAGCGCGTCATCCTCGGCTTCCGCGGGCGTTCTGGCTCAAATCGGCCTCGCCTCGCGACGTTCTGATCTCTCTTTTCAACCACCTCGCGCGGGGCCGTCCGGTCGCGCGCCACAACCGTTAGAAACCCCAGAGCTACATGATCGACACCCAAAGCTTCTCCCCCTCGCGCGACGACTTCGCTGCGCTTCTCGACGAAACCCTTCAGGGCCGCGACCTCGGCGAAGGCCAGGTCGTCCACGGGCGCGTCGTCGGCATCGAAAAAGACATCCTGATCATCGACGTCGGCCTGAAGTCCGAAGGCCGTATCCCGGCCCGCGAGTTCGGCATCGGCGAAGGCGCCGTCATCCCCAAGCTCGGCGACAATGTCGAAGTCTACCTTGAGCGCGTCGAGAACGCCCTGGGTGAAGCCGTCATCAGCCGCGACAAGGCGCGCCGCGAGGAAGCCTGGACCCGTCTGGAAGTCGTGTTTGCCGAAGGCGTGCCGGTCAACGGCGCCATCGTCGGCCGCGTCAAGGGCGGCTTCACTGTCGACCTCGGCGGTGCCTCGGCCTTCCTGCCGGGCTCGCAGGTCGACATCCGCCCGGTGCGCGATGTCGGCCCGCTGATGGGCAAGGAACAGCCCTTCGCCATCCTGAAAATGGACCGTCCGCGCGGCAACATCGTCGTCTCGCGTCGCGCCATCCTGGAAGAAGCCCGCGCCGAACAGCGCACCGAACTGGTCGGCCAACTGTTGGAAGGCGAAGTCCGCGAAGGCGTGGTCAAGAACATCACCGACTACGGCGCGTTTGTGGATCTGGGCGGCATCGACGGCCTGCTGCACGTAACCGACATGTCGTGGAAGCGCGTCTCGCACCCCTCGCAGGTCCTCGCCGTCGGCGACACCGTCAAGGTCCAGATCGTCAAGATCAACCCGGACACCCAGCGCATCAGCCTGGGCATGAAGCAGCTGCAGACCGATCCGTGGGACGGCGTCGAAGCCAAATATCCGGTCGGCGCCAAAATGACCGGCCGCATCACCAACATCACCGACTACGGCGCGTTTGTTGAGCTGGAAGCCGGCGTTGAAGGTCTGGTGCACGTCTCGGAAATGTCGTGGACCAAGAAGAACGTCCACCCCGGCAAGATCGTCTCGACCTCGCAGGAAGTCGATGTGGTTGTGCTGGATGTCGACGCCTCCAAGCGCCGCATCTCGCTGGGCCTGAAGCAGGCCCAGGACAATCCGTGGGATGCCTTCGTGGCCGCCAACCCGATCGGC
>NZ_JBDNHO010000076.1:0-38897 GCF_041688735.1 Brevundimonas sp.
CCTTCGCAACCCGCTCGCCGGGCGTCGCTTTCGAGGGCAAGGGTTTTGGTCTCATCTTCGTTCCTTCGTCACTACGACGAGACCAAAACCCTCCTCTAAACTGAACCCTCAATCTGTCTCAAAGGCGCTGACGGCGGACAGCCTGGCTGGCCAAGGTCTCACCTGCGACGCCGCTCGACGGTTGCCGATGGCAAGAACAGATGTTGTCGTGGGTGGCTACTGCAGAACCAACCCACGCATTCAGCAGCGAAATGGCGATCCCCGGCGAAAATCTCCCGGGAGAAACTGCGACTGTGGCGTGACCCGCTCAAGCGCCTTCTGCCCAAAAGGGTGTACGGCTTCGTGCGACCTATATGCGACCTAGACTTCGGACCAACCGCCGATCTTGTCGCTAAGTCATTGAAAAAATGGCGCGCCCGGAACGATTCGAACGTCCGACCCTCAGATTCGTAGTCTGATGCTCTATCCAGCTGAGCTACGGGCGCGTTTGGCCGCTAACGGCGAGGGCGGGTCTTTAGCGGACGAGGGACGGAGGAGCAAGACCTCCCGGCCGCTTTCGCGCGTTGATTTCAGCGCCAGCCATCGTTCATCAACCGGATGGCGTTGACGGCGCGTTGCCGCCGTGTTGCAGGCGCGATCCGGCGGCGGCGGATCACCCCGACGATCACCGGGAAACCGTCGCACCACTGTCAAGAACGACGCCCGACCCCTTCCGTCCGGCGGGAGGACGGGCCAAGTTGGCGCATCGCCCCGTTCGCGCCGTTTCGAGACATCCATGACTTCATCTTCCGTTCGCCGCCTGATCGCGCTCGCCCTCTCGCTGACGATCGCTCTGACAGGGTGCGCCGAGGGGATCGACGCCGGGCGCCCGGTCGCGCCGATCGCGCCGCTCGCCGTCGTGCCGCAAGCGCGCGGGCCGCTCGTCGCGGCTGCCAATCCACTGGCGGTCGAGGCCGGCATGAAGGTCCTGCGCGCCGGCGGGTCGGCCGTGGACGCCGCCGTGGCCGTGCAGGCGACGTTGGGTCTGGTCGAGCCGCAATCGTCGGGCCTCGGCGGCGGGGCGTTCATGATGGTCTATGACGCGGCCGGCGGCGAGATCACCAGCTATGACGGCCGCGAGACCGCCCCCGCGGCGGCGACGCCGGACCTGTTCCAGGAGAATGGTCGTCCCCTGGGCTTCGGAGACGCCGTGCTCAGTGGCCGGTCGACCGGCGCGCCGGGCGCGGTGGCCATGCTGGCGATGGCGCAGGACAAACACGGCCGCCTGCCGTGGGGATCGCTGTTCGGGGAGGCCGAACGTCTGGCGCGCGACGGCTTCGTGGTCAGCCCGCGACTGGCAGGGATGATCGCCGCGACCCGGGGGCAGGCGCGGACCCGCTGGGCGAGCGCCTATTTCACCAAGGCGGACGGCGCGCGTCTCGTCGCCGGCGACGTGCTGCGCAATCCGGCCTATGCCGAGACCGTGGCCGAGATCGCGAGCGGCGGCGCGGACGCCTTCTATCGGGGGCGGATCGCCCGCGAGATCGCCGCCACGGTGGCGGAACAGCCGCGTCCGGGCGCATTGACGGTCGAAGACATCGCCGCCTACCGGCCGGTCGAACGCGGCGCCCTGTGCCGTCCCTACCGGATCTATGTCGTCTGCGTGCCGCCGCCGCCGTCCAGCGGCGTGGCCGTGCTGCAGTTGCTGGCCATGGCCGAACGGACGCCTGATGTTCTGCAGGGCGAGAACAGCGCCGCAGCCTGGACCGCCTTCGCCCAATTGCAGCGGTTGATGTACGCCGACCGCGACCACTACGTCGGCGACCCGGGCTTCGTCGGGGTGCCGGTGCAGGGTTTGCTGGACGCGGACTACGTCGCCGGTCGCGCGGCGCTGGCGCCCGGCCTGACCGGCGCGGCGGAGGCGGGCACGCCTCCCGGCGGGGTGTTCGGCGGCGCGGACGGGACGCGTGAGCCGGCCGGCACATCGCATTTCGTGGTCGTCGACGCCCAGGGCAACGCCGTCAGCATGACCACCACGGTCGAGAGCGTGTTCGGCTCCGGCCGGATGGCGGCGGGCTTCTTTCTGAACAACCAGCTGACCGACTTCTCGTTCACGTCGACGGGGGAGGACGGCGCGCCGGTCGCCAACGCCGTCGCCCCGGGCAAGCGCCCCCGCTCCTCGATGTCGCCGGTGATCATTCTGGACAGGAACGGGCGTTTTCTCGGCGCGCTGGGGTCGCCGGGCGGGACGTCGATCCTGGCCTATAACGCCAAGGCGCTGATCGCCGTCCTCGACTGGGGCCTGTCCATGCAGGCGGCCTTCGACCTGCCCAATCTGGTGGCCAAGGGGGAGGGGTTCGGCGCGGACACGGAAAGGTTCGGACCCACGCTGCAAGCCGATCTGGCCGCGCGCGGCCTGACGCTGCGCCCGAATGCCAGCGAGAATTCGGGCCTGCACGGCGCGATCTGGCGGCAGAAGGACGGGGTCTGGGGTTGGGACGGCGGCGCGGACGATCGACGCGAGGGCATCGTCAGAACGGAATAGGGCGGCTTATTCGGGTTTGATCGACAGCTGGAAGGCGATCAGGCCTTCCGACACGTCGGTGTCGATGCCGTCGCCGCCTATGATCCCTTCGGCCTCGATCTCGCGATAGACCAGGCCGATCGAGCCCTGGACCGCCCCCCGGCGCATGGCGACGCCGATGGACGCGTCCCCGAGAAAAGCTCCGGAGTCGTGGCTGACGCCCGAGCGGGCGAAGTCGCCGTCGCGCGTCCGGGCCCAGTTGTAGCCGATGGCGCGGCCGGATCCGGCAGCGTAGAGATACCAGCGCGGCCGCGAGCCGAAGGCGTCCCCACCGTCGGGTACCAGCTTGTCGAGGTCGCGACCGATCCGCAGGGTCGCTCCGGCCTCGGTCGTGCCACCGCGATCGCCGACGCCCACGCCGAGGTGCGGGGTCAGGGTGACATCCAGTCCGCTCTCGGTCCGGGCCAGGGTTTCGGTCCAGCCGCGCGTGTAGGTGACGTCAAAATGTTCGGCGTCCAGATCGGCGCTGTCCTGCGGCCCGGGGGGCAGGGGTGAGCCGTCAGCGCGGCGCAGCCGGCCCTCGGAGCGCATCCTCAGACGGTCGCTGTAGGCCCCGCCCTCGAACCATAAGTCGCGGCTGGAAGCCACCCACGGCGTGGTGCGGCGGGTCGCTTCGTCCAGGCTCAATCGGGAATCGTCTGCGCGAAATTCGCTGGCCCCGGTGGCGGCGAAACGCGCCCGGCGATCAATCTGGGAGAGAAGGCCAGACACCGTGGTCGGCCGGTCAGGCCTGACGATCCAGGGGTCGGCGATGGCGACCTGCGCGGCAACGGCGCTCGTCGGCGTCACGAAGACCGCCACCGCCATGACTCCGGCACTGATCATCGTCCAAAGCATCAACGGGCCCCTCAGTCCGCCATCACCCGTTTATCTGCACCAAGGCCGCAAATGGGGCAAACGACTTTTCTCGCTGCAATTCCATCAGGCAAACGTCGAGCGTGGCCGTGGAGTTCCGGATCAGACCCAGGACTTGAAATGCTTGCTCAGCTTCAGGCCCTGGCTTTGATAGTGGCTGCCGCCTTCGCCATACAGGCGGCTGGGGCGTTCAGTCAGCGGCTCATAGACCAGCCGGGCGACGATCTGGCCGTGTTCCAGCAGGAAGGGGGTGTCGTGGGTGCGAACCTCCAGCACGCCCTTGGACCCCGCGCCGTGGGCCTCGTCGGTGCCGAAACCGGGGTCGAAGAAGCCAGCGTAATGGACGCGGAACTCGCCGACCGAAGGGTCGATGGGCGTCATCTCGGCGGCCTGCATGACCGGAATCTCAACCGCTTCGCGAGAGGCCAGAATGTAGAATTCGCCCGGGTCCAGCAGTAATTCGCCGCGCCGCACGCCCAGCGGCTCCCAGAAGTCGCGGGGATCGTGGCAATCGATTCTGTCCAGATCGACGACGCCCGCGTGACGGCGTCCGCGGAAGCCTACGATGGTCCCGTCGGAGCCCTCCAGATCAACGCCGATGCTGCGGGTCTCCAGCTTGGGCGGCTCGCCGGCCTTCAGGCGCAGCTGGTTCAGGCGGGTGCCGGGTCGTACCAGGATGGAGAAGGTCTGGGGCGCGATCTCGAGATACAGCGGCCCCTCATACCCTTCGGCCACGTCGTCGAAGCTGGCGCCGCTGTCGGTCAGAAGGCGCACGAAGACGTCGACCCGTCCGGTCGAGCTCTTGGGATTGGCGCGGGCGATCAGCCCCTTGGGCAGGGACAGCCGCTCCTGCAGGCGGGCGATGTAGACGCAGCCCTTCTCCAGCACTACGCCCGCCGACAGGTCGATCGAATGCATGGTCACGTCGGCGATGCGGTCCAGCACCTTGCGCCGGCCCGGCAGGAAGGAGGCGCGCACGCGCCAGGCCTGGTCGGACAGGCGCAGATCGAGACTGGCCGGCTGGACCTGGTCGGTGTCGAACGGCGTGTCGGATGCGATCGCCCCTCCCGCGATCAGGGCCTCGATGGATTGTGACGGCAGGATGCCGGGAATGGAGGTGGTGAAGCTCTGCATGGGCCCGGATTACACGATTTCCCGCTCCGTCTCGCCTGTTGTCGCGCTTGACGTCGCCAGCGCGAGCCTGACCATAGGCGGATGCACGACGCGCCCGCCTATGAAGCCGAGACCGACGGGATCATCGTCCGCGTCCGACCCAGCTATCTGGCGGGTCAGTCCGACCCCGAGGCTGGTCGCTGGGTCTGGGCCTATCAGGTCGAGATCGTGAACTTGACGGCCGGTCCGGTGCAACTGGTGTCGCGGCGCTGGGTGATCACCGACGGACGCGGACAGGTGGAAGAGGTGCGCGGGCCGGGTGTGATCGGTGAACAGCCGACGATCCAGCCGGGCGCCAGCTTCAACTATGCCTCGGGATGCCCGCTGGCCACGCCGTCCGGCTCCATGGTCGGCGGCTATGCGATGATTGATGATCTGGGGCGCACGTTCGAGGCCGCGATCCCCGCCTTCAGCCTGGACGTGCCCGGCGAGCGGCGCGTGCTGAATTGACCGCCCAAGCCAGCGCGAAGCGCGATGGCCTCTAAAGGAACCTGCCGTCAGGCGGGCCGGGTGAGGGGCTGCGTCAACCCGGAAAAGCGCAGCCCCGCCCCAGACTCGCCGTCACGACATGCGCGCCGACGAGGCGGAAGGCGGCTCTCTAGAAGCCGTTCATGACATTTCTTTGGGCGCTGCCGGCTATCGCCTGCTTGAGCGCCGAGAAATGGGTCGGATCGACGCGATCGCGGTCAAGCCGCGAAAGACCGCGTCGCGAGCGATGGCGCCCTCAGATGTAGCGACGCAGTGAGCGGGCCAGTTCCGTCGCCCCGTCCTTGCCGCCGCGGCGGACCTGCGGCTGATAGGCCACGCGGGCGTGCTCGACGCAGTAGACGCCTTCCGAGGCGCGACGGCCGCAGAAGCTGAACTCGGTCGAGGACGGGTCGCCGATCGGCCATTTGCACATATGCGCGCCCAGCGTCATCACCGTGGCGGTGCCGGGCAGGTCGGGCATCATCACCGGTGCGGACTGGGCCGTCATCGGGCGCGGCTGCACGGCCTCGATACGGCGAGGGGCCGACGGCGCCTGGGTCGGCTGCGCGGCGGGGCGCGGACGCGACGGACGGAAGGTGGCGCGGGCCGGCTGCGACGGGGCGGCGCGGCCCGACAGGCCGAGGCGGTGCACCTTGCCGATCACGGCGTTGCGGGTCACGCCGCCGCCCAGCTGTTTGGCGATCTGGCTGGCCGACTGGCCTTCCAGCCAAAGCTTCTTCAACGCGCCGACACGATCTTCAGTCCAGCCTGCGGTCATGGCCCACCCTCCAGGATTCAATATATGGGGTCCAGATGTCCCTCGCGGGTTCTCGACCTACCACTAATCGTAAACGAGCCCTTACCAGACGCAAGATGTGCGAATCAGTCCGTCCACAGGAACCAGATATAGGGGTGGTTAACGGGCGGGGGCTCGGTGAGGAGTGACAGGTGAGCGGGAGGTGAGCGTTTCGACCACGCTCGGCTCACCGCTTGCGCACCTGTCACGCCTCACCTGCGATCCCGGCTCCGGCCTCTTGCATGCGTCCGGCAGACGCCGCATCTCCGCACCCATGACCCACCTCGCCCCGCTGAAAGATCTTGGCCGTCCCGCCGGCCTGCCGCAGCCGCGTAGCTACAACGGCGTCAACTGGATCGGGGTGCAGACCCTGTATCTGCGCGAGGTGCGGCGGTTCTGGAAGGTCGGGGCCCAGACCGTTGCGGGCCCTGTGGTCACCACCCTGCTCTATATGCTGGTCTTCGTGGTCGCCCTGCAGGGTACGCGGCCGCCGCTGAACGGCACGCCTTTTCCAGAGTTTGTGGCACCGGGCCTGATCATGATGGCCATGCTCAACAACGCCTTCGCCAACGCCTCGTCCAGCCTGATCCAGGCCAAGGTGATGAATACGGCGACCGACTTTCTGACCCCACCGCTCAGCCCTCTTGAACTGACGGTCGGGTTCGCCCTCGGCGCGGCGACGCGTGGGCTGGTGGTCGGGATCGTCACCGCGATCTGCGTCCTGCCGTTCGCGCGGCTGGAGGTCGCCAACCTCGCGGCCATCCTGTGGTTCGGCCTTCAGGCCTGTTTGATCATGGGCATGCTGGGCGTCTTCGCCGGTCTCTGGGCCCAGAAATTCGACCAGCTGGCGGCGGTGCAGAATTTCGTCATCATGCCGATGACCTTCCTCAGCGGCACCTTCTATCTGGTCGAACGCCTGCCCGAGCCTTTCGCCACCATCAGCCACTTCAACCCCTTCTTCTATCTGATCGACGGTTTCCGCTACGGCTTCATCGGCCATGCCGAGGGCAGTCTCTGGATTGGCGTGGCCATGAGCGGTGTCCTGACAGTCGTGATGGCTTGCGCCTGCTGGCTGGTATTCAAATCCGGCTGGCGGCTGAAAAGCTGATGCAGGCGGGTGAGCGCCTTCGACAAGGCCGAGCCCGGGTCGGACGTTTCCGGCTACGCGGTCGTCGCCGCCGCCGGTGTTGACTAAGCCCGTCCTCCGGCCGACAAGGCCTGACCCTTTTTCAAGCGGTCCCGGCGCTCTTCAGCGGCGGGGCCGTCTCGCTTTTGGAGGCTAACGCCCGTGTCCACTGACCATCTGATGGGCGTCTACAATCGCGCGCCGCTGGAAGTGGAGCGCGGGCTGGGCGTGCGGCTGTGGGCAACCGACGGAACCGAATACCTGGACTGCGTCTCGGGCATTTCGACCAATGCCCTGGGCCACGCCAATCCGATCCTCGTGCAAGCGGTCAAGGACCAGGCCGAGAAGCTTTGGCACGTCTCCAACATCTTCAAGATTCCAGGGCAGGAGGCCCTGGCCGGAGCCCTGTGCGAACAGTCGTTCGCCGACGTGGTGTTCTTCACCAACTCGGGCACGGAAGCCGTCGAATGCGCGCTGAAAACGGCCCGCAAATATCATTTCGCCAATGGCCAGCCCGAGCGGATCGACATCTACGGCTTCGACGGCTCGTTCCACGGCCGGACCTACGGGGCCATCAACGCGGCGGCCAACCCCAGCTACACCAATGGCTTCGGTCCGCCGATGGAGGGTTTCCATCAGTTGTTGTTTGGCGACCACGACGCGATCAAGGCCGCGATCTCCAACCCCAACACCGCCGCGATCATCGTCGAGCCGGTGCAGGGCGAGGGGGGTTGCCGCGCCATCCCCGAGGTCTGCCTGCGTGGCCTGCGCGAGATGTGCGACGAGTACGGCGTCCTGATCATCTTCGACGAGGTTCAGTGCGGCATGGGCCGGACCGGAAAGTTGTGGGCCCACGAGTGGGGCGGCATGGCCCCTGACATCATGGCCATCGCCAAGGCCCTGGGCGGAGGCTTCCCCATCGGCGCCTGCCTGGCCACCGCGCGGGCCGCGACCGGCATGACGGTCGGCGCGCACGGCTCGACGTTCGGCGGCAATCCGCTGGCCATGGCCGTCGGCGGTGCCGCATTCGCCGAGATATCCAAGCCGGAGACCCTCGCCCACGTCAACGAGATCGCCGGCTATCTGAAGCAGCAGTTGCACGGTCTGGCGCAACGCTATCCCGACGTGATCGTCGACGTGCGCGGCAAGGGTCTGCTGCTGGGGGTCAAACTGGTCCCCAACAACCGTGATTTCATGGGCTGGGCGCGGGACGAACAGCATCTGCTGATCGCCGGCGGCGGCGATAATTGCTGTCGCATCCTGCCGCCGCTGAACCTGACGCTGGAAGAGGCGCGCGAAGCGGTCGACCGGTTCGAGCGCACCTGCGAATTCGCGCGCGGCAAGATGGCCTCGGCCTAGTTCATTCAGCGGAGTTTCAAGATGGTCCGCCACTTCCTCGACATCTACAAACTCGAAGCTGAAGACCTTCGCGCCATCCTCGACGACGCCCACGCCCGAAAGGCCGCGCGCAAGGGCTGGCCGAAGGGGCGCGTCGACGCCGACGCCCCGGCAAAGGACCGCGTCCTGGCGATGATCTTCGAGAAGAACTCCACCCGCACCCGCTTCAGCTTTGACGCCGCCATCCGTCAGCTAGGCGGGGACGCCATCATCGCCAACGCCGGCGACATGCAGCTGGGCCGTGGCGAACCGGTCGAGGATACCGCCCGGGTGCTGTCGCGCATGGTCGACGCGGTGATGATCCGCGCCAACAGCCATGAGGATGTCGAACGCTTCGCCCGGGTCGCCACCGTGCCGGTGATCAACGGCCTGACCGACCGCTCGCACCCCTGCCAGATCCTCGCCGACATCATGACCATCGAGGAGCATCGCGGGCCGATCGCGGGCAAGACAATCGCCTGGGTCGGGGACGGCAACAACGTCTGCCACAGCTTCATTCACGCGGCGCCGAAACTGGGGTTTCGCCTGCAGGTCGCCTGCCCTGCTGATTATCATCCGGACCTGCACGATCTGGCGCGCGGCGGCGATCACGTCACCTTGACCAGCGACCAGCGCGAGGCCGTGGACGGCACCGATGTCGTGGTGACCGACACCTGGGTGTCCATGGGCGACGGCGACTATGAGGAGCGGCTGGAAGCCTTCGAAGGCTATGGCGTGGACGATGCCCTGATGGCGGCGGCGAATCCGGACGCCGTCTTCCTGCACTGCCTTCCCGCACACCGGGGCGAAGAAGTCACCGACGCCGTCATCGACGGCCCGCGCTCACTGGTCTGGGACGAGGCCGAAAACCGCATCCACGCCCAGAAGGCAGTGCTGGCCTGGTGCTTCGCGGGTTAGGCTGAGTGGGAATGCCAGTGAGCAAGCGGTGAGCGAGACCGTGCGGGCCGTTTGAATCCCAGCTCACCCCTCGCTCACCATTCCCTCGTCACGTCAGTTCAGATTGACGTCCACCACGCCGCCCGCATCCGGCAACGTCTTGGTCAGATTGGCCTTGGCGATTTCGTACATGAACTTCACCGGCCCCTTATCCGACAGCCAGATGCGGCCGTCCTCGCCGTCGAAGCGCAGCAGGGCCAAGTGGGGATCGTCCTTGCCGCCGGGATACCAGGCGGCGACGATCGGGTTCCAGTACTCCTCGATGCGGCCGCGGTTGTTGTCGACCGACAGGGCACCATGAATGCAGGCCCAGACCTCCTGGTCCTTGGAGCCATAGGTGAACATGGCCGACTTAGCGCCGCCGTTCAAGTCGTTGGCCAAGTCGGTGTCGGTTCGCGTGAAGAACCAGATCGTTCCGGTCTCCTCCTCTCGGAAGGCGGTCATCGGTTGGGCGTGATAGCCGGGCTGGTCCAAGCCCAGCATGCCGGTTCTGGACGATTTAAGGTGTTTCCAGAATTCGGTTTCCGCTTCGGCGGCGGTGAGGGTCTTGTCGCTCATGGGGGTCTCTCCTGATCGTGGGGTTCGGAGCAGAAATGACCCTGGCCGGGGGCGGTTCCCTGTCAGTTGGGCCTTTGCGGCACGCCGAGCAGCGCTCCTACATGGATAAGAAGGATAAAGACCCCCGTCCCGGCCAGCAACATGATCAGGCGCCAAGGCACCATTCGAACGCCGCGGCTGGGGTCCCACGGCCGAGCCCCGCGCCATCCCGCGAAGGCGGCCAGAGCCAGACAGGCGGCGGTCAAGCCTAGGGTCACGATCATGCTCATGACCGCGCAGGTGGCCGTCAAGCCGTGTCCACGCAAGACGGAAAGTCTTTCCGAGGCGTTAATCTTCACGTCGCGTTAACGGTTGTGGCCGGAGATTCGGCTCCGTGTTCGGGCTTTCCACAGGAAGATGGGCAGCCCCCACATCTTGGGGTCGACCACGCATTTACACCCCTGATCTGGTTAAGTAGCGTGCAATGATAGGTCGGGAGTCGAATCAGTGAGCGCAGCCGCGCCTTGGAGCGTGAAGGGCATCGAGCCCAAAGCGCGCGAGATCGCCAAGGACCTCGCGCGCCGCTCCGGGATGACGCTGGGCGAGTGGCTCAACACCATGATCATGGAAGACGACGACGAGGGCGTCGTCCCCTTGTCCCGCCGCCCCCATGCCGCCGACAGCTATGAACGCCGCGGTCGCAGTCGTCGCGTCGAGGACGCTTACGGCGGCGGCGATGAGCCATGGCAGCGCCTGTCCACCTCCGTCGATGCCATCGCCGCCCGGCTCGAAGCCGCCGAGCGCCGCTCGACCGTCGCCATCCAGGGCGTGGATCAGGCCGTTTCGGGGCTGGTGCGGCGCCTCGACAATCAGGATCAGGACGGCAAGGGTGCCGTCCGTCGCATCGACGACATCGCCGAGGAACTTCGCGAGGGCCACAAACGCCTGCGTCGCTTCGAGCAGGAGGTTGGCCCCCGCACGGTCGAGACCTTCGGCAAGGTCGAGACCACGCTCGGTGCCTTGGCCGGGCGGCTCTATGACATCGAGGAACGCCAGCGGACCGGCGTGAACGAACTGCGCCAGCGCATGGATTCGGTCGAGAAGACCGCCGGCCCAGGCGTCGGCGCGGATATTCTGGGTCAAGTCGGCGCGCGTCTCGATCAGGCGCAAGGGCGCACGGCCGAGGCCCTGCGCGGGCTGGAGCGGTCCTTCGCCGGTCTGGACCAGCGTCTGCGCGCCACCGAGGGCCGGGTCGAACCGGAGAGCGCCCGCGAGGCGGCCCGGTTCGAAAAGCTGGCCGAGACCCTGTCCCGCTCCGTCGAGGACAACCGCGCCGAGATGCTGCGACGGCTCGACACGGCCGAGGCGGAAGGCCGGATAGACCGCATCGAGCGCGCCGTCCTGGCCATCGGCGATCAGGTCAAATCGTCCGAAGAACGCTCGGCCAAGGCCGTCGAAGCCATGGGCCGTGAAGTCTTGCGCATCGCCCAGAACCTGAACGGCCGGGTGCAGACCATGGAGGGCGCGGTGCCGCTCCAGCCTGAGCTGCTGGGCCAGGCGCTGGGCCGCAAGGTCGAGACCGACATGAGCCGGTTGGTCCAGGGCATAGAACAACGGCTGGTCGCGGCCGACGACCGCCACGCTCTGGCGCTTGAGAAACTTGGCGGTGAGATCACCCGCATCTCCGACCGGTTGAGCGAGCGCATCGCCCAGTCCGAGCGCCGCTCGCAGCAGGCGCTGGAAGACATCAGTCGGCGGCTGGCCGACAGCTCGACCCGAATCGAGCAAGGCTATGATCGCGCGTCCGGGGAATTGGCCGAACGCATGCGCCTGTCCAAAGAGCGCACGGCCGCCCTGATCGCCGAGTCCAGAGGCAGCATCGATCGCCGGGAGGAGACGGCAAAGTCCACGCCATCCGCCGTGCAACCTGACTGGCACGCCGCCTTCCCGGATGCGCCTTTCTCTGACGCCGGCTTCCAAGATCCCGGGTTCGAGGCCCAACAGGCCTGGTCGGCCGATCTGGCCGCGCCCGAGCCTGTATCCGAAACCCATGCCCAACCCTTCGTGGCCAGGACGGCGGACGAGCCCGTGCTCGACGCCGCCGCCATCTTCGACGCCGTGATGCGCGGACCCGTCGTTGGCGCGCCGTTCGTGGCGGCTGCTCCGACGACGCCCTTCGGCAGCCCCGTTCCGATTTCGCTTGGACCCGAGGCGATCGAGGTCGCCACGGAGACGCCGGTTTTCGCCTCGCCGTTGGCCTTCGGCCAAGCGCAGCTTGAAGCGCCTCCGCAGCCGGTTCCCGACTTCGGCGGAGCCGATGTCTCCGACGCCCTGGCCGCGACCGACCCCGCAAGCCTCGACGGCGATCACGACGACTTCCTCGGCGAGTCCGACTTCGTCGATCCCCGCGCCTTGCGGGCCGCGGCCGCGCAGGGGCGGGCCTCCTCGACGCGTCAAGCCATAGACGCCGCTCGCGCCGCCATGGTCCCGGCCGACGCGTCTCCACGGCAGGGCTTCGGCCTTAAGCGCGGCGGCAAGTCCAAGCTGCAAGAACGGCTCGACAAACAGGCCGCCAAGGGCGGAGACACCGTTCGCAAGGCGCTGGGCGCGTCCGGGGTGGCCGTGCTGCTGACCGCTGGCGGGGCTCTGGCATTCGGCGAACTGACCGGCGCGGGCCTGCAGATTCCCGGACTGGGCGGTGGCGGTCCCACGGAAGCGCCGGCCTTCGCGGCCCTGGCCGTGACCCGGACGGGCGCGACGCCGGTCGCCACGCAACAGGCGGAGGCCTTGTACGCAGAGGCGAAAGCCCTGATCGATTCGGGCGAGACGGGCGGCGTCGATCTGATGCGTCGCTCCGCCGACCTGGGCTTCACCACCGCCCAGACCCATCTGGCCGCCCTCCATGAATCCGGCGACGCGGGCGTGACCGCCGATCCGGCGCAGGCCCGTCTGTGGGTGCGTCGCGCGGCCGAGGGCGGCGACGTCAAGGCTATGCATAACTACGGCATCTATATGTTCGAAGGCGTGGGCGCGGCGCCCGATCCGGCAGGCGCGCTGGTGTGGCTGCGTCGCGCGGCGGCGAAGGGTCTGGTCGACAGCCAGTACAACGTCGCCAAGCTTTACGAGGACGGCGGGACCGGCATCCAGCCGAACCTGCCCCAAGCCTACACCTGGTATCTGATCGCGGCCCGGGGCGGCGACGGCGAGGCCCAGGCTGCGGTCGACCGGCTGCGCGCGGCCCTGCCCGCCGCGACCCGGACCTCAGCGCGCGCCGAGGCTGACCGGTTCCAGGTCGAGCCCCTGGCATGACCCGCCGAAACTAGCCTTTCTGGCGCACCGGGTGGCGGGGACCGGCCGGTGCGTCTAGGACAACTCCACCGTCGCTTTCCCGGCGCCTAGCCTCAGTTCCAGCCGAAGGCGCGTCCTTTGGATATCTATCTGCCGATCGCCGAGGTTTCGGTGAACTGGCCGTTCCTGGTCCTGCTGGGCGCGACGGCCGGATTCGTGTCTGGTCTCTTCGGGATCGGCGGCGGCTTCCTGATGGCCCCAATCCTGATCTTCATGGGCATTCCGCCGTCCGTGGCCGTGGCCAGCCAGGCCAGCCACGTCGTCGCCTCCTCGACCTCGGGGGTCATCAGCTACGCCAGCCAGAAGGCCGTCGACTGGCGCATCGGCGGCGTCATGGCCGGCGGCGGCGTCGTCGGCGCGCTGATGGGCGTCGAGCTGTTCCGCTATCTGCGCCTGCTGGGCCAAGCCGATCTCGCTGTGTCCGTGTCCTACCTGCTGTTCCTCGGAGCCATCGGCATGATGATGCTCTACGAGAGCCTCGGCCAAATCCTGCGGCGAGTGCGGGGCGAGGTCCTGCCGCACCGGGATCGGCGTCGACCGCTGTGGCTGTACGGCCTGCCGCTGAAGATGCGCTTCCCCCGCTCGGGCCTCTACATCAGCGCCATTCCACCCTTCGCCCTCGGCGCGTTCGTCGGGGTGTTGTCGGCCATCATGGGCGTGGGCGGTGGCTTCATCCTGGTCCCCGCCATGCTGTACGTCCTGCGCATGAAGGCCAGCGTGGTGGTGGGCACCAGCCTGCTGCAGATCATCGTCACCACCGCCATGACCACCGTGCTTCAGGCGGGTCGCAACCAGACGGTGGACGTCGTCCTGTCGACGATCCTTCTGCTGGGCGGGGTGGTCGGGGCCCAGTATGGGGCTCGCTATTCCGGCCGGTTCCGGGCCGAGGAGCTGCGGGCGGTGCTCGGCCTGATCGTCCTTCTGGTCGGCATGCAGATGGGGCTGGAGCTGTTCGTGCGGCCCTCCGACCTGTTCTCCTTCGCCCCCGGCGTGACGCAGTGACGGGGCACCGATGATCCAGGTCCTGCCCCCCCCGCCGCCCGCCGTAGAGGCTGCGCCACCCGAACGGTCCATCGCCACCCAGGGCGAGACCCGCGTCGCCGCCGCCATGACCGACGCGCGGGTCATGGTCGACTCCAGCTTTCGGGGCGCCTCCATCCTGCTTTACGGCGCGGTGTTCAATCCGACCGACCGGCCCGCCGACGTGGTGGTGGTCATGCGCGGTCCCGACGGCCCGGTCCGCCTGGTCAAGAAAACCCGCAACGCCGGGGTCTGGCTGAACAGCCGCCCCGTCGTGTTCGAGGGCGCGCCCGGCTTCTACATGACGGCCTCGACCCGGCCCTTGTCCGACATCGCCGACTTCGGTCAGCTGCGGCGGCTTGGCGTTGGCGTGGACCACCTGCGCATCAACGCGCCGGATGAGAGCCGCACCGTCACCCGCTACGGCGTGCGCGACGTGGTCGTCAGCCGGCTGGGCGAGGACTATCTGGACTGGCGCCGCGCGGTGATCCGGCTGCGCGAGGCGGCGGCGCTGTACGACACCGATCCGGATGGCGTGGAGTTCGTGGATCGCGGCCTGTTCCGGGCGAAGATCGAACTGCCGGCCGTGGCCCCGACCGGCGAGTATTTCGCCGAGGTCTGGCTGTTTCAGGAGGGCGAGCCGGTGTCGGTCTCGAACCTGACCCTGACCGTCGAAAAGGTCGGCATCGAGCGCGACATCTTCGAATTCGCCCACCGTCGACCGTGGACCTACGGCGTGCTGTGCGTGCTGCTCGCGGCGTTCACGGGCTGGGTGGCGAGCCGGTTGTTCAGGCGGCAGTAGTTGCTGTCTTCTCCCTGTTCGCGAAGCGAACGTGTAGAGAACGCTGTTTCAGCGCGCCGCGAACTCGCTCATCGCGTCGATCACCGCGCGGTTCTGATCCTCGGTGCCGACTGTGATGCGCAGACAGGCGGGCAGGCCGTAGCCGCCGACCGGGCGGACGATGATGCCTTTCGAGTTCAGATAGTCGTTGGCCGCAGTCGCCTGGGCGGCGTCGACGAGCTTCACCAGCACGAAATTCCCCGCGCTGGGCAGGACGTCGAAGCCGAAGCCGCGGAGGGCCTGGGTCAGGCGGGGGCGCCAGGTCTGGATCAGGTCGCGCGACGCCTTCTGGTGCGCCTCGTCGCCCAAGGCGGCGACGGCGGCCTCGATGCCCGGGACCGAGACGTTGAAGGGCAGGCGAATGCGGTCGATCGCCTCGGCCACCTTCAACGGGGCATAGCCGAAGCCGATCCGCAGGCCACCCAGGCCGTGGATCTTGGAGAAGGTGCGGGTGACGATGATGTTGGCGCTGTCGCGGGCGAGGGGGAAGCTGGTCTCCCAGTCGGGCTCGGTGACATACTCGGCATAGGCCTCGTCGACGACCAGCAGAACCTGCGGCGGCAGCGCTTCGTGCAGGCGGTGGATTTCCTCGCCGGTGTTGTAGCTGCCGGTCGGGTTCGACGGGCTGGACACGTAGACGATCCTGGTGCGGTCATCGACCTGTTCCAGCAGGGCGTCGACCTCGGCCTTGAAGCCGGGCTCCGGTGCCAGCTTGACCTCGGCCTGACAGCCCAGGGCGCTGATGCGATAGGCGAGGAAGCCGTACTGGCCGGTGACGATGTTGTCGCCCGGCGTCAGATAGGCCTGGTTCAGCAAGGCGAAGACCTCGTCCGAACCGTTGCCGAAGATCAGCCGCTCCGGCTCCAGCCGGTGGTGATCGGCCACCACCTGACGCAGCTTGGTCGCCCGGCCGTCGGGATAGCTGTGAATGTGGGACACGGCCGCCGCATAGGCCTCGCGCGCCTTCTCGCCCGCGCCCAGCATGTTCTCGTTGGAGGACAGCTTCATCGGCTCGGCGACGCCGTCGATCTTCGACTTGCCGCCGACATAGGGGGCGATGTCGAGGATGCCGGGCTTGGGGGAGGGGGCGTCTGTCATGCGGGTTCTCAGAAGATCGGGGCGGCACCAAGGACGCCGGACAGGGTTCCGGGCACCGATGAAAGCCGCCCGTCCATGGGCTGCACATAGCCCGCCAGGATGAACAGCTTCAAGCCGCCCGCTGCGATCAGCGGGCTTGCGGCCAGACCGGCGGCCCCCAGCGCCGCGACGACGCGGGCGTCCGGGAGGCCGCTGTCGGTGGCCCAGAAGGTGCGATCGTCGCCGGTCGGACCGGGATCGCGCCGCTCGACCATCAGGGCGCGGGGCAGGGCACGGCGGTCGTCGGGCAGGGCTGCCGTCACGCGCAGCGCGGGCTCGGCCAGCAACCGGCTCCACCAGGCCTTGCCGGGGGCCAGATCGATCAGGGCGCGCGCCCCGTCGCGGACGGCGGCCAAGGCTTGTTCCGGGTCGGCGACGGCGCGCCCGCCGAGGCCGAACCGGTCGGCCGCGAGCGTCTGGCTGGCAGACCCCCAAAGGACGAGGGGCTCGCCCGTCACCGCGTCGATCCGCCCCAGCACCGCGCGCACGACCACGGCTTCGGCCGGTGCCAGACCGGTCAGGGCCTCTCGCAGGCCCAGCGCATCCGCGTCGGGCGAGGGGCGGGTGCCGGCGGCCAGCCGCGCGCGCACGGCGTCGGCCACCGCCTTGTCGAGCGCGAGCCGGCGCGGATCGTCCTCGGGCGCGACCAGCATCAGAACAGCTTCGGTGCGGGCGAGAGGGCGAAGGGCCCCAGCCAGGTCCGTCCGTCGCGGAAGACGATGGTCAGGTCCACCGGCCGTTCGCCCTGAGCGCCCGCCGCCGCTGCGGCTGCGGCTCCGGCCGCGCCCATCCGGTTGACCGCCCCAGAACGCGACTGGGCCAGGCCCGCGATGGCCTGCATCGGCCGCTCGGCCGTCAGGGCGATCTGGCCCTCGAGACGCCCGTCGGCGCGGGCTGACAGGGCGTCGCTGGCGATCCGCGCCCGGCTCTCACCCGCCGACAATTGGCCCTTCACGGCGACGAACCGCCCACCCGCCTCGCTCCAGTTGGACAGCATTCCGGCCGTGTCCGCCCCGCTCAGTCGGCTGGCACGGTCGAGGGTGGCCTCGACCTCTGCGGTCAGACGCCCCTGACCGCTGGCCCCCTCGACGGGACCGCCCGGGCGGCCGCGCGCGTCCATCAGGCGAAACAGCACGTCCATCTGGTCGGTGGCCGCCGCCCCGTCGGTCAGGTGGGGCCGGGCGTAGAGTTCGATCAGTTCGGCCGAGGCGATCGGGAAGGCCTCGGCCCCAGGTCGGGCGGCGAACGTCGGCGCGATCAGTTGAAGCCGCAGGTCGGGGAAGCGCGCGCGCAGACGGCTGGCGCTGAGGCGCAAACGGCCACCTATGGCGACCTCGCCCTTGTCGGGCCGCGCCAGGGTCAGGCCGTCCGGCGCGATGACGACCCAGCGGTCGGGGTTCCAGGCGTTGGCCTGGGCGATAAGGGCCGGCGCGGCGACGCCGTGGCCTGACGGCGCGGCGATGACGGCGTCGTTCAGCGCCACCCGCGTCCGGAAGGGCCAGCCCGTGGTGCTCGCGCCCTCATGCGTCACGGTCCAGCCGCCGTCGCGCATGGCCTGCGCCTGCGCCTCCAGCCGGGTCTCAACCTGACGGGCCAGGACGAACCACCACACGGTCCAGATCGCCAGCAGCACGGCGACAATGGCGAAGGGGATGATGATGCCGCGACGGCTATGGCGGACGGGAGCGTCGGTCTGGGTCATGCGCTTCGTCTAGTCCCGCTTCAGGAACGCGCCAACCTGTTCGACGGCTTCGGCCAGGCCCATCCGCTGCACCTCGGTCCCCGGCGGCAGGCTGGCGAACAGGCGGGTCGGGGCGGCGGCGTCCAGCATGACGAAGACGCCCTTGTCGTCGGCGCGGCGGATCAGCCGGCCGAAGGCCTGGGCCATTTTGGCACGGGCCAGGGCGTCGTCGAAATTGCGACCGCCCGCGCCCTCACCGCCGAAGCGCAGGCGTCGCGCCTTGTGCAGCAGATCGGGCCTTGGCCACGGAACCCGGTCGAAGGCGAGGATGCGCAGGGACCGGCCCGGGACGTCGACGCCATCCCTGACGGCATCGGTGCCCAACAGGCAACTGTCCTGCTCGGCGCGGAAAACATCGACCAAGGCTCCGACCTCGAGCGGATCGATGTGCTGGGCGTAGAGGGGGATGCCGCTCTTCGCCAGATCGGGACCCAGCCGTTCATAGACCGCCTTGAGCCTTCGGATGGCAGTGAACAGGCCCAGCCCACCGCCGCCAGCCGCGAGGAACAGTTCACGCATGGCCGCCGCCGTCTGACGCGTGTCATCCTTGATCAGGTCGTTGACGACGATGACCCGGCTGTGGGCGGCATAGTCGAACGGACTGTCGACCTTCAGCGTCCGCGCCGGCTCGATCAACCGGGCCGAGCCGGTCCGCAGCCGGGCCATGTCGAAGGGATCGTCCGAGTTCGGATCAGATAACGTCGCGCTGGTCACCAGCACGCCATGGGCGGGCATGATGACGGCGGCCTCCAGCGGCACGGTCGGATCGATCCAGTGGCGGCGCAGGGCCACGTCCATGATGCGGCCGAACGCGGCTTCGGCTGAAAGCCAGTCGAGGAAGTCCGGGTCAGGCTCGTCGGACGACACCTCCAGCGCCGCCAGCATCGACCGCCAGCCGGGCAGCGTCATGCGGGCGCGACGATCCAGCCCGCGCAAGGCCCCCTCGATGCGGGCGCGCGACGCACCGTCGAGTTCCGACGCCTCGTCGTCGAGGATGTCCTCCAGATGCCGCGACAGGGCCAGCAGCGGCGCCTCGACGGCGGCCAGGGCTTTGGCGGCTTCGCGCGCGGCCTCCAGCACCGGCTCGGTGACGGGGCGCAGCGAACATTCCATGCCGAATTCTGCGCCGCCGCCCGACGCGTTCTCGCTGGTCCGTGCACGGAGCTGTTCCAGCGCGGCCAGCAGGAACCGCTCGATCGGCCCGACCGGATTGACCTCCCCCGAGGCCGGGGCGATGCGGCCGGACACGCCTTCGCCGGGCAGCTGGGCGGCGGCGCGCACGGCGTCCTGAAGCGCTTTCGTCGCCGACTCATTGTCGGCGCACAGGTCGCCGAGCCGCTGTTCGAGACCGCGCCCGCGCCGGCCTCGACCTTCGGGCCCGCGCAGCCAGCGGCGCAGCTCGGCGGCCTCCTGGCCTGAGAGACAGGCTGAGAAGGCGCTGTCGGCGGCGTCGAACAGATGGTGGCCCTCGTCGAAGACGATCCGCTTTAGCGCTGCCGTCTCGCCGTCCTGTTTCAACCCGCGGGCTGAGCGGGCCCCGTCGAAGGCGGCCTGGGTCATGACCAGGGCGTGGTTGGCGACGACGAGGTCAGCACGCCGACTGGCGCGGATGGTCTTTTCGACGAAGCAGGTGCGGTAGTGGGGGCATGCGGCGTGGACGCATTCGCCGCGCCGATCGACCAGATTGGCGGCACTCGCAGCCTGACCCGAACCGACGGCGAACAGACCAGGCAGCCAGCCGGGATAGTCGCCGCCGGTCATGTCGCCGTCGCGGCTGTGCATGGCCCAGCGGCTGGCCAAGGCCATGCCGATCAGGTCGCCGTTCCCGAGCTGGGCCGCCTGCGTCATGTCCTGCAGATTGAGCAGGCACAGATAGTTTTCGCGCCCCTTGCGGACCACGGTCTTCTTCCTGCGCTCGACCGGATCCGGCCACAGGGCGGCGCTCTCGCGATCGATCTGGCGTTGCAGGGCGCGGGTATAGGTCGAGACCCAGACGGCACCCTGATTGCGTTCGGCCCACAGGCTGGCGGGGGCGAGGTAGCCGAGGGTCTTGCCGGTGCCCGTGCCTGCTTCCGCCAACAGCACGCGTGGTCGCCCCTCCTCGTTGCGCGGCGAGAAGGCGAAGGCGGCCTCGGCGGCATAGTCGGACTGGGTCGGGCGGGTCTCGTCGAGGCCCGAAGCCTGAAGCAGCTTCTCCAGCCGGATGCGGGCGCTCTCGCTGTCGACCGGGGCCGACCCCGCTTCGCCTCGCGGGGCCTCTTCCTCCCATTCGGGCAGGCGCGACCAGGCGTCCAGACCACTGCCGCGATGCTGGCGCTCGCGGATCGGAATATGCTGCAAGGCCCCCGACACCCGCCAGGCCCACGACCAGCCGGCCCGGCCCAGTGTTTCCGCGACTGTGAATGCGTCCTCGCGGTTCGGATAGGCGGGGTCCGCCAGTTCCTTGAGCAGGCCGGAGGCGGCATCCATCAGCGCCTGCGCCTGGGCCTCGGCCCCCCGGGGCTCGCTCATCCCCATGGCGAGGGCCAGACCGCTGGGCGAGGGGGCGCAGAAGCGGGCCGGTCGGACGAAGGCGAACAGCTCCAGCACATCCAGCAGCTCGGCCGATCGCGGCGGCGAGGCGATGCCGAGGCGCCGCGCGGTCAGGCTGGCGTGGGCGACCATGACGGGAGCCGTCGTGAAGGCCCCCTCGGCCGCACCGCGTCCGATCCGGCGCGGACCGTCGGCGTCACAGATCGCTCCCGCGCCCGGTGGAATGGCCAGCGCTGGCGGCAGGGCCAGCCATGGCTCGGCCCCGGTCAGGGCGGAGGGGGAGTTAAGGGAGTCGATGGACACGGGTTCAAGATAGACGTTCGGGGCGTGAAACGGAACGGGAACATTTGGTTGACGCTGTGGCTCGCCCGGAGTATAGCCATTACTAATAGCTATAAATTTGGAGAGCGTCATGAGTTGGAGCGTAGCCAAAGCCAAAGACAATCTCTCCGAGGTTATCCGGCGTTCGAGAACCGAGGGCCCACAGGAAATTTCTCTTCATGGAGAAGCCGCAGCGGTCGTCATTTCTGCGGAGGATTTCAGACGCTTGAAGGACCCTCGCGCGTCGCGGGATTTCAAGGATTGGCTGCTCAACGGTCCATCGGTCGAGGGCGTCGATCTGGAACGTGACAAGCGTCCGGCCCGAGAAATCGACCCCTTCTGATGTTCCTGCTCGACACCAATGCGATCAGCGAACCCAAACGCGCGCGCCCCGATGCCGGTGTGGCGGCCTGGCTGAACGACCAATTGCTGTCGGACCTGCATCTCAGCGTCATTACCGTCGGTGAGTTGCGGCGCGGCATCGTGCGGCTTGGGCCCAGCCGACGTAGGGACGACCTCGATTTCTGGCTGGCAGAACTGATCCTTCGTTTCGGTGATCGCATCCTGCCGGTCGATCTGGATGTGACGGAACGCTGGGCGTCATTGGCGGAGGCCCAGCGCGCGGCTGGTCGAGCGTCGGAGATGACCGATGAGTTGATCGCTGCCACGGCCCATGTCCACGGACTAACCGTAGTCACAAGCAATATCCGCCACTTCGAGCACACCGGTTGCCGCGTGCTGTCTCCATGGCGTTTGTGACGACCCTTTCTCCCCTCTTCGCCGACTGGTTCGCGCGGCGCGGCTGGGTGCCTCGCCGTCACCAACTGGAGATGATCGCGGCGGCAGAGGCCGGGTCGCACGCCCTGCTGGTGGCGCCGACCGGGGGCGGCAAGACGCTGGCGGGCTTCCTGCCTTCGCTGGTGGAACTGGCCGAGCGCGGGCCGAGACCGGCGTTCGGGCCGGGCAGCGGGATCCACACTCTTTATCTGTCGCCGCTGAAGGCCCTGACCACGGACGTCGAGCGCAATCTGATGACGCCGATCCGCGAGATCGGGCTGAACATCCATGTCGAGAGCCGCACCGGCGACACCAAACAAGCCAAGAAGCAGCGGCAGCGCGAGTTCCCGCCTGACATCCTGCTGACCACGCCGGAACAGCTGGCGCTGTTCTGCGCCTGGGACGGCGCGCGGTCGTATTTCGTCGATCTGAAATGCGTGGTGCTGGACGAGGTCCATGCGATCTGGAGCGGCAAGCGGGGAGATCTACTGTCGCTCTGTCTCGGCCGGTTGCAACAGTTCGCGCCGGGCATGCGGCGGGTGGCCCTGTCGGCGACGGTCGACGATCCCGAGATGATAGCGGACTGGCTAAGGCCGTCGGTAGAGTCGCCGATCACCATCGTCTGCGGAGACCCGGGCGCGCCCCCAGTCGTCGACGTGCTCGTTTCAGAGGGAAAGGTGCCTTGGGCGGGCCACACCGGCCAGCACGCCATCCCCGAAGTCTATGAGGCGATCAAGGGCGCGGGCATGACCCTGATCTTCGTCAACACCCGCTGGCAGGCGGAGTTCGTGTTCCAGTCGCTGTGGGCCATCAATGACGACAACCTGCCCATCGGCCTGCATCACGGGTCGCTGGCGGCCGAGCAGCGGCGCAAGGTCGAGGCGGCGATGGCGCGGGGCGACCTGCGGGCCGTGGTCTGCACCTCGACACTGGACCTGGGCATCGATTGGGGCGACGTCGATCTGGTTATCCAACTGGCCGCGCCCAAGGGCGCGTCGCGGCTGGTACAGCGTATCGGCCGGGCCAATCACCGGCTGGACGAGCCGTCCCGCGCCCTTATGGTGCCGGCCAGCCGGTTCGAGATGCTGGAATGCCAAGCCGCGCGCGAGGCCGTGGCCGAGAACACCTTTGACTGGGAGCCGGTGCATACGGGGACGCTGGACACCCTGGCCCAGCACGTCATGGGCTGCGCCTGTTCCGCGCCCTTCGCCATGGATGATCTGTATACGGAGATCACGGGCTGCGGGCCCTATCGGAGCCTCACGTACGAACAGTTCGAGGAGGTGGTCGATCTGGTCGCGACCGGCGGCTATGCGCTCCGGACTTACGAGCGGTTCGCGCGGATCGTCCGTACCCGCGACGGCAAATGGACCATCCGAAACGCCCAGACGGCCCAGCGGCACCGGATGAATGTCGGGACCATCGTGGCTGCGGCGACGCTGAACGTGCGCGTCGTTTCGCGGCGCGGTGGGGCGGTTAAACAACTGATCGGCGGCCGCAAGGTGGGCGAGGCCGAGGAGAGCTATTTCGAACAGATGACGCCGGGCGACACCTTCGTTTTCGGCGGTCAGGTCTGGGCCTTTCAGGGCATCAACGGCTCGGACGCCCTGGTCACCCATGCGCAGGATCGGGACCCGAAGATTCCCTCATGGGGCGGTTCGAAATTTCCGATGTCGACCTCGCTGGCCGACCGGGTGCGGGCGATGATCCAGGATCGCGACCACTGGCGCGTGCTGCCGCCCGACGTGCAGGAATGGCTGGAGTTGCAGGAGACGCGGTCGGCGGTCCCGCAGGGCGACACGCTTCTGGCGGAGACCTTTCCGCGCGGTAGCCGGCATTTCCTCGTCGCCTATCCGTTCGACGGATCACTGGCGCATTCGACGCTGTGCATGTTGCTGACCCGGCGGCTGGATCGGCTGGGCGTCGGGCCGCTGGGCTTCGTCTGCACCGATTATTCGCTGGCCATCTGGTCAATCAAGCCGATGGACAATCTGAATCTGGACGCCCTGTTCGAGCCCGACATGCTGGGCGACGATCTGGAGAGCTGGCTGGAGGAGAGCTTCATGATGAAGCGCAGCTTCCGCAATTGCGCCCTGATCTCGGGCTTGATCGAGCGACGCCAGCCGGGGTCCGAGAAGTCGGGCCGGCAGGTGACCTTTTCCACCGACCTGATCTACGACGTGCTGCGCCGCCACCAACCCGACCACCTGCTGCTGAAGACCGCCCGCGCCGATGCGGCGGCGGGCTTGCTCGACGTCGCACGGCTGGGCCAGCTCCTTGAGCGCGTGCAGGGCCAGATCCAGCATGTGCGGCTGGAACGTCCGTCGCCATTCTGCGTGCCAGTTCTCGTCCAGATCGGCCGCGAACGCGTGGGCGGCGGTCAGGCGGCCGAAATGATCCTCGACGCCAGCGCCTATGGTTTCGACGAGGCCGAATTGATCGCCGAGGTCATGGACGAAGCGCCGCCCGACCTCGCGGGGGCGGCCCGATGAACGCGGTCCTGAGGCAGACCCTGTCGCCCGCACGCCATCCCTGCGGCGGCCTGCGCGTCCTGATCGAGGGTGAGCCCTGCGTGCTACGCTGCTCCGGGGCTCTGTGGGTGATCAATCATCGGACCCTGATCGCGGCGGACCTGCACCTCGAGAAGGGCTCCGCCTTCGCCGCGCGCGGCCAGATGCTGCCGCCCTATGACAGCCGCGCCACGCTGGACCGGCTCGAGGCCGAGATCGACGCCCTGTCGCCAGCGGCAGTGGTTCTGCTCGGCGACAGCTTCCATGACGCGAAATCCATCGAGCGGATGGCGAACGACGATCGCGCCCGGCTGGACCGGCTGGCCACCGGCCGCGACTGGATCTGGCTGGAGGGTAACCACGACGTTGCCGCCCTCTCGGGCGCGCTCGACGACCTTAGCGGCGAAGTCGTCGAGACGATGGACCTCGGGTCTCTGCGCCTGATCCACGACCCCCGGCCGGGCGCCCGGCCGGGCGAGATCGCCGGACATCTGCACCCGGCGGCGCGTGTGGTGGCCCATGGGCGCGGCGTGCGACGCCCGTGTTTCGTGACGGACGGCCGGCGCGGGGTTCTACCGGCGTTCGGCGCCTTCACCGGCGGACTGGACGTCCGCGACCCGGCCATCGCGGGACTGTTCGCCGAGCCGCCGATGGCGGCGGCGCTGGGTAAGCACCGGGTGCATGCGCTGGCGTGGGACAGGCTCAGTTAAGTCCGCTCATCCCGGCGAAGGCCGGGATCCAGTTCTTTGGACGATCCGGTCGATCCCGAAGAGCGCGAACATCAATCCATCGCGGGGTGCGTCACGAAAGCACTGGGTCCCGGCCTTCGCCGGGAAGAGCGGAAAGGGGAACCGGCGGCGCTCGCAGCAACGCACCCGACGCCCCCTCCAGCCGCGCCTCCAGCACTTCCATGAACTCCGCCCGTTTCAGCCCCGCCGGGATGGCCGGCAGGAACTCGTAGACCACCGTCCCGGGATAGCGCCGGAAACCGTGCGCGGGCCAGTGGACGCCGGAGTTGGTGCCCATCAGCGTGCAGTCGGCGTCAAGGTCGCGGTAGAGGGCAGCGATGCCGGGTTTGTAGTCGGGCGGGGCACCGACCTTGGCGCGGGTGCCTTCGGGGAAGATCAGCATCTGGCGGCCCTCGGCGAAGCGCAGGCGCGCCTGTTTGACCATGTCCTTCAGCGCCTTGGCGTGGGCCGAACGGTCTACGGCGATCATCTTCGTCTTTACGGCGAACCAACCGAAGAAGGGCAGGGGCGCCAGCTCCTTCTTCATGATGAAACAATTGTCCGGCAGGACGGCGAAGGGGGCGATGACGTCCAGCATGCTCAGGTGCTTGCCCGCGATCAGGGCGGCCCCGACGGGCATGTGCTCCATGCCCCGGAACTCGACCTTGACCCCGGCGATCCAGCGCAAGCCAAACAGCACGAAGCGCGACCAGTTGCGGATCACCCACATGGCCTGGGGGTAGGGCATCAGCAGGGCCGGCGACAGGCCACCGGCGAACAGGGCCAAGGACAGATAGAGCCAGGCCACGAAGGCCAGTGACCGGAAGGTGGTCACGTCAGGCCGCCTTTTCGACCGGGAGGTCGAGGTCTTCGGCCGGAGCGGCGTTGCCCGGACCTCTGGCCTTGGCGACGCCGGCGCGGCCGAGGGCGGCGAGATATTTCATGTATTCCAGCGTCATGCGTCGCGCCGTGACGGCAGCTCTCCACCAGCGGGAATTGTCGAGCGACGGCGTCTCGACCGCATGGGGCGTCAGTTCGACGGCGGGTGCCGCGGCGCGGATCTCGGTCAGGGCGCGGGCCATGTGGTAGTCCGAAGTCACCACGATCAGGCTGTCATAGCCCTTGGCGTCGGCCCAGGCGGCGATCTCCTGGGCGTTGCCAATGGTGTCTTCGGCCTCGAAGCCCAGATCGACGCAGCAGTTGAACAGACGGTTGGAGCCGGGCGTAAGGGCGCGCAGCTCCTGACGGCGGACCTCGCGATTGACGCCCGAGATCAGCAACCGCTGGCCCTTGTCCTGCTCCAGCAGGCGGATGGCGGCGTTGACGCGTTCGGCCGAAGGTCCGGTCAAAGCGACGATGGCGTCGGCGCGCGCGGGCTCCGGCGCGGGCGTGAAGCCCCGCACACGGTCCGCGAAGGCGAACAGGCCGATCGCCCAGATCAGGGTGATGACGCCTATGAAGGTCAAAAACTTCACGCGCTCAGCCTAGCTGCGCCCCTTCAATCGCGCCAGCGCGGTCATGCGCGCGGCGACAAGCGCCACCGTAGCGGCCAGCAGCGGACATGGCGAGAGGATCAGGACGTCGGTCCAGCCGACCGGCAGGGCCGGCGTCACGCCGTCCGCACCACCCAGTAATCGCAGGCCTGCGACCAGAGCCATGGCCGCTAGCGCGCCCGCTGCCCCGGCTCCGGCGGCCAGCAGGCCGTAGCGCATCTGGTAGAGGCCGGCGATGCGGCCGTCGCTCGCGCCATTGAGGCTGAGGGTCTCGATCACGGTCCTCTGCGCCGCCATGCCGGCTTGGGTCGCATAGGCCACGGCCGCGCCCGCCGCGCCAGCCGTCAGCAGGAAGGCGGCGACGGCCAGGGCGGTGATCAGCCCAGCCGATCGCTCGACCTCGCCCCGCCACAGGCTGTGGTCGTCGACCGAGCCGTCCACGCCCGCCTGCGCCAGCGCACGGCTGAGGCTGACCGCGCTGGCCGGGGCGTCGGCGTCCAGCCGGACGGTGACTAGGAAGGGCAGGGGCAGATCGGGCAGGACGGCGTCGCCGACCCAGGGCCGCAGCAGGGCCTCGGCCGTCTCGCGATCCATGGCAAGAGCTTCCTCGACGCCCGTGACGCCCGCCAGCGTCTCGGCGGCGCGGGCGGCGGCCTCGGCTCCGGTCTCGCCGACGCGGGGTCGGACCTGGACCGTGGCCTCGGTGCGTAGCTGTCGCGCCCAGCCGTGGGCGGCGCGGTCCGCCGCCAGCGCGCCGACCGCCGACAGGCAGGCGAGGAAGCACAGCACGGCGATCACCGCCGCCAGCCATGGCTCTCCGCCCGCGTCGCGCGGCAGGATGGGTGTCGGGCGATCCTTCCAGCGGCCGATCATGCCTCGCCTCCCCGGACGCGACCGCGCTCCAGCCGCAACACCTTGGCCCCGGATCGTTCGGCCAGAGCCTCATCGTGACTGGCGATCAACACCGTGGTGCCTAGCCGGTTCATGGCCTGGAACAGTTTCAGCAGCCGCTCTCCCATGGCGTCGTCCACGCTGCCGGTCGGTTCGTCGGCCAGAATCAGGTCGGGGCCGGAGACCACGGCGCGGGCGATGGCCAGCCGCTGCTTCTCCCCGCCCGACAGCGACGGCGGCCGGGCATTGATCCGCTCGCCCAGTCCGACCCAGTCCAGCATCTCTCGCACGTCGTCGGCATAGGCCTCGCGACGGACGCCCGAGAGGCGCAGCGGCAGGGCGACGTTGTCGAAGGCCGACAGGTGGTCCAGCAGGCGGAAGTCCTGAAACACGACGCCCATCCGGCGGCGAAAGCCCGGCAGGCTGGACCGGCGCGCGAACCCGGCGTCCAGGCCGAACAGTTCGAGGCGTCCGGCCGTCGGCCGCTCGGCCAGGGTCAGCAGTTTCAGCAGGGTCGATTTTCCCGCGCCGGACGGGCCGGTAAGGAAGTGGAAAGAGCCGACTGGCAAAGTGAGGTTAACGTCCCGAAGCACGCCGGGCGCGTCCGCATAGCCAAACCCCACGCCAGACAGGCGTACGGTGTCGGTCGTGGAGGCGGATTCGGTGGTGCGACGGGGCTGAACGGACATCTATTTTGGGTCAGGACGCGGCCGGGGCCGCGACGGGAGGGGGCGAAGAGCCTCGCAGTCAGCCGCCATGATACTGACCTGCCCGTCCTGTGCCACCAGCTATTTCACACCCGACGAGGCGATCGGAGCAAGCGGGCGCGCCGTGCGCTGCAAAGCCTGCCGGCACACCTGGCGCGCGTCGCTGGACGAGCCGCTGGAACTGTCGGCTTCGCCTCCCGCCGTCGAGGCGACGAGCTTTGGCAAGCGCGACGAGCCGGTTTCCGAATCACTGGCGGAGATGCCCGCCCCCGAGCTGCCCCGCGCCTTCCGCGCCCGTGCTGAGCAGCAGCGCCGCCTGCGGCGCGCGGCGACGCACGGGGCGGTATGGGCCAGCATCGCCTCGGGCTTCGCGGCCTTGATCGGGGCGGCCTGGCTGTATCGCGTCGAGGTGGTCGAAATGGTCCCCCGCGCCGCCGCTGCCTATGCGGCCGTGGGGCTGACGGTCAATCCAACGGGGCTTGAGTTCGAATCCGTCACCGCCCGCGCCGCGCCGGACGATCCCGGCAAGGTGCTGATCTCCGGCAACCTCCGGAACGTCCGCGAGAACGAACGCATCGCTCCGCCGGTGCGCGTCGCCCTGCTGGACGCCGATGGGGTCGAGATCGGCCACGCCGTGGTCCGCATCGACGCCGCCCCGGTCCTGCCTGGCAGGGTCCAGGCCTTCGCGGCCGTCATCCCGGACCCGGGCGCGAGGGGACAGCTCATCGGCGTCAACTTCGTGCTGGATGTGGTGGTCCCGCCCCGTGCACCCGCAAAGGCCGCCCCTCACGCCGACACGGCGCGCGGTCCAACTCCCGTCGCACCCGCACCGACGGGCCACGCCATGACCGCCGAAGAGGCCAGCGGACTGCGTCCCGCCCTGGAGCCCGGCCCGTCCGGGCCGCTGGACATGCAGCCGATCGACGCGGTGCCGGTGACGACCGGCCACCCTATCGACTCGCACGGCTCCGAGGCGGTATCCGCCTCGCATGGCTGACAATCCCCAGACGCCCACCGTCCTGCTGCCGGAAGCCGAGGTCCAGCGCATCGTCGCCGACCTTGCCGCGCGCATCGCTCCGGTCATCGACGACGACACGGTCGCGGCGGTCCTGCTGACCGGCGGCCTGTGGTTCGCCGCCGACCTGACCCGCGCCCTGTCGCGCCTCGGGCGCAACGTCCGCTTCGACGCCCTGTGGCTGGCTTCTTACGGCGACGAGAAGGAAAGCCGGGGTCGGATCGACGTCTACGCCGGTTTCCAGAGGCCCATCGCCGGTCGCCGCGTGCTGATCATCGACGACGTGTTCGACACCGGCCTGTCGCTGGCCGAGGCTGTGCGGATCGCGACGGAAGCCGGAGCGTCCGAAGTCCTTACGGTCGTCTTCGCCAAAAAGCCTTGGCCCCTGCCCCGCGTGCCTGAGCCCGACTTCGTCGGCTGGGACGCCCCGAACCGCTTCCTGGTCGGCTACGGACTGGATCACGCGGGAACATTGCGCGGCCTGCCGGACATCTGCGCGCTGGATTGAACCGTTCAGATTCCGGACCGGTCGCGACCTTTGCGCATGCTGGGATACATGGCGTCGTAAAAGGCATCGACAGGGTTATTGGGCGCTGCGGCTTTGTAAGCGGCGGAAATCTCTGCGAAATTGTGAGGCCTCACGGCATCAGGAATCAAGTCTACCAACATTGAATCCACCAGCGCGCGGCGAACGCCGCTGCTTCCTAGCGCCATAGTTCGCCCCTCGGTCCAATAAAGAGCGTAGCGCCGGATAGCCTCGGTATTACGCCCATAGAGCAAGGGTATGGCCTCCGCCCTTCGATCAAAATCACTCGCGTTCATCTCCAAGCTTGAAAGCTCCAAGATCAGCGCGTGTCGGGCTTGGATAAGAGTCGTTTCGGTTACTGCCTGAGCGTGGGCTTCGCGGGTAAGCCTAGCTCCAACTATGACTCCGTGGCGCGCTGCAAGATAAGCACCCACGATGCCCAAGACGGCTGCGATCAGCGGAGCCCACCAAGCACTGTCGGGGATCATATTTCAGCTCCTGAACCGGGATGGAGCCAGTCCGCCCTTGGCTCCCGTGCCCACATCTCATCATACGTCGGCCGCGCCCGGACCACCGCCCAGCGGTCGCCGTCGACCAGCACCTCGGCGACCAGCGGGCGGGAGTTGTATTCGCTGGCCAGCACCGCACCATAAGCCCCCGCCCCCATGAAGGTGACGAGGTCGCTGGCCTGCATGGGCGGCAGCATCCGGTCGCGGGCGAAGATGTCGGTGGATTCGCAGATCGGACCGACGAGGTCGTACAGGCGGGGCTCGCCCTCGCGCGGACGCACCGGGACCAGATCGTGGAAGGCGTCGTACAGGGCCGGGCGCATCAGGTCGTTCATGCCCGCGTCCAGCACCAGGAAGCGTCGCCCGTCGCCGCGCTCGTTGACCTGGATGACCCGGCTCAGCAGCACCCCGGCGTTGGCTGCCAGCAGGCGGCCGGGCTCGAACGCCGCCTCAACCTTTAGCCCGTCCAGCACCCGCGATGCCATGGCGACGTAAGCCTCAATCGACGGTAGGTCCGTCCGACTGTGATAGGGCACCCCCAGGCCGCCGCCGAGGTCGAGCCGGGTCACCGCATGCCCCTCGGCCCGCAGGCGTTCCGTCATCTGGCGCAGGGTTCGGAAGGCCGCCTCCAGCGGCTCCAGCGTGGTGATCTGGCTGCCGATGTGACAGGCCAGACCCACGGGCGTCACATGCGGCGAGGCTGAGGCGCGGGCGTAGAGGGCCATCGCCTCCTCGACCGGGACGCCGAACTTGTCGCCCTCGCCGCCGGTCGTGATCCGGGCGTGGCCGCCGGCGCCGATCTTGGGATTGACCCGGACGGCGATCTCCGGCGTCGCGCCGAGACCCGCCGCCACTGCAACCAGCCGGTCAAGCTCCGCGCTGCTCTCGACGTTGATCTGACGCACCCCGGCATTGACGGCGAAGGTCAGTTCCGCGTCGGTCTTGCCGACGCCCGAGAAGATGATCCGGTCAGCCGGAACGCCCGCCGCCAGCGCCCGCCGGATTTCGCCCTCCGACACCGTGTCGGCCCCGCAGCCCAGCCGCGCCAGAGTGGCTAACACCGACAGGTTGGCGTTGGCCTTCACCGCGAAGGCAATCAGGGCGTCCCCCAAGGCATCCCGATTCGCGTCCACGGCGTCGCGCAGCAGGCCGTAGTGACGGGTCAGGGTGGCGGTGGAATAGACGTAGGTCGGCGTGCCCACCGCTTCGGCCAGAGCCGTCAACGGCACGTCCTCGGCGTGGAGCGCGCCGTCGATCTCGACGAAATGGTGCAAGTCAGCGCGGGCCCGGGTTGGCGCCCGAGCCGCTGTAGGCGCTGGTGTTCGGACCGCCGTCGATGGGCTGGGCGCTGGGCGGGCGATAGATGGTCGCCGGCTCGGGCAGGCTGGGGCCTGTCGAGCCGCGCATGCTGCGTTCCGTCTTCTTCGCCGGCGGCGCGTCCAGATCGGCCATGCGGCCGCAGCCCGAGGTGGCGACCGCGAACAGGGCGAAGACGCCCGTCAGAACCAGCTTGTTCATCCCAATCCCTTTCACGCGAGACGCGTCTTCCATTCGGCGATTCTGGCCCGGACCTGATCCGGGGCCGTCCCCCCGTAGCTCTGGCGACTGGCACATGAAGCCTCGGGCGACAGCACCTTATACACCCCTTCCGTGACGCCGGGGTGCAGCGCCTGCAATTCTTCAAGCGGCATTTCGGAAAGGCCGACGCCGAGCGCTTCGGCGCGTTTTACCGCTGCGCCCGTGACGTGGTGCGCTTGACGGAACGGCAGATTCAGCTCGCGGACCAGCCAGTCGGCCAGATCGGTCGCCGTCGAGAAGCTGCCGCCCGCCGACTGCCGCATCCGCGTGAGGTTCGGCTGCAAGGCCGCTACCATCGCCGTCATGGCACCCAGCGCCAGGGTCAGGGCGTCGAAGGCCTCGAACACCGGCGGCTTGTCCTCCTGCATGTCCTTGGAATAGGCCAGCGGCAGGCCTTTCATCACCGTCGACAGGGCGACCAGTGAGCCCATGATGCGGCCGGTCTTGGCCCGCACAAGTTCGGCGGCGTCGGGGTTGCGCTTCTGTGGCATGATCGAAGAGCCGGTGGTCAGGTCGTCGGGCAGGCTGGCGAAACCGAACATCGGCGTCATCCAGACCACGATCTCCTCGGCCAGACGCGACAGATGGCCGGCGCAGATCGACGCGGCCGCGAGGCTCTCCAGCGCGAAGTCGCGGTCCGAGACGGCGTCCAGCGAATTGGCCATGGGCCGGTCGAAGCCCAAGGCCTTCGCCGTCATGTGGCGGTCGATGGGGAAGGGCGACCCGGCCAGGGCGGCGGCGCCCAGCGGACTCTCGTTCATCCGGGCGCGGGCGTCGGTGAAGCGCGAGGCGTCGCGGCCGAACATCTCGACATAGGCCATCAGATGGTGGCCCAGGGTCACCGGCTGGGCCGTCTGCAGATGGGTGAAGCCCGGCATCAGGTCTCCGGCATGCTGTTCGGCGCGGACCAGCAAAGCTGACTGAAGCCCCTTCAACTGCGCGACGGCGGCGTCGCAGGCGTCACGCGTCCACAGGCGAAAGTCTGTCGCCACCTGGTCGTTGCGGCTGCGGGCGGTGTGCAGCCGTCCCGACGGTTCGCCGATCAGCTCGGCCAGCCGCGCCTCGACATTCATGTGAATGTCCTCGAAGGCGTCGCGGAAGGGAAAGGTCCCGTCGCGGATCTCGCCGTCGATGGCGTCCAGCCCGCCGAGGATGGCGTCGGCGTCCGCCTGCGTCACTATCCCCTGCGCCGCCAGCATGCGGCAATGGGCGCGCGATCCGGCCAGGTCCTGGGCCCAAAGGCGGCGGTCCACACCGATGGAGACGTTGATCGCCTGCATGATGTCGGCGGGTCGCGACGAGAATCGTCCACCCCACATGTCTTGACCTTTGGCGGTCGCGTCGGCTTTGGTTTCGGCGTTGGGTAGCATTGGGTCGGACATGAAGGTCTCGGAGGCCATTTTTGGCGCGGTTGCCGGGGTGCTGTTGATCGGCGTGATCGGCGGCGCGGCGCTGCTATACGCCAAACCCGGGCTGATCGACAAAGCCGCAACGCCGGCCGTGGCCGAGAAGAGCGAACTGGCCCGGTTCGCCAAGGGGTCCATCGCCGCGCTTGAGACGCCGGCCGTGCTTGAGCCGGCGCCCGAATATGTCTTCAAGACACGGGACGGAGCCGACGCCCGGCTGGCCGATTTTCGGGGCAAGGTCGTCGTTCTGAACGTCTGGGCCATGTGGTGCGCCCCCTGTCGGACCGAAATGCCGACCCTGGCGACCTTGGCGGAGAGCTACGCTGGAAAGGATCTGGTCGTCCTGCCGGTCAACGTCGACAATGACGCAAACGCCATTGCCGACGCGCGCAGCTTCATCGATGTACACGAACCCCTGCCGCTCTACACCGACCCCAAATTTCAGCTGCCGTTCGAACTGCCGGGCAAGGGCAAGATGCCCCAGACGGTGCTGATCGACCGCCAGGGCCGCATTCGCGCCTATTTCGCCGGCGAAGCCGACTGGGCCAGCGTGGAGGCGAGGGCGCTGATCGACGCCCTGCTGGACGAAGCCTGACCTATTGCCGCTTGTCGGTAGCGGGATCGACCGCGCCGTCGCGGCCTTGGGCGGCGGCTTCGGCCTGGTTCTCTTCCAATTCGTCGGCCAGTTTCCCGGCACCCTCTTCGACGGCTTGGGCCGTCTTCATGGCGCCGGCTTCGATCACCTCCCCGGCCTCGGCCGCGACGTCACCGGCGCGCTCGCCGGCGACCTCGGCATTTGCTCCCGCTTCGTCTTGCTCGGCCTGGGTGCAGGCGGCGGCACCCAGCGTAAGCGCGGCGAGGGCTGCGACGGCGATATGGGTGCGCATGGCATGCCCCTTCAATGATTGAACCTGCACCGCAAACGCGCCCCCCTCCGGGTGGTTGCCTGCCGCCGTGCGGTGCCGTCGAAAGAGTATTACAGTCAGTGCGGCCCACCTTCCGGAGCCGTCATTAATGCAACGGCCCATTCTTGCTCTCGCCCTCGCCGTGCCGCTCCTGATGCTACCGACTCTCGTGACGGCGCAGGTCGCGGGGCAGCTGATCAATCGCATACCGGACATTACCGGGCGCATGACCTCCGATCAGCAGATGTCCCGCTTCGAGAACGAAGAGCAGCGCCGCCGCCTCTACCCGACCGTCGCGGAGGCCGAAGCCCAGCAGAGAGCCGAGCGTCTCAAGCTCGCGGGTCAAGTCGCTGTGCTGGTTGAACAGTACAAATGCGACGAGGCCCGCGCCATGGCCAAAGCGGCCGGCGATCGCCAGATGGGACTGCGGATCCGTGGAACCTGCCGATAAGGGGGATTGGTGGCTGGAGGCGGACTTGAACCGCCGACCTATGGGTTATGAATCCATTGCTCTAACCAGCTGAGCTACCCAGCCCCAATTGACGATCATGTCGCTCGAGTCCCGGCGGGAACTGGTCTGTCCGCCGGAAGAGGCGTGCCTATATAGGCGGGAGATGGCGGATTCAAGCCGCCTTCTCCTGCTGCCGTTCCGGGGCGATGCGTCACACGCGGGTGACGCCGGCGGCACAGAACGGCTAGGCTGAACGCATCTTTTGTTCGTCGTCCGATTGAAGGGGTTTTCCATGCGTCTGCTCGCCCTCGCGATATCCGTTTCCGCCGTCACCCTCGCCACCGCCTGTGGGGCCAACGAGCAGGACCAGGTCCGGCCCGGCGATCCGGTCGAGACCCGTCCCGCCGACGGCGCGAACCAGCAGCCCGCCTTCGCGGGCCAGACTCGCGCGCCGGCCGTGCGCACCGGGACAGCGCTGGTCCATTCGGTGGTCGCGTCCGGCCTTGAGGAGCCCTGGGGTCTCGCCCTTCTGCCCGACGGCCGCTGGCTGGTCACCGAACGGCCAGGGCGGCTGCGGATCATTACGGCCGACGGCGCGGTGGGGGAGCCGATCACGGGCCTGCCGGCAGTCGACCCGCGCGGTCAGGGCGGACTGCTGGACGTCGTGGTCGGCCCGACTTTCGGACAGGACCGGATGATTTACTGGAGCTACGCCGAGCCGAGAGAGGGCGGCAACGCCACCTCGGTCGCACGGGGTCGCCTGTCGGACGACGGCACCCGCGTAGAGGCTACGGAGGTCATTTTCCGGGCCACGCCGACCTATGATGGTGCCGCGCATTTCGGGTCTTCTTTGGCCTTTGATCCGGCCGGGCATCTGTTCATCACCCTGGGCGATCGCTCCGACAGCCCGATGAGGCCCCAGGCCCAGGACCTCGGCTCGCACATGGGCAAGACAATCCGCATCAACGCCGACGGCTCGGTCCCGTCCGACAATCCCTTCATCGGCCGCGCCGGCGCCCTGCCGGAGATCTGGTCGCTGGGCCACCGAAACGTCCAAGGGGTCGCCATCGCCGGTAACGGCGACGTCTGGACCGTCGAGCACGGCACGCGCGGCGGGGACGAGATCAACCTGGACCAGGCCGGAAAGAACTACGGCTGGCCCGATGTGACCTATGGCATCGAATACCGCGGCACCCCGATCAATGCCGGCCTGACTGCGGGTGAGGGCACCGAGCAGCCGACCTACTATTGGGACCCGTCGATCGCCCCGGGCGGCATGGCCCTCTATGACGGGGCCATGTTCCCCGGCTGGCGCGGCAATCTGCTGGTCGCCGCCTTGCGGGACAAACACATCGCCCGGCTGGTCCTTGAGGGCAATCGCGTCGTCGGTGAGGAGCGGCTGCTGACCGACCTGGGCGAACGCGTGCGAGACGTCGCCGTGGGACCTGACGGCGCGGTCTGGGTCATCACCGACGAGCCGAACGGCAAGCTGGTACGGCTGGCGGCCCGCTGATCAATCCCGCAGCAGCTCGTTCACCCCGGTCTTGGCCCGGGTCTGGGCGTCCACCCGCTTGACGATGACCGCGCAATACAGGCCAGGCCCGCCGTTCGGGTCGGGCAGGTTGCCCGGTACCACCACCGAATAGGCCGGTACTTCGCCGCGGAAGACCTCACCGGTCGCCCGGTCGACGATCTTGGTCGAGCCCGACAGATAGACGCCCATGGCCAGGACCGCGCCCTCGCGGACGATGACGCCTTCGGCCACCTCCGCCCGGGCGCCGATGAAACAGCCGTCCTCGATGATGGTCGGATTGGCCTGGAGCGGCTCCAGCACGCCGCCGATGCCGGCCCCGCCCGAGATGTGGACGTTCTTGCCGATCTGGGCGCAGGAGCCGACCGTGGCCCAGCCGTCGATCATCGCGCCTTCGTCGACATAGGCGCCGATGTTCACGAAGCTGGGCATCAGCACGACGTTGCGGCCGATGAAGGCCCCCCGGCGCACGATGGACCCCGGCACGGAGCGAAAGCCCGCAGCCTGATAGTCGGCGGCGGTCCAGTCGCCGAACTTGCCGGGAACCTTGTCCCACCAAGGGCCGACGCCGGGCGGCCCTGAAAACGAACCCGCGCTGGCCGGCCCAAGGTCGCCCGCGCGCATGATCTGGTTGTCATTCAGCCGGAAGGACAGCAGCACCGCCTTCTTCAGCCACTGATGCGTGGTCCAGACGCCGTCCCCGCCGCGCGAGGCGACGCGGGCCTGGCCAGAATCGAGCAGGTCCAGCGCCTGCTGGACGGCGTGGCGGACCTCGCCGTGGGTCTGGCTGGACAAGGCGGCCCGCTCTTCCCAAGCGGCCTCGATCACGGATTCCAGATGGGTCCGGTCCATCACGCGGCGTCCTTCAGCGAAAAGGGTGTCAGGAAATCCAGAAGCTCCGGCGAGACGTGATCGACCCAGGGTCCGATCTCATGGCCGTGCCCGTCGCCGATCAGGACCGTGCGCATGCCCAGCGCCTTGGCCGGCTCCAGATTGCGCGGCGTATCCTCGAAGAAGACGGCCCGGCGCGGGTCGATGTCGTGCTGGGCGAGAAAGCGCCGGTAAGTGGCCGGAGCTGGCTTGGGCACCAGATCCATATCCTCGATCGCATGGACACCGTCGAAATGGTCCGCGATGCCGATCCGCGTCAGCACACGTGTCGCGTGGTATCGGGCGCCGTTGGTAAGGACGTATTTCCGTCCGGGCAGGCCAGCCAGCACGTCCGCGAGCCGCGGATTGGGCTCCAGCCCGTCCAGCGGCACGTCATGGACATCGTGCAGGAATTGGGCGGGATCGACCGCGTAGTTCGCCATCAGGCCCGCCAGAGAGGTGCCGTATTCGGTCAGGAATTGGTTCTGCAGCATCTTGGCCTCGGCGGCGGGCAGGCCCACCGCGTCGACGATGAAGGCGTTGATCCTGGCCTGGACCAGACCCATCACGCCCTGTTCTCGCGGATACAGGGTGTCGTCCATGTCGAAGACCCAGGCCGTGACGTCGGACAGATCGCGCCTGGACGCGCCGCCCGTCATCCGGCCTGCACCAGAGTGCCGGCACCGTGCTCGGTGAACAGTTCGACCAGCATGGCGTGGGGACGGCGGCCGTCCAGAATGACCACGGCCTCGACTCCGTCGCGCACTGCGGCCATGGCCGTCTGCAGCTTGGGGATCATGCCGCCGGTGGCGACGCCGTCCTCGATCAGCTTCGACGCCTCGCCGACGGTCATCTGGCGGATGATCTGGCCGTCTGCCCCCTTTACGCCGGGCACGTCGGTCAGCAGCAGCATGCGCTTGGCGTTCAGCGATCCCGCCAGGGCGCCGGCGACGGTATCGGCGTTGACGTTGAAGGTCTGGCCGTCCTCGGCCACGCCGATGGGCGCGATGACGGGAACCCAGTCCGCGTCCGATTCCAGCAGCCGCACGATCAGCTTGGGGTCGACCCGGGTCGGCTCGCCGACATAACCCAGGTCGACCTCGTGCTCGATCATGCTGTCGGGGTCGCGCTTGGTGCGGCGCGTCCTCTCGACGGTCAGCAGGCCGGCATCCTTGCCCGACAGGCCGATGCCGCGCACGTCGGCTTCCTTGCCCGCCATGGTGATCCAGTGGGCGATTTCCTTGTTCACAGCGCCTGACAGGACCATTTCGGCCAACTGCATGGTGTCGGCGTCGGTGACCCGCAGCCCGTCGACGAAGGCTGACTTCACGCCCGCCCTGTCCAGCATGGCGCTGATCTGGGGGCCGCCGCCGTGCACGACGACGGGGTTGACGCCCATCAACTTCAGCAGGACTACGTCGGCGGCGAACTGCCGGGCCACGGCGCTCTCGCCCATGGCGTGGCCGCCGTATTTGATGACCACCGTCTTGCGGTCATAGATCTGGATGTAGGGAAGGGCCTCGGCGAGGGTCCTCGCCGTGTCCCAGCCGCGCTCTTCGGATTGGCGTTCTGTTTCATCCATCGTGAGCCGGTCCGTAAAGCCAAGGCCCGGCTCTGTCATCATGAAACCGGACGCCCGCCCTTCCGTTAGCCCCTTATGAAAGAGCATGAGATCGATGACCGCGCCCTGACGCCTTCCGATCCGCTGGACCCGGCGGGACTTCAGACGCTTGATCCGACCCTGTGCCCAGAGTGCCAAGGCGTCGGCGCGACCGTTTCAGGCGAGACCTGCCCCGTTTGCGAAGGCGTCGGAACAGCGACCGGCCGCACGGGCGTGCGGATAGAGTGGGTGGCGCCGAATCCTCGCCACGCGTCTCGGCTGTATCTCTTCAGCCACGCTTTCAGGCCATCGGTTGTCGAGTCTCGACCTTGACAGGCTTGACTGTTATGACAGGTGCAGAGGCGGAAGTCATGCTCCGCCCGAAATGCATCATCACAGGCTGCGGAGGGCATCTACCCATGCGCGTTAAGACTTTCATTCTGGCCTCGACCGCCTTGGCCCTTTCGGCCGGCGCGGCCGCTGCCGAGCCCAACGGTTGGTACGGCGCGATCGACGCGGGCTACCACACCATCGACGATGTGGAGTTCACCTCGACCAGGACCGGTAGCCAGTTCGACTACCAGGTCGAGGACAGCTGGGCCGGCTTC
>NZ_JBDNHO010000007.1:0-38206 GCF_041688735.1 Brevundimonas sp.
ATGGTGCCGCTTAGGTGACTCGAACACCTGACCCCCGCATTACGAATGCGATGCTCTACCAGCTGAGCTAAAGCGGCTTTCAGCGCCGGAACCGGGTCTGGCGCGAGGCGGGTTCTTTATACGGCGAGGGGAGCCTTGCCAAGCGCCAGCAGCACCCCCTTCTCGGTCGGCGCGTCGGCCACACGGACCGAGCCGAAGGCGAGCGAAGCCAGCGGTCGCGCGGCGGCTTGTGAAATCACCACCGCCACGCGATTCCGGCAGGCTGCGGCCGTCAAACCCGAGCCGATGGCGACTGCGGCGGCCGCGCGGGGCGAATGGATCAGGACGACGTCGAACGCGTCCGGCGCGGCGGCTCCGGTGGCGTGGGCTTCATAGACGGGGAAGGGTCGGACTTCGGCCCGGCCCTTCAGCATGTCGGGCAGGTCCCCGGCCGGCTCGCGCGCGCCGACGGCCAGAACGGTGCCCTGCGTCGGCGACCAGCGTGCGGCGATCAGGTCGGCGAGACTGTTCAGGTCGCCGCCGGCGGACTCGACCCGGGCGAAGCCGACGTCGCGAGCGGCCCGTGCCGTGGCGTCGCCGACGACGAAGACGGGCAGGGTCTTGAAGGCCTCCGCCACGTCTGAATCATCGCGCAGCAGCACCGAGAAGACGGCCACGCCGTTCAGGCTGGTGAAGGCCAGCGCCGCCGCGTCCACCGGCAGAGCAACGACGTCGGCCAAAGCGCGGACGGCGAGCACGGGCTCGACGATCGGCGTATGTCCCAGAGCCTCGAGGCGGGCGGCGGTTTGCGACGCCCCGGGTTCGGCGCGGGTGATCCAGACGCGGGCCATGTCAGAGCTTTATCCGTTGATCACCGGCGAGGCCGTGGACCTCGGCGCCGAGGCGAAGGCCCAGGTCGCGGGCCTGATCATGAGCATCGGCGGCGTTCACGTCGCCGATCTCCCCCGACCTGCGCCAGCGGGCAGAGCCGTCCAGAGCCAGCATTTCGGTGGTCAGCCGCAACCGCCCCTGCGCGATCTCGGCATGGGCACCGACGGCGGTGCGGCAGGAGCCTTCGAGAGCGGTCATGGCGCCGCGCTCTGCGGCGACGGCGAGGGCCGTCATCGGGTCGTTCAGCGCCGCGACCCACGCCGCATCGGCGTCTCCGATCCGGGTCTGCAAGGCCAGCGCGCCCTGTCCCGGCGCGGGCAGGAACTGGTCCAGCGACAGGCGCTCGCCGATACGGTCCGCGAATCCCAGACGATTGAGGCCGGCCACGGCCAGCAGGATGGCGTCGAAGTCGCCGTCGGCGGCGCGCTGCAACCGGGTATCGACGTTGCCGCGCAGCATTTCGACGATCAGGTCGGGACGCAGGGCCAGGGCCTGGGCCTGACGGCGCAGCGAGGCGGTGCCCAGCCGCGCGCCCATGGGCAGGTCGTCGAAGGCCGCATAAGTGGCGCTGACGAAGGCGTCGCGGGCGTCCTCGCGCGGCGGGACAGCGGCGATGCACAGGCCGTGGGGCTGGTCGGCGGGGACATCTTTCATCGAATGGACGGCGATATCGACGCGGCCGTCCAGCAGCGCCTCCTCAATCTCCTTGGTGAAAAGGGCCTTGCCGCCCACTTCGAGCAGGCGGCGGTCCTGGATGCGGTCGCCGGTGGTCACGATCTCGACCAGCGGCACGGCCTCGGTCAGGTCGGCGGTGGCGACGCCGAGCGCGTGGCCGATGGCGCGCTGCATCATGCCCGACTGGGTCAGGGCCAGTTTCGAACGACGCGTGCCGATGCGGACGGGGAAGGTCATGAGTCGTTGCGGAACCGGGTTGGGGCCTTTACCTCGGCCCCGATGACGATCGTCGCGAACTATAGCAGCGCGGAAAGCCGGGCAACCGGAACCCTGACCGTGCTGGGTCTTGAAACCAGCTGCGACGAGACGGCGGCCTCGGTGGTACGTCTGTCTCCCGATGGCGAGGCGACGGTGCTGTCATCGGTGGTGCACAGCCAGATTGACGATCACGCGGCCTATGGTGGCGTCGTGCCCGAGATCGCCGCGCGCAGCCACGTCGAAATGATCGACGGCGTCACGCGGCGGGCGATGGTTGAAGCCGGGGTCGGTTACGATGAATTGGACGGCGTCGCCGCGACGGCCGGACCGGGTCTGGTCGGCGGCGTCATGGTGGGATTGAGTTTCGGCAAGGCGGTGGCGCTGGCCCGTGACCTGCCCCTGATGGCGGTCAATCATCTCGAGGGCCATGCGGTGTCGGCGCGGCTGGGCGCGCGGGTGGCCTATCCCTTCCTGCTGCTGCTGGTGTCGGGGGGCCACTGCCAGTTGCTGGAAGTGCGCGGTATCGGCGACATGACGCGGCTGGGCACGACCATGGACGACGCGGCGGGCGAGGCCTTCGACAAGATCGCCAAGGCTCTGGACCTCGGATATCCGGGCGGCCCGGCGCTGGAGCGGCTGGCGAAACAGGGCAACGGCGCGCGCTTCGACCTGCCGCGCGCCCTGCTGGGCCGCAAGGACTGCGACTTTTCCTTCTCGGGCCTGAAAACGGCCGCATCGCGGCTGGCCCAGACCTGCGAGACCGCGCAGGACCGGGCCGATCTGGCCGATGCCGTGCAGACCGCCATCGCGCGACAGCTCAGCGAGCGTTCGGACCGGGCCATGAAGGCCTATGCCGAGCGCCATAAAGGACGACTGTTCGTGGTCGCCGGCGGGGTGGCGGCCAACGGGACGGTGCGGGCCACGCTGGAAGCTACGGCGGCAAATAACGGATTCGCCTTCCTGGCCCCGCCCATGGCCTATTGTACCGACAATGCTGCGATGATCGCGCTGGCGGGAGCCGAGCGGCTGCAGAAGGGTTTGATCTCTGACCTCGACGCCGCCGCCCGGCCGCGCTGGCCACTGGACGAGAAAAGCGCGCTCGATGACCCGACCCACAAGGCGGGCCGCAAGGGTGCCAAGGCTTGAGGAAACGGCATGATTTTTAAGACTGCGGGCGTGATCGGCGCGGGGGCCTGGGGCACGGCCCTGGCCCAGGTGGCGGGCTGGGCGGGACTCGACGTCCTGCTCCAGGCGCGTGAGCCAGAGGTGGTCGAGAGCATACACGCGCGCCGCGTCAACGAGGCCTTCTTGCCGGGCGTGACGCTGGACGAGCGGGTGTCGGTCACGGCCGATCTGGCCGATCTGGCCGGTTGCGACGTCATCCTGGCCGTGCCGCCCGCCCAGCACATGCGGTCGACTCTGGCGGCCTTCGCCGCCCACCATCGGCCGGGCGTGCCGGTGATCCTGTGTTCCAAGGGCATCGAGCGCGGCTCGCTGAAGCTGATGACCGATGTGCTGGCCGAAACCCTGCCGGGCGCGCCCGCTGCGGTCCTGTCGGGCCCCAGTTTCGCCGGTGAGGTGGCGCGCGGCCTGCCCAGCGCCGTCACCCTGGCCTGCGCCGATGCCCGTCTCGGCGAAGAGCTGATGTGGACCCTGTCTGCGCCAGGCTTCCGGCCCTATCTGGCCACAGACCTGATCGGGGCCGAGGTCGGCGGGGCGATCAAGAACGTGCTGGCCATCGCCTGCGGCATGGCCGAGGGCCGCGGTCTGGGCCGCAGCGCCCACGCGGCCCTGATCACACGCGGCTTCGCCGAGATGACCCGGATGGGCGTGGCGCTTGGCGGCGAGGCCGAAACCGTCGCGGGCCTGTGCGGCCTTGGCGATCTGGTCCTGACCTGCTCCAGCCCGCAATCGCGCAACATGAGCCTGGGCCTGGCCCTGGGGCAGGGGCAGACGGTGGAACAGGCGCTGGCCGGAAAACGCTCGGTCGCAGAGGGATACGAAAGCGCGCCGGCGGTGCGCGAACTGTCGCTTAAGATGGACGTGGAGATGCCGATCTCGCTGGCCGTCGCGGCCTTGCTGAACGGCGAGACCACGGTGGAGGAAGTGATTGACAATCTGCTGTCGCGTCCGTTGAAGGCCGAGCGGCACTAGCGTGTCCGTCTATCAGCCCCTGTCCGACGTCCCTCCCCAATCGGAACGCAAGCGCGTCTGGACCACCCCGGCCGGCGTCGCCCTGTGCGCCGAGGGCGACATCGTCGATCCCGGCTCGCGCGGCTTCGTGCTGCAGATCGGCGAGGCCTATTTCCACGGTTTCGTGGTGCGCAAGGACGGCCGCGTGGCGGGATGGGTCGACCGGTGCCCCCACCAAGGGTTTCCGTTGGCCATTGAGCTGGACCGTTATCTGACGCCGGACGGCGCGCTGGTCCTTTGCGGCTGGCACGGGGCGGTGTTCGAGCCGCTGTCGGGGGCCTGCGTCGGCGGCCCCTGCGCCGGCGCGCGGCTGACGTCCTGGCCTGTCCAGGCGTCGCGGGGAATGATCCGGACCGCCTAGACCACTTTTGCTTAAGGTCGAATCGACCTGAATCCAAAAAATGGTCCCGAATCATGCTGGAGCGAAATCCGAGCCTTGATGGACTGCGTCCCTCAAGACCGATTTCGCTCTAGTCGGGGTTCCGCATCAGATAGAGGCCGAAGCCCATGACGCCGCGACCGAAGTCGAAGAAGGCCTGCACCCGGTCGGCGTTGAACGCGACGTGCGGGGCCTCCGGCGCGTCGGGATTGTCGGTCAGCCAATGGCGGACCGCCCCGACCGAATCGCGCGCATAGGCGTTGAACACCTCTTGCGAGGATAGTCGGGTCTCCACGACCTCGAAACCGGCTCGCTCCGCCGCCGCGCGCCATCCGGCGTCGTCAGCATAAAGATTGGTCGCCTCGACCAGCTGTCGCAGCGGTCCGGGCGGTTCCGACAGCCAGACCAGGTCGCCCCAAAGCAGCCAGCCCCCCGGCTTGAGATTGCGGCGCAGCACAACGAACGACTCCTGCGGCGTCGGCCTGCCCCCACCGGTGATGTTGGTCGTGCCCAGGGCCGAGATCAGCTCGACCGGCGGCGTCCGGGCCAAAACCTCGGCGGCGCTGCCAACGACCAATTTCACCTGCTCATCCCGACCGGCAGCGGCGATCCGCGCGCGCGCCAAGTCGGCCATCACCGGGTCCAGCTCGACGGCCGTGACCTCAAATCCGAAGGCCTCGGCGAGCCGGATCGCCACGCCTGCGTTACCCGTTCCGATATCGAGCGCCAGGGTGCCGGAGGGCAAACCCGCCGCGGCGACCGCCGCCTCGACTGCGGCCATCGTCACGCCGTTGCAGACCTCAAGCGCCTCATAGGCGATGCGCTGAAAACTCATGGACATTCACGCTTGTCTCGCGGCGCGGTTGGGGCCGCAAGCCCGGATTCAAGCGCCGGAGAATCCAGCCGGACTGGGGTACGCCCGTTTGCCAGACAATCTCGCGCTACAACCGCTCTGATCCCATTGAGCCCATCCACAAAAGCCCGTCCTGCCTTTCATAACGTCGACATTGCCATAACGAAGCACTTTACATTACAAAGCGTCTGGGGGAGGTATCGGTCTTGCTCGAAGAATCGACCGATGACCGCCGGCTGCGAAAGGACGCAACACCGATGACTGAGAATATCGAAGATCCCGCCGCCGACATCGCCTGGATGCGCCGACTGGCCGAGGAAGGCGCGAACGCGCCGATGCAGGGGGCATCCATCCTGGTGAGCGCCGGTCTGATCTACGGCTCCGCCAGCCTGGTCCACTGGGCGCAGGTCACTGATCGATTACCGGAGAGCCCGGCCGTAACCGGCGTCGGATGGCTCGTCGCGACGGTCCTGTTCCTCGTCGTTTTCACGATCGTGAACTTGAGAATGCGGGGTCGGATCGGCGTTATGACGAGCGCCAACCGGGCCTTCGCCGCCGCCTGGACTGCGGTCGGCTTGGGCATCTTCGCCCTGTTCATCGCTCTGATGATCAATAGCTACCGCATGGGCTCGAACCAGGATTTCACAGCGATGTGGCTGGTCCCCTCCATAATCTTCGCCTTCTACGGCTTGGGCTGGGCTGTAACGGCGGCAATGCTTCGATCAAGACCATTGTGGCTCCTCGCCGTCGCCTCGCTCGCCGCTTGCCCGGCACTGGCGTGGTTGACCGGTTCGGCCACACAATATCTGGCCTATGCCGCCGCGCTGTTCCTGCTGATGGCCCTGCCCGGCTTCCTGCTGATGCGTGCAGCAAGGCGCTGAGCGTGGCTGACGATTTCGACATCAAGCGCCTCGATGAGGTCATCCACGGTCGGGTCCGGCTGGGAATCATGGCGGTCCTGTCCAGCGCGGACAGCGCCGACTTCAACACCCTGAAGGCGCGGCTGCAGACGACGGACGGCAATCTGTCGGTCCATCTTCGCAAGCTCGAGGACGCCGGCTTCGTCGCCGTGACCAAACGGTTCGAGGGCCGCAAGCCCCTGACCGAGGCGTCGATGACGGCCGAGGGAAGGCGCGCTTTCGTCGCCTATCTGGACGCCATGCAGGGACTGGTCGGCCCGCGCTGATGACGCAGTGGTCGGGCCGCCGCGCCTCGGCTAGACAGGGGGCATGACCGGTCGCATCCAGCGTTTCGACGCCCTCGACAATTTCCGTGACTATGGAGACTACGCCGTCGGCGCTGGGCGGGTAAAGGTGGGGCGGCTGTTCCGGTCCGGCCACCACGCGCGGCTGTCCGCTCCCGATCTCGAGCGGCTCGACGCCCTGGGGATCGCGACCGTCGTTGACCTGCGCCGACCCAGCGAGCGACGCGCCCAGCCCTCGAAGCGCCCGGTGGGTTTCGCGGGCATGGTCATCGAGAGTCGGAATGACGACGGCGGCGAGGCCCCGCACATCACCTTCCTCAAGTCCGGCGACCTGACGCCCGATTCCGGCCGAAGGTTCATGACCGGCACCTATCGCAGGCTGCCGTTCGAGCCGGCGCACCTGGACCTGTTCGGCCGCTATTTCACGGCGCTGGGCGAGGGCGAGGGGCCGGTGCTGATTCACTGCGCGGCAGGCAAGGACCGGACCGGCATGCTGGCCGCCCTGACGCATCACGTGTTGGGCGTAAGCCGCGACGACATGGTCGAGGACTATCTGCTGACCAATGCGGCGGTTGATCTGGAAGGGCGCGCGCCCGCGATCGCGCGCCAGCTTGAGGACATGAGCGGAAGGTTGCCGTCGCAAGACGCGGTGGTCGCCTTCCTCGGCGTCGAGGCCGCCTATCTGGAAACCGCGCTGGCCGAGATCGCGGCGCGTCACGGCTCCATCGACGGCTATCTGGAGCAGGCGCTTGGGGTCGATGCGGCCTTGCGCGACCGGATCACGGCGCGGCTGGCGGCGTGAGCGAGCCTTTGCAGGCCAGGCAGGTCCGCCTCCGGTCGTGGATCGAGCCGTTGTCGGCGGCTCGCGGCCTGAACCGCCGCGACGGCGCGCTGGCCCTGCTGTCCGACGGAGGCCCGCACGGACGCTGGTCGTTCGTGGCGGCCGACCCCGACCTGATCCATGTCGGGCCGCTCGACGACGAGGGCCCGGAGTTGCTGCGCGGAGACGCGTTCGCGTCGGGGGTGGTCGGGTTGCTGGCTTATGACGCGGGGGCGCGGCCCGCGACCGGGGATCGCCCCCGCGTCTGGCCGGACCTGATGTTGGCGCGCTATCCGGCCATGCTGGCCTTCGATCACGTGAGGCGCGCGGTCCATGTGGTGGGTCGTGGCGTTGACGACGCCTCGGCGGCGCGGGCCGCCGACGTGGCAGAGGGCTGGTTCGGTGCGGCCGTGGACGCCTTGGTGCCGCCGCCGCCGCCGATGGACACTCTCGACGCCGAGGAAGACCCGGACGCTTATCTGCGAGCGGTGGCCGACGTCGTGGCGCGCATCGCGGCCGGTGAGCTGTTTCAGGCCAATATCGCGCGCGCCTGGTCGGGTCGTCTGAAGGCCGGCGCGGACCCGTTCGATGTCATGCTCAGGCTGGCCGGTCGGGCCTCTGCCTATGGCGCCTTCTGGCGGCTGGGCGACCGGGCGATCGTGTCCAACTCGCCGGAGCTGTTCCTTACGTTCGATCCCGACGATCGACGGATCGAGACACGGCCGATCAAGGGGACGCGACCGCGCGATCCGGATCCCACGCGCGACGCGGCCTTGGCGCAGGAACTCCAGTCGAGCGCCAAGGACCGGGCGGAAAACCTGATGATCGTGGACCTGATGCGCAACGACCTGTCGCGCGTGGCCGAGCCCGGAACGGTCGTGGTCGAGCGCCTGTTCGAGATCGAGAGCCATCCGACGGTTCATCACCTGGTCTCGACCGTGGCGGGTCTGGCCCGCGACGGGCTAGGTCCCGCCGAATTGCTGGAGGCGACTTTCCCGCCGGGGTCGATCACGGGCGCGCCCAAGCATCAGGCGATGAGGGTGATCGCCGGACATGAAACCCCGCGCGGCCCGTGGTGCGGAAGTCTGTTCCACATCGACGACCAGGGCCGGATGACGGCCTCGGTCCTGATCCGGACGGCGTCGTTCGAGCGGGACGGAGAGTGCTGGTCGTTCCGGACGCTGGCGGGGGCGGGCATCGTGGCGGACAGCGATCCCACCTCGGAGCTGGCCGAGACCGACGCCAAGATCCGCGCGCTGAGAGAGGCGCTGACCGGTCTCTAGCAGTTCGAGCAGACGATAGCGTCGGTGGTGCGCGGACGCAGATAGTAGGTGTGCGAAAACCGCGTCACCGTCGGCATCAGATAGTCGACCGGTGAGTCATAGTCACAGGTCGCTTGGGAGAGCACGATCGACTGACCGTTCTCGATAAGATCGGCACGAAGCATCACGCTGGCCTGACCCGTGCGAACCCGTCGTCCGGTCTCGATGGTCGCGTTCTCAAGCATGGAGTCGGTCACGAAGATCATGCCCAGTTCCGGTGTCGAAAAGACCATCGGGATGAAGGGCAGGGCAACCATGCCGAACTCGACCGCAGCCGAACCTCCGCGCGCGCGCATGAAATTGCTCGCGGCGGTGCGGCCGATCTTGTTCGGGGTAGGCGGGAAACCACCGGAGCCTCAAGGCGTGGGAGCGGCCGCCGCGGGGCCGGTTGTGCCGCGCAGCGACGGCGAGCAGGACGAGGCGCAGGCCATTTCGGTCGCCTGAGCGCCGCGCCATACGCGGACGCGACCGCCGCCGTCGCCGGCGGTAACCACCACTTGGCTCTGGAAGACGGTGCGGCCGATCGGATCAACGGCCACGACCTCGGTCACGCCATAGCCCTTGCCGGTGATATAGAGCGTGTTGGCATCCACCACCGTCACATCCGCGATCAGCGGATTGCCCACGATGACCGAACCGGCGGGACCGCGCAGCTGGACGCGCGTGGCCTGGTCGATCTGCACGTTCAGGCGGCCGGACTGCGCCACCCCGATCGCGGGGATGGACAGTACGGCGACGGAGGCCAGGGCGGCGACAAGACTTTGAGGACGGATCATGGCGACAATTTCCATTGAACGGGCGCGCGCGGAAGCATGGTAGCCACACTGCCCGCCAAACCTCAACAAAGTCTGAAATCGATCCATAGAGACCGCCACGACACGTGTTTTCGGACCCTCGCGAAAGTCATTCCGAGCAGGCAGTAGAATATTTCAGAGTAAATCTTCGAATAACCACGACCGGCGACTTTGTCTTAACCCCTTTGGTCGATAACGGTCATGCGTTTTGGGGGTCAAGCGGGCTACCGGCTCCCCCCGCGTTAGTAGCTCGCACAACCACTGCATAGGGACCAGAGATAATGACCAAGTTCTTTGCCAACTTCATGTCCGACGACTCGGGCGCCACCGCCATCGAATATGGCCTGATCGCCGCTCTCATCGCCGTCGCGATTATTGCGGCTGTAAGCACTTTGGGTGGGCAACTCCAGACTACCTTCGGTGAGGTAACTGCGGGCCTCCAATCAGCGTAGCCCTCTAAACCTCTATCGGCGCGTTGAGCAGGAGCCGCGGCGGAAACGCCGCGGCTCTTTGCAATTCGAGGTCGAAACCAGACTTTAACGCACCTGAGCTATACGGCGGCGATGACCATCGCGACCCTGATATTCTTGGCCATTCTGCCTGCGCTGCTCATCACCGCCGCGTTGAAGGACCTGACCACAATGAAGATCCCGAACTGGATTTCGGGGGTCGCCATTCTGTCGTTCTTCCCGGCCGCGCTTCTCCTCGGCCTGCCGATGTCCGCGGTCCTGACGCACGTCGGGGTCGCCGTGGTCGCGCTTCTGGTCGGGATGGGGTTGTTCGCCCTGCGGTTTCTGGGCGGAGGCGACGCGAAGTTGATGGCCGCGACATGCCTGTGGCTCGGCCTGTCCGGCGTCAGTGTTTTCCTGTTGGCGACAGCGGCGATCGGCGGCCTGTTCTGTCTGGCGCTGATATTCGCGCGGGCGCACGCCCAACCTTATCTGGCCGTAGCACCGGTCTGGGTCGGGCGCCTGATGGAACCAAAAGGCGACATTCCCTATGGCGTCGCCATAGCGGCCGGAGCCTTGATGGCCTATCCCGCTTCGCCGTTGATGGCGCTCTTCATTACTGCGTAGGGCCGATCTCGCCTGACTTAGGCCCGCGTTAACCCGCACCCGGCATGGTCGTTGATGGTAGGGGGCAGAAGGACCGCTTCAGGGTTCGGCCCAGCCTGCCGGAGACTGTCGATGAAGCCCGCCCGTATCATCGTGATCTGCGTCGCCGCCGTCGCCGCCATCGGACTGGCTCTGGTGGTGCGCGCCATGGGATCGCCTTCCGGAGAGCCGACCGCCGTGGCGACCGCCGCCGTGGTGGAAGCCCGGCCGATGGCCAAGGTTCTGATCGCGGCCAAGGACCTGACGCCGGGCCAACGCCTGGCCGAGGGCGACATGGAATGGAAGGACTGGCCGGTCGACGAGGTCAATCCGGTCTTTATTACCGACGGAACCGTCGCCGTGCCGGGCACGGCAGCGGCGGATGCAGGCAAAGCCGAGGTCAAGCCCAAGGGCGCGGTCGCCAGCGTGACCCGCGCAGCGACCAATCTGGCCACCGGCGGAGCCAAGGCCGATTATGTCGGTTCGGTCGTGCGCGAACCTATACTGGCGGGCGAGCCCATCGTCATGCGCAAGATCGTGCGCGCGGGAGATAGCGGCTACATGGCCGCCTATCTCGAGCCCGGGATGCGCGCCATGGCCATCAAGGTTTCGGTCGAAACCGCCGCGGGCGGCTTCATCTTGCCGGGCGACCGGGTCGACGTTGTCCTGACCCGCGAGACCAACCTGAACAGTACAGGCTCCAGCGAAGGCACCCGATCCAAGTTCACCTCGGCGACCGTCATGCAGAACATCAAGGTGCTGGCCGTCGACCAGTCGACCCGCGCGGGCGACGACGAACAGAGCGTCATCGGTGCCACAGCGACCCTGGAGGTCGGACCTCGCGACGCCGAGGCCCTGGCCCTGGCCAAGTCGGAGGGCGAACTCAGCCTGATCCTGCGCTCCTATGCCGATACCGGAGGCCCCTCGGGCCGCGTGTCGGCGGGACCGCGTCAAACCACGGCCGTGCGCGTCTATCGCGGCGGCGCGCCTGAAGTGGTGGTCACCCAATGAAGCGCTTCATCGCCGTCACCCTGGCCGGCCTTACGATCGTCGCGACCACGCCGGTCCCGTCGGCGCAGGCCCAGACCCGGGCCACCGTCTCCATGGGCTCGCAGTCCCAGCTGATCAGCCTGCCGCGCGGCGCGTCCATGGCCGTCGACCTGCCGGCCGACGCCCGCGACGTGATCGTGCCCAATCCCATGGTCGCCGAGGCCGTGCTGCACTCGCCGCGCCGGATCACCATCATCGGCCTGCAGCCGGGCGAGACCGACGCGGTCGTGCTGGACGCCGCCGGCCGGACCATCCTATCTCTGCGGGTGCGCGTCGACGCCGGCACCTCGGCTCTTCAGGACACCCTGAGCCGGGTTCTGCCGGGCGTGAACGTCCACGCCGAGGCGGTCAACGACAGCATCATCCTGACCGGCACCGTCTACAGCCCCGGCGAGGCGGATCGCGCCAGCCAAGTCGCCCGCGCCTTCGTAGCCTCTCCGGAAAAGGTCATCAACATGATGACCATCGCCGGCTCGGACCAGATCATGGTCAAGGCCCGCATCGTCGAGGTGCAGCGCACGGCCATCAAGCAGCTGGGCCTCGACGCGACGGCGGTGCTCGCCAGCGTCGGCAACGGCCTGTCCCTCGTTCAGGCCGCCACCTTCGCAGTGTCGGGCAGCCAACTGGGCGGCGGCATTCTGAACTATCGGGACTCCGCCGGCGACGGCAGCAGCCTGAACACCTCCCTGCGGGCCTTCGAGCGCGCCGGACTGGTCCGTGTCCTCGCCGAGCCGAACATCACCACCGCCAACGGCGAGAACGCCGAATTCCTGGCCGGCGGCGAATTTCCTGTCCCCGTGAGTCGCCAATCCAGTGACAGCGGCACCAACATTTCCGTCGAGTTCAAGCCCTTCGGCGTGCGGCTGGCCGTACGGCCGATCGTTCTGTCCCCGGGCCGCATCTCGCTGCAACTCTCCACCGAGGTATCGGAACTGACGACGCTGGGGGCTTTCACCCTGGGCGGCACGGGCGGCGACGCCCTGGTCATTCCGGGGCTTAACGTGCGTCGCGCCTCGAACACGGTGGAGCTGCCCTCGGGCGGTTCCCTGATGATCGCCGGCCTGCTGCGCGAAGACACCCGTCAGAATATCGACCAGCTGCCCGGCCTCGGCGACCTGCCCGTGCTCGGCGCGCTGTTCCGCTCGCGCGACTATCTGTCCGGCGAGACCGAACTTGTGATCATCGTCGAGGCCTACATCGTCTCGCCGACCTCGCCCGGCCAGATGCAGACCCCCGCCGACGGTCTGATCGTCGCCAATGACGCCCAGACCCTGCTGTTCGGCCAGCTGAACCAGCACTACGGCCGACCCAATGTCGCCGCCGGCGCCGCCGACGCGGGCTGGGCCGGCCCCGTGGGCTATGTGATCGAATGAGGTCCCCAGCCATGCGCGTCCTGATTCTCGCCCTGTCCGCCTCCGTCGCCCTGGGGGCCTGCGCCTCCACCGGGGAGGGGGCGCCGCCCCTGACGCCGCTGTCGCGCTACACGTTGCAGGTCGAACCCGGTCTCGACCGGATCGCGCTCGCCGTTCATGACGCCGGCCTGTCGCCAACCCAGCACGCCGCCCTGCGAGACCTGGCGGGCCGCCATGCTGCCGCCGGCGCGGGCTGGATACGCGTCGAGGCGCCGTCGGGCGACGACCCTGTGTCGGCGCAACAGGCCTATGCCGTGCGCGCCGCCCTGCAGGCGTCGGGCGTTCCGGCCGAGCGGATCATGGTCGCCGCCTACAACGCCCCTGATCCCCGCGCCCCCGTGCTGGCCGGTTTCGAGACCCTGCGCGCCGTCGTGCCGAACTGCGCCATGGAAGCGCGGGACATGGGCAGCCGGTCTTCGAACCAGAGTTCGATCGGATTCGGTTGCGCAATCAACGCCAACATGGCGGCCCAGATCGCCGACCCTCGCGACATCCTCGGTCACCGGCCGATCAGCCCGGCGGACTCCGGGCGCGCGGCTGTGGTGTTCGATCGGTACCGCAAGGGCGAACCCGTCTCGGCGCAGCAGGAAGAGCTGGTCAAGGGCCGGATCTCCCAGGCCGTGGAATAGCGTACAGATGACCGAGGCCTTCTCCGCCAGACCATTCGACGAGTTCGATGACGAGTTTGATCTCGACGCCGGCTACATCACGCCCGGTGCCGCGATGGGCGTCGATGCGGCGGGCGGGACGATGGCCGCAGATCAGATTCATCAGCCTGAACCCTTCGGGGACGACCACGCGATGGGCGTCGAGACGGCGGGCGGGACGATGGCCGCAGATCAGATCCATCAGCCGGAGCCCTTCGGGGACGACGACGCGGCGCGTCCGCCGCTTCTGTTCACCGCGCCAGTGCCAGCGCCACCAACCGTCTTCGCGACCGCGCCCGTCGCGACGCCCCCGGCCGTGCCCCTCAACGCGCTTCAACCCGTCCCCGAGTCTGACTTCAACCCTGTCGGCGATCTGATCGCCGGCGCGTCCGCGGCCTTCTCCGCTCCGGTGCCTGGCGGGCATGCGGCTGCGGTTTCGGTGCCGCGTATCGCCATTCACGTCTTCGCCGAGCGTCAGGACACCCTGGCCGCGGCCGAGCGCGCCGGTCAGGATCGCCGCCTGTCGCGTGCGACCACCCAGATCCGCATCGGCGGCGTCGCCGCCGCAGTCGAGGCCTATCAGCACGAGCCGACGCCGCCCCTGATCATTGTCGAATGCATGAAAGACCCCCAGACCCTGCTCTGGGAGGTCGATCAACTGGCCGAGGTCTGCGACGCGGGCACCAAGGTAGTGGTCGTCGGTGCCACCAACGATATCCTGCTGTTCCGCGAGCTGATGCGGCGCGGCGTCAGCGAGTATCTGGTCGCCCCGCTCCAGCCGCTGCAACTCATCTCGGCCATCGGCGGCCTGTTCGCCGATCCGGCCCAGCCTTTCGTGGGTCGCTCCATCGCCTTCGTCGGTGCACGGGGAGGCACGGGGTCCAGCTCGGTCGCGCACAACACCGCGTACGCGATGAGCGAGCGGATCGGTGTCAACACCGTCATCGTCGACTACGACCTGCCGTTCGGCACCGCCGGGCTGGATTTCAACCAGGACCCGCTGAACGGCGTGGCCGACGCCCTGACCCAGCCGGACCGCCTCGACGCGACCCTGCTGGACAGGATGATGGTTCGCTGCACGGACAAGCTTAGCCTGTTCGCCGCGCCGGCGACGCTGGACGTCGATTGGGACATCACGCCGGAGGCCTTTGAGGAGGTCACCACCCAGATCCGATCGACGGCGCCCTTCGTGGTCCTGGACCTGCCGCACCTCTGGTCCGGCTGGATGCGCCGCACCCTGATCGCGGCCGACGAGGTGGTGGTGGTGGCGACGCCCGACCTGGCCTCGCTGCGCAACGCCAAGAACATGATGGACCTGATCCGTCAGGGCCGCCCGAACGACGCCCCGCCGCGACTGGTGCTCAATCAGGTCGGCGTTCCCGGACGGCCGGAAATCCCGGTCAATGAGTTCGGCAATGCGCTGGGCGTCCACCCCAGCCTGATTATTCCGTTCGATCCCAAGGTCTTCGGTCTCGCCGCCAACAACGGCCAGATGGTCCTCGACGCCGCCGCCAAGTCCAAGGCGGCGGAAGCCTTCCAGACGCTGGCCCAGATCGTTTCGCGTCGCGAGATGCCCTTGCTGGCGGGGCCCAAGGGCAAAGCCGACGGCAAGTCCATGTTCTCCGGCCTGTTCAAGAGGAAGACCTGACGCGTGTTCGGCAAGCGCACAGGTCAGCCCGACACCAGCGCCCCGGCTCCGGGCCGGCGCCGACGCCCGCGCCTGCGCCTGCGCCACAGCCCGAACAGGGCGTGAAGACCCAGGCCTTCTCGACCGGCGGTGACGTCGCCGAGATGGAAAGAAGCGACCACCAAGCTGAATCCTATTCCGCCAAGCCCGCGTCAGAGGCCGCCGACCGGCTGGATGCGCTGGCGTCCCGGGCGAGGCCTGAAGCCAAGCCGGTGCAGCCGAAGAACGCTCCGGGCCCCAAGGCCACGCCCGGCTTCGAACAGCTGAAGAAGGCCCAGGCCGTCGCCGAGATCGTCCGCGAACAGTCGGACTATTACCACGCCACCAAGACGACGATCTTCAATGCCCTGATGAACACCATTGACCTGGCCCAGCTGGCCGGTCTGGACCCCAAGGCGGCGGCGGAAGAGATCCGCGACATCGTCGCCGAACTGGTGGCGATCAAGAACGTCTCCATGTCGGTGGCCGAGCAGGAGCATCTGGTCCAGGACATCGTCAACGACGTCCTCGGTTATGGCCCTCTTGAGCCGCTGCTGGCCCGCGACGACATCGCCGACATCATGGTCAACGGCGCGGGTCGGGTCTTCATCGAGGTAAACGGCAAGGTTCAGCTGACCAACGTCCATTTCCGCGACAACGCCCAGCTGATGAACATCTGTCAGCGGATCGTGAGCCAGGTCGGACGCCGCGTGGATGAAAGCAGCCCGATCTGCGACGCCCGCCTGCCCGACGGCAGCCGCGTCAACGTCATCGCCCCGCCGCTGGCTATCGACGGCCCGACGCTGACGATCCGGAAGTTCAAGAAAGACAAGCTGACGATGAAGAATCTGGTGGAGTATTCCTCCATCAGTCCCGAGGGCGCGCGCGTCCTGGGCGTCATCGGTGCCTCGCGATGCAATCTGGTCATCTCGGGCGGCACGGGTTCGGGCAAGACCACCCTGCTGAACACCCTGACGGCCTTCATCGACCCGACCGAACGTGTCATTACCTGCGAGGACGCGGCGGAACTGCAACTGCAACAGCCGCACGTGGTGCGCCTCGAGACCAGGCCTCCCAACCTCGAGGGCCAGGGCATGATCACCATGCGCGACCTGGTGAAGAACTGCCTGCGGATGCGCCCCGAGCGGATCATCGTCGGTGAGGTCCGTGGTCCCGAGGCCTTCGATCTGCTGCAGGCCATGAACACCGGCCACGACGGCTCGATGGGCACGCTGCATGCCAATAGCCCGCGCGAGGCCATCAGCCGGATGGAGTCGATGATCACCATGGGCGGCTACGGCCTGCCGTCCAAGACCATCCGCGAGATGATCGTTGGCTCGGTCGACGTCATCATCCAGGCCGCGCGCCTGCGCGACGGCTCGCGCCGCATCACTCACATCACCGAGGTTGTCGGCTTGGAAGGCGACGTGATCGTAACCCAGGACCTGTTCGTCTACGAGATCACTGGCGAGGACGAGAACGGCAAGATCGTCGGCCGTCACCGCTCGACCGGCATCGCCCGTCCCCGCTTCTGGGACCGCGCCCGCTACTACGGCCTGGAGCGCGAGCTGGCCGAGGCCCTGGACGCGGCGGAGTAGGGCGGATGCTTCCCATTCTCGCCGCCGTTCTGGCCTTCATCACCATCGGTGGACTGGGCTGGGCCGTCGTCGGCGGCGGCGACTCCAGCGATCAGGCCCTCAAGCGCGCGCGAAGCTTCGGGGGTCCCAAGCAAAACATCGCCGCCGCCAGGAAGGCCGCCGTCGCCAACACGCCCGAGGCGCGCCGCAAGCAGATCATGCAGCAGCTGCAGGAGTCCGAGCGGGCCGAGCGCAAGGCGCGGCTGAGCCTGACGGCCAAGCTGAAACAGGCCGGGCTGAAGACCAGCGTCAAGACCTTCTGGATCATCAGCGCCGTTCTGGGCGTGCTCGCCCTGCTGCTGCCGATGCTGTTCGGCCTGACCCCGCTGATCGGCGTGGGTGCCGCCATCGTCTTCGGCCTGGGCCTGCCGCGCTGGGTCGTGGGCTTCCTGGGCAAGCGGCGCATGAAGAAGTTTTCCAGCTATTTCGCCGATGCCGTCGACGTCATCGTGCGCGGCATCAAGTCGGGCCTGCCGGTGCACGACTGTTTCAAGATCATCGCCCGCGAGAGCCCCGCGCCGCTGGGCCCGGAGTTCCAGACCCTGGTCGAGGGGCTGGGCGTCGGCCTGACGCTGCAGCAGGCGCTGGACAAGATGTACGAGCGCATGCCGACGCCGGAGCTGAAATTTTTCTCCATCGTCATCGGCATCCAGCAGAAGACCGGCGGCAACCTGGCCGAGGCGCTCGCCAACCTTTCGACCGTGCTGCGCGCCCGCAAGATGATGGGCGAGAAGATCAAGGCCCTGTCGTCGGAAGCCACGGCGTCCGCCGGCATCATCGGCTCGCTGCCGCCCGCCGTGATGATTTTGGTCAGCCTGACGACCCCAGCCTACATGGCCAGTCTCTTCACCGATCCGCGAGGGCAGTTCATGCTGCTGGTCGCCGGCAGCATGATGGCGCTGGGCATCTTCGTGATGAAGAAGATGATTGCGTTCAAGTTCTAGGGGCTGGGGATCATGGGACAGTTCATCGCCTTCGTCACCAACCTCCAGAACCTGCTCAGCCTCGGGGTCGGCGTCCTGGTGTTCGCGACGTTGATCACCCTCGCCGGGTCGTTCAGCGGGGGTGCCAAGCTGGATACACGGTTAAAGGCCGTCGCCGTCCGCCGCGAGGAGCTGAAGCGCCGGTCGCGTCAGGCGATCGCCGAAAGCGGCTCGGGCTCGGCTGGTTTGCGGCACACCGACGACGGCTTCAAGAAGCGCGTCGTCAAGCGGCTGAACCTGTCCAAGATGCTGGAAGACCCAAAGATCGCCGACAAGATGGCCCAGGCGGGCTATCGCGGACCCAAGCCGCTGACGACCTTCTACTTTTTCCGCTTCTCCATGCCGTTCCTCTTCCTGGCGGTCGCGGCCTTCTACCTGTTCGTCTTCAACGATTTCGGCCTCCCGCCGATAACGCGGGTGACGGCGGTGATGTTCGCGGCTGTGATCGGTTTTTATGCGCCCAACATTTTCCTCGCCAACAGCATTTCAAAGCGACGGCTGTCGATCATGCAGGCGTTTCCGGACGCTCTGGACCTGCTGCTGATCTGCGTCGAGGCGGGCATGTCCATCGAGGCGGCTATCCAGAAGGTCAGCCTTGAGATCGGCGGTTCGTCCATCGACCTGGCCGAGGAGATGACCCTGTTGTCGGCCGAGCTCAGCTATCTGCTGGACCGGCGCATGGCCTATGAAGGCCTGGCCAAACGGACCAATCATCCGGGCGTCAGGTCGGTCGCCACGGCCATGACGCAGGCCGAGACCTACGGCACGCCACTGGGCTCCGCCCTGCGCACCATGGCCAAGGAAAACCGCGAGATGCGCATGTCGGCGGCCGAGAAGAAGGCCGCGGCCCTTCCGGCCAAACTGACCGTGCCGATGATCCTGTTCTTCCTGCCGGTGCTGTTCATCGTAATCCTTACGCCCGCGATCATCAGCATCCAGGACACGATGGCCGCAGGCGGCGGCTGACGCCTGTTCGTGGCGAGCGACTACGGAAATTCGGGCGCGTTTAGCGATCTCGATCCTTGCGCCGAGCGCCCGAAAAATCGATCAGGCTTCGGCGGCGGCCTTCCAGGCCTCGGCCACCCCGTCGACCGCATGGCGAAGCGTCTTGCGCTGTTTGTCGAAATACATCTCGCCGCGCAGTCCCGAGAAGATGAAGCCGTTGGCCGCGATGCAGCTGCCCGGCTCCAGCTGTTCGATCTCGAAATAGCGGACCACGTTGAACCACAGCCCGCGTTTTTCGGCCCAGACCAGTTGGGCATAGGGCTGCCAGTCGCCGACGCGCGCCACCACCCGGCGCTCGGGCAGGCCGTCGATGGTTTCGGTCAGGGCGATCTCGCCGCCGAAGGCGATGATGCCCTCGACGGTGGTTTCGATCGGGTTCCAGCGGTTCCAGCCGGGCAGGTCGGCGATGACCTCCCAGATCCTGTCCGTCGGGGCGCGAACGCCGATACGCTTTTCAATGCGGGCGATATCCATGGCGCCGATCTGGCACGGCTTTTCGGCGGAGGGAAGGCCAGGCCTTCAGCGATTGCCCTCGGGGCCGGGCTGCGAGGCGGGTGGCGTGTCCGGCGAGGGGGTCTCGTCGCGATCCGGCAGGTCGGGTGGACCCATGCGGAGCCGGGGGCTGAGGAAGCAGAGCGCCGTGGCGGCGACCAGCAGCAACGCATTGGCCACGAAAGGCGCGGGCTCCGACCATTCGTACAGGGCCACGCCGATGACCGGCGGGCCGAGGAAGCTGAGGCCGGCCAGCGACATCATCAGCCCCGCCACGGCCCCCTGTTCGCCAGCGCTCACCGCAAGCGATGACCCGGCCGTGAAGCCCGGGCGGGCAAAGCCCACGCCCATGGACAGCACCGCATAGCCGACCACCGCGCCGTAGTAGCCTGGCGAGGCGATGCTCATGACGTTGCCGACCAGCGCCAGCCCCGCTCCCCAGCGCATCAGGTCGGCGGGTTGCAGCTTGAGCAGTGGGATAAGTCCCCACTGCGCCATCAGGGTCGCTGCGGCGCCGGCCAGCATGGCGATGCCGATGAAGGGCGGGGCCTCGCGGGCCATCATGCCCGTCGCGCCCATTTCGTCGATGATGTGGAAGCCCAGTACGGAGATGTTCACGGCCTGGGCAGCGGTGATCAGTAGGCCGTAGAGCAGATAGTCCTTCACGCGCGGGTCCTTCCACAGCCCCTTTCCCGCCGCCCTGTGGCCGCCGGTCGAGGGCGTGCGGATCACGTCGCCGCTGGGCAGGCGCAGCCAGACCACGGCCAGCACCACCGCCCCGAACAGGGCGAAGGCGTACATTGGGCCGGCCAGACCGATCAGCGGCAGGACGAAGAATGGCGCCAGCGCGGGTCCGATCACCGTGCCCAGTCCCTGCGCGGACGCCAGCAGGGACATGGCCTGCGTCCTCTGCGCGGGCACCGTCCGGTCGGCGACATAGGCCTGTGAGGCGATGGGGGCGGCCGAGCCGAACACGCCGTAGACGGTGCGCGCCACGGCCATCAGGCCGAAGGCGACGCCGGCTCCGAGCCAGCCCTCCAGGCCCGATGTGGCGGCCATGCCAAAGCCGGTCATGGAGACGACGAAGCCCGACAGACCGATCAGGATCACCCGCTTGCGGCCGAGCGTGTCGGACAGGCGCGCCCAGTAGGGCGAGGCGATGGTCCAGAACAGCGCCGACACGGCGAACGCTCCGGCCACCAGAGTGTCGGACAGGCGGAACTCGCGGCCGATCGCCGGCAGGACGGACTGCAGCGCCATATTACCGGCCGCCGCGATCAGGCTGACCGAAAACAGGATCGCGAAGGCGGGCGAGCGAAGGTTCACGATCCCCTCCTAACCCCGGCGACGGCCCGCGTCACCCATGGGGCCAGACCGATCGCCTCGCTTTCCGCGAGATGGACTCAAGCGTCGTCGCCCACGACCTTCAGCGACGGCTTCAGCCGCCGGTCGTCGTCGAGGCCGAGGCGCGCCTTGACCTCGAACAGGTCCGCGCCCGCCGGGAAGATCAGCAGCGCCTTGGGCCGGGCGACGTTGACGGCCACCACGGCGTTCTTGGGACAGATGTCGAAACAATCGGTCTCCTTGACCGCAAGTTCGCCTTTCTTGCCCTTGCCGGCCTTCAGATATTTTCGCAGCGCCTTCTTCAGCGACTTGTCGCCGTCCGGTCCGAAGCCCCCGTCCAGCTTCTTCGAGCATTTTCGGCAGACCAGAACCACGTCGCGCCACTGGGTCTTCGCGGTCTTAATGGCCATGCCGTTCAGATCGCCGTTCGGCGCCCCTTGCGCAAGTGCCGCCGTTCCGCGCACGGTGGATGACGCAATCGAGGGGATTTCGATGACCGTCCGTGACCTGTTGATGGTTTCAGTCGCCGCGCTTTTGCTGTCCGCGGGTCTGGCGCAGGCTCAGTCCGTCCCCGTCGCGCGGGGCGCGGTCGAGCGGGCGGTCGAGGCGCAGATGCCGCGCGTGATCGCGTGGCGGCGTGATTTCCACGCCCACCCCGAACTGGGCTTTGCCGAAACCCGCACCGCCGCCATCGTGGCCGAGCATCTGCGCGCGCTGGGGCTGGAGGTTCGCACCCAGGTCGGCAAGACCGGCGTCGTGGGTATTCTCAGGGGCGGACGACCCGGCCGCACCGTGGCGTTGCGGGCCGATATGGACGCGCTGCCGGTGCTGGAGGCGACGGGCCTGCCCTTCGCCTCAACCGCGACCGGGACCTATATGGGCAATTCGGTGCCTGTGGCCCACGCGTGTGGGCATGACGCCCACGTCGCCATGCTGATGGGTGCCGCAGAGGTTCTGGCGGGCATGAGGGCGCAGATTTCCGGCACGGTAGTCTTCATCTTCCAGCCTGCCGAGGAAGGCGCGCCTCCAGGCGAGCCCAAGGGCGGGGCGGCCCTGATGATCGAGGAGGGGGCGCTGGCCGATCCCAAGCCGGACGCCATCTTCGGCCTGCACGTCGTACCGGGCTTGCCCGGCACGCTGTGGTACCGGCCGAAGGGCTTTATGGCGGCCGCCGACCGCGTCGACATCGTCCTGAACGGGCGTCAGACCCACGGCGCCTGGCCGTGGAAGGGCGTGGACGTCATCGCGGTAGCGGGACAGGTGATCCAGACGCTCAACACCCTGACGGCGCGGACCATCGATCCGACCACGACGCCGACGGTCTTCACCATCGCCACCCTGGACGCGGGCGTGCGCCACAACATCATTCCCGATCGGGCGACGATGTCCGGCACCCTGCGCACCTTCGACATCGCGCAGCGCGACGATCTGGTGAAGCGGGCCGAGGCGGCCATCGATCACGTGGCTGCGGCCTATGGCGCGACCGCCGACTTCTCGGTCCGCCAGAACGCGGCGCTGGTTTATAACGACGAGGTCCTGTCCGCCTGGCTGGCCCCGGTGCTGGAAGAGGCGGCGGGAGAGGGCAAGGTCAACGCGGCCGCGCCGCCCACGACCATTGCCGAGGATTTCAGCTATCTGTCGCAGGTCGTGCCGGGCGTCTTCTACCACCTGGGCGCCAGCGCGGAGGGCGTCGATCCGGCCACCTCGCCGCCGAACCATTCCCCGGCGTTCGACGTTAACGAGGCCGTGTTGCCGGTCGGGGTCAAGGCCCATGTCCTGACGGCGCTGAGATTCCTGGAGCGCCCTGCCGACTGAGGCGACCCCGGTCGTTTACTTCCGGGTAAGGGTTGGCGCGCATCATTCACTCTGTCGCAGGAGGTCGCCATGCGGGACTTGCCGGTTCAGATGCCGCCGATGCGGGAACTCCGCCGAGGCGTGCCCGTGCGCGACGTCTTCTTCTTCTGCGTCGCCTTCGCCGCCATGTTCGGCAGCGCCATGCTGGGCCTCGACCTGTTGCTCTAGGTCGCGCGCGCGAAGACCGTGGTGATGACGTGGCGATACACCTCGGTCAGGGCCTCGATCTCGGCCACCGGTGCCCGCTCGTCGATCTGATGCATGGTCTGGCCGACCAGACCCAGTTCCAGCACCGGACACATCGCGCGGATGAAGCGCGCGTCCGAGGTGCCACCGGTGGTCGACGCGGCCGGACGGCGTCCCGTCGCGGCTTCGACCGCGTCCTGCACGGCCGTCACGAAGGGCCCGGTCTCGGTCAGGAAGGCGTCGCCCGAGCACAGATGCTCGAGCTCAATCCGTAGGCCGGAGGCGGCTTGGGCCTCGCCCGCCATGCTGTTCAGCCATGCGATCAGGTCGTCGCCGGTATGGCTGGGATTAAAGCGGATGTTCAGCCGCGCCTTCGCCTCGGCCGGGATGAGGTTGGTCGCCGCATTGCCGATGTCGATGGTGGTGATCTCAAGGTTCGACGGCTGAAACGCCTCATAGCCGTCGTCCAGACGGTGGTCCGCCAGCCTCGCCAGCAGTTTCGCCATCACCGGGGCCGGATTGGCCGCGCGGTCAGGATAGGCGACGTGGCCCTGTTTGCCGTGGACCGTGATCCAGCTGTTCAGCGAGCCGCGTCGGCCAATCTTGATCATGTCGCCCAAGGCTTGTTGTGACGACGGCTCGCCGACCACGCAGGCGTCGATGACCTCGCCCTCGGCCATCAGGGCCTCGACTACCCGCTTGGTGCCGTGAAGGGCCGGGCCTTCCTCGTCGCCGGTGATCAGGAAGGACAGGGAGCCGGGAACCTCGCCGCCATCCTCGCTATATTGGGCCAGCACGCGCGAAACGGCCGCCACCCACGCCGCGATGCCGCCCTTCATGTCCACCGCGCCGCGACCGTACAGGACGCCGTCCTTGACCTCGGCCTCGAACGGCCCCGATGACCAGGCGGCGGCCGAGCCGGTCGGCACCACATCGGTGTGCCCCGCGAAGCAGAGGTTGGGCGAGGTGGCCCCGCGTCGGGCGTACAGGTTCTCGATATTCTCGAACGGCATCCGGCGACAGTGGAAGCCCAACGCCGTCAAGGCGCGTTCCAGCACGTCCATCGCCCCCTCGTCGGCGGGCGTGACCGAGGGACGACGGATCAGGTCGCGAGTCAGTTCGACAGGATCGATAACCGGATGTGATGCGTCGCTCATGGACCTGTGCTTTACGGGCTAAGCGCGACGGCGAGAAGGGCCGACGTCCATGCCGAAGATCGACATCGCCACGGCCTCCGCCGACCACGGCACAAGCTATCCGGACGAACACGCCGGGCCGTGCCTGGACCGGTGCCGCCGGCGGCTTGGCGATGCGGCGGGCCTGAGCCAGTTCGGGGTCAACATGCGACGGCTTCCGTCTGGCGCGTGGTCCAGCCACCGCCACTGGCACGCCAACTAAGACGAGTTCGTCTGGGTCCTGTCCAGCGAGGTCGTGCTGGTCGAGAACGACGGCGAAACCGTGCTGCGCGCGGGGGACTGCGCGGGCTTCAAGGCCGGCGTGGCCAATGGTCACAAGCTGGACAACCGGTCCGATGGCGAGGCGGTTCTGCTGGAGGTCGGGACGCGCTCGCCGACGACGGACGCCTGTGACTACCCCGATATCGACATGGTCTTGCCGCAGGGCGCGGACCGCTATTTCCACCGAGACGGAACGCCGTACGCCAAGCATGACCGACGCGCCTGAAGCACCCGAGCCGATCATCCCGGCGGTGGCAGAGGCGGCGGCGCACGCGACCGATCCGTGGCGATTCCGCGATTTCCGTCTGCTATGGCTGGGCCGAATCGCGGCGGTGCTGGCGATCCAGATCCAGTCCTCGGCCCTGCTGTGGCAGGTCTATGAGATCGCGCGGCGAGACCACCCGATAGCCTAGGCCAGCCTGTATCTGGGTCTGGTTGGCCTGGCCCAGTTCATCCCCCTTCTGGCCTTGACCCTGCCGGCGGGTGAGATGGCGGACCGTCGCGACCGCAAGCTGACCGTGGCGCTGTCCATCGCGGTGGAGGGGCTGTGCGCCATCGCTTTCCTCGCCATGGCACTGCACGGCTCGCCGCCGCTTTGGGGACTGCTGGCCGTGGCCTGCCTGTTCGGGGCCTGCCGGGCCTTTCTGGCACCCGCAAGCCAGGCCTTTCTGCCGATGGTTGTCGGCCGCGCCGCCCTGCCGCGCGCCATCGCGGCCCAGTCCATCGCCTTCCAGACCGGCGCGATCGCGGGGCCGGCGCTGGGCGGGGTAAGCGTCGGCCTGCTGCGCGCGTCCTTCGGGGCGGGGGCCTTCGCCATGGCGTTGTATCTGGCGCGCTTTCCCATCATGCGACACGGCGGCAAACGGATGTTCGCCTCGGTGGCGGTGTTCGGCTGCTGCACCCTGGCCTTCGGTCTGTCCAAGGTCGTCTGGATCAGCGTCAACATCCGTCAGACCCTGATTCAACTGTCGACGCCGGATCACATGCGTGGACGGGTCAGTCCAGTGTCGATGCTGTTCATCGGCGCCTCCAACGAACTCGGCAAGGCCTATTCGGGCCTCGTCTTGCGCTGTCTCGGCCCGATCGGCACGGCGGCGTTCGGCGGCCTCGGCGGCCTCGGCGGCCTCGGCGGCCTGGCGGCGACGGGAGTCTGGGCCAGGCTGTTTCCGGACCTGCGCAAGGCCGACCAGTTGAGCTGAACCGGGTGCGAAAATGGCGGCCGACGAGCGAGCCGCCATTCTGATGTCCACGCCCACGCTCAAGCCGCGCGGCGCTGCGCGCCGAGCGATAGCGCCCTAAGTCACTGACAGGCCAGGCACTCGTCGTAGTCGGTGCGGGCGGCGCTGAAAAGGTCGGGCTGGTTGGGATCGATTTCGGCCTCGACCTTGTCCTCGGCGCCGGCGAAGGCAGCGCGCTGAACCGACTTGGAGCGGAGATAGTACAGCGACTTCACGCCGCGCTCCCAAGCGGACCAGTGCAGCATGTGCAGGTCCCATTTGTTGACGTCGCCCGGAATGAACAGGTTGATCGACTGGGCTTGGCAGATTTCCGGGGCGCGGTCGGCTGACAGTTCGACGACCCAGCGCTGGTCCAGTTCGAAAGCCGTCTTGTAGATGCCCTTCTCGTCGTCGCTGAGTTGTTCCAGGTGCTGGACCGAGCCCTCGTGCTCGAGGATCGACGACCAGATCTCGGTCGTGTCGATGCCCTTTTCGCCCAGCAACCGCTCAAGATAGGGGTTCTTGACCGCGAACGAGCCCGACAGGGTCTTGTGGGTATAGATGTTGGCCGGGATGGGCTCGATGCCCGCCGAGGTGCCGCCGCAGATGATCGAGATCGAGGCGGTCGGGGCGATGGCCAGCTTGTGGCTGAAGCGTTCCATCACGCCGCGCTCCTCGGCGTCGAGGCAGGCACCCTTCTCTTCGGCCAGCAGGCGGCTGGCCTTGTCGGCCTCGCGGCGCAGGTGCTTGAACAGCCGCATGTTCCACGACTTGGCCATGGCCGATTCAAAGGCCACGCCCTGCGCCTGCAGGAAGGAGTGAAAACCCATCAGGCCGAGGCCCACAGACCGCTCGCGCTTGGCCGAGTAGACCGCCGCGGCCATGGCGGGAGGCGCCCGGCGGATGAAGTCTTCCAGGACGTTGTCGAGGAAACGCATCACGTCCTCGATGAACTGGGGCTCCTCGCGCCATTCCAGGAAGGTCTCGGCGTTGACCGAGCTCAGGCAGCAGACCGCGGTGCGATCGACGCCCAGGTGGTCACGGCCGGTGTGCAGGGTGATCTCGCTGCACAGGTTCGACTGTTTCACTGACAGGCCCAGGTCGCGCTGATGCTGTGGCATCTGGCGGTTCACGGTGTCGGAGAAGATCAGATAGGGCTCGCCGGTCTGCAGGCGGATCTCGAGGATCTTCTGCCACAGAGTACGGGCGTCAACAGTCTTGATGACTTCCTGATCCTTGGGGGACAGCAGGTCGAAGGTCGTGCCCTCACGCACCGCCTCCATGAAGGCATCCGAGATGTTGATGCCGTGGTGCAGGTTCAGAGACTTGCGGTTAAAGTCGCCCGACGGCTTGCGGATTTCGAGGAACTCCTCGATCTCGGGATGGTGGACGTCCAGATAGACGGCGGCGGAGCCGCGCCGCAGCGAACCCTGGCTGATCGCCAGCGTCAGCGAGTCCATCACGCGGATGAAGGGGATGATGCCGCTGGTTTGCCCCGCGCCCTTGACCTTCTCGCCGATCGACCGGACTCCGCCCCAGTAGGTGCCGATGCCGCCGCCGTTTGAGGCCAGGGAGACGTTCTCGTTCCAGACCGACTGGATGCCGTCCAGGCTGTCGCCGACGGCGTTCAGGAAGCAGGAGATGGGCAGGCCGCGGTCGGCGCCGCCGTTCGACAGCACCGGCGTCGCCGGCATGAACCAAAGCTTCGACATATAGTCATAGACGCGCTGGGCATGGTCGGAATCGTCGGCGTAGGCCGTGGCGACGCGGGCGAACATGTCCTGATAGCTCTCGCCGGGCAGCAGGTAACGGTCCTCCAGCGTCTTCTTGCCGAAGTCAGTCAACAGGTCGTCGCGGGTCCGGTCGAGCTCGATCGAGGGCACGACCTTCAGATGGGGACGATCAGCGGCGTCCCCAGCCGCAACCGTCTGGAATTCCACTGTCTTCAATGCTTCGCCGCCGGCCATAATCGTCACTGCCCTGAACCAATCGGTGTTATCTTGCCGCGTCGCCAACCACATCATCTTGTGGGCGCGACGCTCCCCACGCCCACATATGGGGCGCAGATGGCTAACGACCCGTCAACGGGGTTGACGATCACTTTCTGTCCGAATCAGGATCAAGGCAGGGGATGAGCCTGTGGACAGGCCGCGACGACGGGATAACAGCGTCCATTCCTGACGATCACGAACGCGTGAGCGGAACGTCCGGACGAGCGTGACCGTTAGCAGCCGATGACGACATCCCAGACCCTCGCCTTCGCCCGCCGGGCGCTGCGCGTCGCCCGCGCCGAGATCGCGGCGGTGACCGCCCTGTTCGTGGTCGCCTTCGGAGTGGTCGCTTTCGCCGAATTGGCGGACGACATGAAGGAAACCGACGGTCAGGCTCTGGACCACGCCGTTCTGGCCGCCATGCGACCGAACGTCGATCCCTCCGATGCCCTTGGACCCTGGTGGCTGGAAGAGGCAGCCGCCGACCTGACCTCTCTGGGCGGCATTGCGGTGCTGGGCCTGTTCGCCACAGTCGTGGTCGTCTTTCTGATCATGCAACGCAAGCGGTTGTCCGCCCTGCTCCTGCTGGTCGGGCTGAGCGGCGGCGTGGCACTGAGCGAGGGGCTTAAGGCCGTCTTCGATCGCGACCGCCCTGCCCAGGCCTATCAGGCCGTGGACACGATCAACGCCAGCTTCCCCTCGGGCCACGCCCTGCTGTCGGCCGTCTTCTACCTCAGCATCGCCGTCATGCTTACCCGGGCCTTCCCGGAGCGGCATTTCAAGGCCTTCATTCTCGGCGTCGGGGTCCTGCTGACCCTGGTCGTCGGCGCGACCCGCGTCTATCTGGGCGCGCACTGGGCCACGGACGTTCTGGCGGGCTGGAGCGTCGGCGCGGCCTGGGCCATGGCGCTGTGGCTGGTCGCCTACAGCCTGCAGCGCCTTCAGGCGTCGCGGGCCGGCCAGACGCCAGTCCTGCCCGTCGACGAGGCCTGATCTCAGGCGGTCGAACCGAAATCCAGGTCCTTGCGCGCAGAGATGATGGTGACGATAAAGCCCGCCAGCACATCCAGCATGACCATGGTCATGATCAGGAAGAAGGTCGAGGTGGCGAACTCTTTAATCAGCAGGAACGCCACCAGACAGACCACCAGCAGGCTCATCGACAGGGCGTGGTTGACGATCGCCACCTTCTGGCTGGACGTGGATTTCAGCAGTTCGAAGAACAGCAGGATCAGCGACAGGAACAGGATCAGGTCGCCGACCCCCACGTCCCATCTCGCGCCGGACGCCATCGGCAGCGAAAACAGCGAGTCGCGCAGCGCCGCCGCTCCGGCAGCTGTTTCGGCACCGCCGAGCAAGCCGACCAACACGACAAAGGTATAGATCACCACCGGAATCAGCAGCAGCGGCAGGGCGATCAGCATGGGTTGGTCCCCTGGCGAGCGCGCACGAACAGCGGCGCTTGATGCGTCCTGCATAACCCGGTTCGACCTTTACGGCTACGGTGGCTCGCCCCCCGGGCGAGCGAGTCAGAGCTCAGAGATCGCGCCGGGCCGGCGCGAGCGGGACTTCAGCCACATCACGCCCAGCAGGTCCGACACCGAGGCCATCAGCCGCCCCCAGTTGGTGTATTTCGATCGCCCGGTCTCGCGATGGCGGTGGTCCACATCGAGATAGAGATTCTGATAGCCCTCGCGGATCATCAGCGCCGGCAGGTAGCGGTGGACATGATCGAAATAGGGCAGGCGCATGAATGCCTCGCGGCGGAAGGCCTTGAGCCCGCAGCCCGTGTCGTCGGCGTCGTCTTCCAGCAGCGTCTTGCGGATGCGATTGGCCCATAGCGAGGCTTGGCGCTTGGCCGCCGAATCCTGACGCTTGGCGCGCCGTCCCCCGACCAGGGCGACGGTCGAGGGCGAGGCGGCCAGTAGATCGACCAGTCGCGGCGCGTCCGCCGGCGGGTTCTGGCCGTCGCCGTCCAGGGTCACCACGATGGGCGCGCGGGCGGCGAGCACGCCGGTGCGGACCGCGCGGCTCTGGCCCGCGTTCGAGCCGTGGTTGAGCACCCGCAGTTGCGGCAGTTCCGTCATCAATCCGCGCAACTCGGCCAAGGTGCCGTCGCGCGAGGCATCATCGACGAAGACCATTTCGAAAGACCGTCCGGCAAAGGCGGCGGCGATCTCGCGGGCCAGCGGACCGGCGGCACCCTCCTCGTCATGGACGGGAACGACGACGGAAATGTCGGGAACGGCAGCGATCATCCCGGCTGTCTAGCCGGTTTCGCCGCCGCGCGGGAGGGGCCGCGGCGTCGATCCGGGCAGAGCCTGACGCGGGCGGAAACGCCGTGTTAGGTATGTGAACATGACCCGTTTCGACTTCGACCGTTGCATCGCCGGCTGGCGGGGACCCGTCCTCGCCGCCCTCGTCGCCCTGCTCGCAGGCCTGCCGGTGCTGGCGCTGCTGCCGCCGCTGGACCGCGACGAGAGCCGCTATGCCCAGGCCACGTCACAGATGCTGGAGAGCGGCGACTATGTCGACATCCGCTTCCAGGACGATCCGCGCTGGAAGAAGCCGATCGGCATCTACTGGATGCAGGCGGTCGCGGTCGCGGCGACCTCGGACGTCGAGGACCGGGACATCCAACCCTACCGCATCCCCTCTATCCTGGGGGCCATGCTGGCGGCCGCGGCCTGCGCCTGGGTCGGCGCGGCCATGTTCGGCCAGAGGGCGGGCTTCCTCGCGGGGGCCATGCTGGGCGCGACCTTCATGCTGTCCAGCGAGGCGGGCATCGCCAAGACGGACGCCATGCTTTGCGGGGCGGTGACCCTGGCCATGGCCGGACTGGCGCGGATCTATCTCGCGGCGCGGGCGGGCGAGCTTCCACTCAGGCCACACAAGCTGATGTTCTGGCTGGGATTGGGCCTGTCGATCCTGATCAAGGGGCCGATCGGCCTGATCGTCGTCGTTCCCGCCATGCTGCTGCTGTCGGCTTGGGATCGCGACGTCAGCTGGTTGCGCCGGCTGGGTTGGGGCTGGGGCCTGCCGCTGGTGGCTCTGATGGTCGGGCCGTGGGCCATCGCCATCACCATCGCCACCGACGGAGGCTTCTGGCGCGAGGCCATCGCCGGCGACCTGGCGCCCAAGATCGCGGGCGGTCATGAAGGCCACGGCGCGCCGCCGGGGACCTATCTGGCCCTGGTCTTCATGCTGTTCTTCCCGGCCACGCTCATCCTGCCCGCCGCCGTCTCGACGGGCTGGCATCGGCGGGCCGAACCGGCGATCCGCTTCCTGGTCTGCTGGCTGGTCCCGGCCTGGCTGATCTTCGAGCTGACGCCGACCAAGCTGATCCACTACACCCTGCCTACCTTCGGGGCGCTGGCCCTGCTGGGGGCGGCGGCCCTGACCCGCCCGCTGGGACGGGTCTCGCGCTATGGCGGGGCGGCCCTGGCGATTCTGGCAGGGTTCGTCATGGCCGCCATCGTCGTCTACGGCTTGACCGAATACGGCCGCTCGACGGCCCAGACCTGGGCTACGATCACCATCGTCTTTTCCATCCTCGCGGGCCTGATCGGGGCCTTCCTGCTGATGCATCGGGCAGGGGTGACGGCGCTGATCGCCTCGATCGCTCTGGGGGTTGTAGCCCACGGCGCCCTGGCCGGGACCCTGCGCCAGCTGCGTCCGCTGGCAGTCTCGCCCCAACTTCAACAGGTACTGGAAAAGGCCGACCTGCATCCGCGTCAAGGCCGCCCCGGCCCGGTCGCCATCACCGGCTTCCACGAACCCAGCTTCGTCTTCCTGACCGGCAAGGACACCGAACTGACCGATCCCGAAGGCGCGGCCCGGGCGCTGGCCGAGGGTCGTCCCGCCATCGTCGAGGAACGCGACGCCGATGCCTTCCAGACCGCCAGCGCGGAGCTGGGCGTCACCGGCCGGTCGGTCGGCGTGGTCAACGGGCACAATTATTCGCAGGGCGACGACGTCAGCCTGACAATCTATGCGCCGCCCGGATCTACGGCGGTCGCGCTGGCACCGACGCGATGAGCCGGCCCATCACCATCGTCGAGGTCGGTCCCCGCGACGGCCTGCAGAACGAGAAGGCCATTCTCGACCCCGCCGTCCGCGTCGAACTGGTGCGGCGGCTGGAGGCGTCGGGCGCGCGCCGTATCGAGGCCGTCAGCTTCGTCCATCCGAAATACGTGCCACAGATGGCCGGGGCGGAGGAGGTCATGGCCGCCTTGCCACATCAGGCGGGGCGCAGCCGCATCGGCCTGGTCCTGAACGGCAAGGGCTATGACCGGGCGCTGGGCACGGCGGTGGACGAGGTCAATGTCGCCATGTCCGCCACCGACGGCTTCGGCCTGAAGAACCAGGGCCTGTCGGTGGACCAGCAGGTCCAGATGCTGGCCGACATCGTCGCGGGCCGCAGGAACGCGGAAGGCGCTCCCGGCGCGACGCCGTCGCTGTCGGCGACCCTGTCCTGCGTCTGGGGATGCCCCTTCGACGGCGAGGTGTCGGTCGATCAGGTGTCTGAACTCGTCGCCCGCATCGCCGCGCTCGGCGTCGAGGAGATCGCCCTGGCCGACACCATCGGCACCGGCGATCCCTGGGCCGTGACCCGCAAGGTCGAGGCCGCCCGTCGGGGGGCGCCCGAGGCGAGTCTTCGTCTGCATTTCCACGACACCCGCAACACCGGCCTAGCCAATGCCTATGCCGGGATTGAGGCCGGCGTCGACGTTCTGGACGCCTCCGTCGGCGGCATCGGCGGTTGTCCCTTCGCGCCCGGGGCCACCGGCAATATCGCCACCGAGGACCTGGTCTATATGCTTGAGCGCGCCGGCTTCTCGACCGGCTACGACCTCGACGCCCTGATCGCCACCGCCCGCTGGATCGGCGAGAAGATCGGCCGTCCGGCACCGAGCGCGCTCAGCCGGGCGGGGGGATGGCCGAAAACCTGAGCGCCGCTGTTCAGCAAGTCGCGGGTGCCGGACCGGTCCCGCCCGCCTGCACCGACGACGAGGGTGGCGCAGGATCAGCGCCGCCCCGACTGGACCACCAGCAGTTCGAGCCGCTTCAGCGAGAGCAAAAGCCGGTTGGCGTGCATCACCGGCCACAGGGCCAGCTTGATCATCAGCGACATGATCAACAGCACGGCGGCGGGCAGGCCCCAGTGCAGGGCTGACAAGGCGTCAGCCGCGCCGAAAAATTTCCACCCGGCCCAGACACCGGCCACGAACAGCACGGCCTGAAGCACCATCAGCACGGCGCTGACCCAGCCGCTTCGGCCGCCGAAAAGCGAAAGCACCTGCTGGACATGGCCGGGATCCTCGTCGATCCGGCGCAGCAGGTCGCGCTCCTCGGCGGCGAGGGCGTCGTTCAGGGTCTGGTCGATGTCACGCATCGTCTTCTCCTTCGAGCACGGCGCGCAGGGTGCGGCGTGCATGCATGAGGCGGGTCTTGATCGTGCCCGCCGGGGCATCGAGGGCGACCGCCACCTCGGCGATGGTGAGGTCCTCGAAGTGAAACAGGGCGATGGCGGCGCGCTGGGCGCTCGGCAGTTCGCGGATGGCGGCGTGCAGGCGTCGGACGTCAGCGGTCCCGTCGGACGTCTCCGGCACCGGTTCGGGCTGGGCCGCGAGGTCGCGGGACAGCGCCCGGTCCTGCTGCCGATCCGCGATCAGGCGGGCGCAACGGCGCGAGACGATGCGATAGGCCCAGGCGGGAAAGGCGCGTTCGTCGCGAAGGCCCCCGATGCCTCGGGCGATCTCCACCCAGCCGGCCTGGGCGGCGTCGCGCGCGGCCTCTCGGTCGCCGGTCAGCCGCCAGGCGTGGGCCTCCAGTTTGCGGTGCCAGCGGCGCGCCAGATCCTCGAACGCGCGCCGATCCCCCGCCGCCGCGGCGACGACGAGGTATTCGTCCAGAACGCGGCCGGTCGTCACCCTCATGCTGTCGCCCGTCTCCGTCATCGGATTATAGGTGCGACGCCGCGGCGCAACGGTTCAATTCGGATTGCGGAATTCGGCAACCCGACCGACGGGAGGGCTCAGAGGTTGAGCAACGCAGGGTCGCCGCCCTGGGCGGAGATGTTGTTGCTGATGGCCTTTTCGGACGCATAGCGGATCAGGCTCCAGGGGCCGCCGGCCTTGGGGCCGGTGCCGGACAGGCCCTCGCCGCCGAACGGCTGGACACCCACGACCGCGCCGATGATCGAGCGGTTGATGTAGACGTTCCCGGCCGGGACAAGTTGCATGACTTGCTCGGCGAAGGCCTCGATGCGGCTGTGCACGCCGAGAGTCAGGCCATAGCCGCGCGCCGCCAGCTTCTCCGCCGTCTGCTTCAGGTCCTTGGGGTGGTAACGGTAGACGTGCAGGATCGGGCCGAAAACCTCGCGCTCCAGATAGTCTGGGGTCGGGATCTCGGCGATAGTCGGGGCGAACAGATGCCCCTTGTCGGCACCATCCGGCAAAACCGCGCGGGCAATGATCCTGGCATCGCCTTCGAGGCGCTCCAGGTGGGCGTCGAGCGCCCCTTTGGCGTCGGCGTCGATGACCGGGCCGATGTCGGTGGCGGGGTCGGACGGATCGCCGACGACCTGGGCCGCCAACGCGCCCTTCAGCCCCTCGATCAGGGCGTCGGCGGCGTCATGCGGCACATAGAGCAGGCGCAGGGCCGAGCAGCGCTGGCCCGACGAGCCAAAGGCCGACAGGATGACGTCGTCGATGACCTGTTCCTTCAGCGCCGTGGTGTCCACGAACATGCCGTTCAACCCGCCGGTCTCGGCGATGAAGGGGATGATGGCGCCCGGGCGGGCGGCCAGTGCCCTGTTGATCGACGACGCCGTGTCGGTGCCGCCGGTGAAGGCGACGCCGTCGATTCCGGGATGGCTTACCAAAGTCGCGCCGACCGTCTCGCCAGGTCCGGGGATGAGGGCCAGCAGGTTCGGGTCCAGCCCGGCCTTGTGATAAAGCCGCACCGCCTCGGCCGCGATCAGCGGGGTCTGTTCGGCCGGCTTGGCCAGGACGGCATTGCCGGCGGCCAGGGCCGCGGCGATCTGGCCGGTGAAGATGGCCAGCGGGAAATTCCACGGGCTGATGCAGGCGAAGACGCCGCGCCCGTGCAGGACCAACTGGTTGATCTCGCCGACTGGACCCTTGAGTTCAGTCGGGCCGCCGAAGTCGCGCTCGGCCAGCATGGCGTAGTAGCGGCAAAAATCTGCGGCTTCGCGGATTTCGGCCACGCCATCGTTCAGCGTCTTGCCGGCTTCGCGCGACAGCAGGGCGACCAGCCGGTCCATGTCGGCTTCCAGCGCGTCGGCCATGGCGCGCAGCACCGGCGCGCGACCCGCGCCGCCCTTGCGGTCCCAGGCGATCTGGGCGCGGGCGGCGGCGTCGACGGCGACGGCGATGTCGGCCTCGGTCGTTTCCGAGACGTGGCCCAGCACGTGGGTCGTATCGAAGGGATTGGTCACCGCCTGAGGCTTGGTCCCGGCCTTCAGCTTGCCGCCGATGATCGGGCCCGAGCTCAGCTTTTCGCTGTCGACCTTTGTGAGCGCTGCGGCGTGACGTTCGCGGTCGGCTTTTTGCGAATAGTCGCGGCCCAGCGAGTTCTGGCGGTCCATATACATGTCCTTGGGGGTCGGGATCTTGGCGTGGCGGTCGGGCGCAAGCTCGACGGCGGAGATCGGGTCGGCGGCGACGGCGGAAGCGGGCACCCGCTCGTCCAGCAGAGCGTGGACGAAGGAGGAGTTGGCGCCGTTTTCCAGCAGGCGGCGGACCAGATAGGGCAGCAGGTCCTCATGCCCGCCGACGGGGGCATAGGCCCGCACGGTCACTGGTCCGAAGGCATCCCCGGCCGCATCGTACAGCGCCTCGCCCATGCCGTGCAGGCGCTGGAACTCGATCTTCACCCCGCGCTCCCCGTTGGCTTGGGCGGCCATCTTGTGGACGGCGGCCAGTGAATGGGCGTTGTGGGTCGCGAACTGGCTGTAGATATGCGGCGAGGCCTCGATCATCAGTCGGGCGCAGACGAGGTAGTTGAGGTCGGTCGCGGCCTTGGTTGTGAAGACCGGATAGTCGGTGCGGCCAAACACCTGGGCGCGCTTCACCTCGGTGTCCCAATAGGCACCCTTGACCAGCCGCACCATCAGGCGGCGGCCCGAAGCCTTCGCCAGCTTGGCCACGCGGCGGATCACCTCGGGGCCGCGCTTCTGATAGGCCTGAACGGCGAGGCCGAGGCCGGTCCAGCCGCCCAGATCGGGCTCATGCGCCAGCCGGTCCAGCAGCTTCAGCGACAAGGCCAGCCGGTCGGCTTCCTCAGCGTCCATGGTGAAGTTGATGTCGGCGGCGGCCGCGATCTTCGCCAGTCGCAGGATGCGGGGATAGAGTTCATCCCAGACGCGAGCCTCGTGCGTGGCTTCGTAACGCGGCGACAGGGCCGACAGCTTGACCGAGATCCCGTGGCCGGCCTCGGGACCCTGACCTTTGGCGGTCTTGCCCACGGCGGTGATGGCGTCGGCGTAGATCGTCTCATAGCGTTCGGCGTCGGCGGCGGTGCGGGCACCCTCGCCCAGCATGTCAAAACTGCACAGCCAGCCCTCGCGCGCCGACCGTTTCAGCGCGCCCTCGATGGTGCGTCCGACCACGAACTGCTCGCCCATGATGCGGACGGCGGCGGCGACGGCCTCGCGGATGACGGGCTCGCCCAGACGGCCCACGATCCGCTTGAGGAAGCCAGGCAGGTCAGTGCGCGCCTCCTCATCGACATCGACCAGCTTGCCGGTCAGCATCAGCCCCCAGGTCGAGGCGTTGACGAACAGGCTGTCTGACTGGCCGAGGTGCGACGACCAGTCGGCGGAGCCAATCTTCTCGGCGATCAGCCGGTCGCGGGTCTCTTCGTCCGGCGTGCGCAGCAGGGCCTCGGCCAGGCACATCAGGGCCAGCCCCTCACGGGTGCCGAGCGAGAATTCCTGCAGGAAGCTCTCGACCACGCCCTGCTTCTTGACGCTGGCCCGGGCACGCTCAACCAGGCGGGTGGCGTCGGCCAGGACGCCGGCGCGTTCGGTCGCGTCTAACGGGATACGCGCCAGAAGGCCGCGCACCGTGGCGGTTTCGTCGGCGAACTTGCCTTGATCCAGCGAATCCCAGTCCTGGGAAAGCGGCGGCGGCGACAAAACATCCGTGTGCATGGCGCGCTGTCTACTCCCTTCCCCATTGATGGGGAAAGGGCCGGGGTTCGGGGTGACGGTGCGTCCGATTGGCCGCGTCGGCGCGGGTCAGGCGCGGTCGCGCAACACCAGAGATGGCCCCCAACACCTTCAGCCCCATCCCAACCCTTCCCCCATCACGGGGGAAGGGCTATTCGTGCGGCCCGATCAACGGCGGAGCCACCCGGCCCATATGCGCATCGTTCTGGCCACCGACGCCTGGGAGCCCCAGGTCAACGGCGTCGTCCGCACCCTGACGCGGACCATCGCCGAGTGCCGCGGCATGGGCCACGACGTCGACGTCATCGAGCCCGGCCAGTTCAAGACTATTCCCTGCCCGACCTATCCGGAAATCCGGCTGGCGCTGGGCGCGGAAGAAGAAATCCGCGAACGGCTGCGCGCCTTCGAGCCGGACGCCGTCCACATCGCCACCGAAGGTCCCATCGGCATCGCCACGCGCCGCATCTGCGTGGAGTGGAAACTGCCGTTCACGACCAGCTATCACACCAAATTCCCTGAATACGTCTCGGCCAGGTTCCCGATCCCGGTCCAGGTCGGCTACGCTTATATGAAGTGGTTCCACAAGCCGTCGGGCCGGCTGATGGTGGCGACGCCGACGCTGCGCGACGAGCTGATGGCGCATGGCTTCCGCAACGTCTCGCCCTGGTCGCGTGGCGTGGACACCGAACAGTTTCACCCCGACCTGCCGCGCATCTATGACGAGCTGGGCGGCAAGGACTGGCCCCGGCCCTTCTTCCTCAACGTCGGCCGGGTGGCGGTCGAGAAGAACATCGAAGCCTTCCTCAAGACCGACCTGCCGGGGACCAAGATCATCGTCGGTGACGGACCCGCTCGCGCGGAGCTCGAGGCCAGATACCCTGACGCCAAATTCCTCGGCGCGCGGTTCGGCGAGGAGCTGGCGCGGTGCTTCCGCGACGCCGACGTCTTCGTCTTCCCCAGCTGGACCGACACCTTCGGCCTGGTGATCCTGGAGGCCATGGGCACCGGCACGCCGGTCGCCGCCTATCCGGCCCACGGACCCATCGACATCATCCCGGGTTCGAACGCCGGGGCCATCGACGACGACCTGCGCGTGGCCTGTCTGGAGGCGCTGGAATGCGACCGGGCGTTGGTGCGGGCCTATGCCGAGAAATTCAGCTGGCGCGCGTCGGCGGAGCAGTTCGTCGAGAACCTGCAGCCCTATCCCGAGCCGGAACGCGGGCGGTTCTGGCGCAGGCTGAGGCGGATCGCGCGGCTGCGGAAGAAGACGGCGGCTTGAGATCAGCGTCCGTCTCCCTTTGAGGGAGACGGCAGACGCGTTGAGGCCCCGCCTGCGCAAACAGGACGGTCGGGAAGGGAGCGGGGCGGCCGGGCCTCGCCCGGTGTGAGAGTAGAAATACCGTTTCGACGAGACAGACCGCCCCGCGTAGCCGTTTTCCACGCGCCCTCCGGCTGGCGGCCCTGAGTTCGGGCCTTACCGGATCACCGCCGCCGACATTGCTGTCGTCGACGCGGGAGGGACATGACAGAGTCGGCGGTCCCTCCTTCAGCGCGCGGCGAGCAGGCGGTCGGCATCCATCACCGACCACAAGGACCCCCGGAGTCTC
>NZ_JBDNHO010000077.1:0-14830 GCF_041688735.1 Brevundimonas sp.
GCGACAGCGGGAAATATGGCTTGATCCGACGCATCTGCTTGTTCGTCAGCCAAAACAGATCACTCATGACAGGCACCTCCTGCCACCAGTGAATCAGATCGCCACGACCGTGTGAATCCCTTTAATGGGTCCTGAGCCTAGAGATCCGATGTGTGGAAGCAGTTAAGAGTGGCCATGCGGCGCACGCCCTGCATTTACTCCAGTCCGCTGGCTTTGCTCCGACTGTTACGGAACACCCCTCGTTCTTGGCACTTAGCGGATGGGTTCACTGCAATCTCGAGCCGCCAAACCTTACCGCGGCCCGCGAAAATTTTGAGGCCTGCATCGCATTGAATGCAGAGATCGAGGCCCGTTACCTTCATTCGTGGTTTTGGGCAGAGCGTAAAGCAGGGTTTGGCGGAGCCGTTTGCGACAAGATTTGTCGATGGGTGACAGAGTCCCAACACTACGATCAAAGGGAGAAAGCCGCATTTGCTCTGAGGGCGGCAATATTGCAGTTTGAGAGAGCAAAGGATCTGGAGTTTATCAGCCCAACAGATGCCCGCGGCTATTTCCGCTCTTCGCTTAGAAAACATCTCGATGCATTTGATTATCACCTGCGCATTGATGGCGGAGATTTTGCGAGATCGTACAAATATACAAGAGACACCGCGTTCAAATATTTTGCAGAAGCCATTTATGCGGGGGTTCCAGACGAAATCTTCGACTTTTGGGCTACTATTAAGGAGGAAGGGTCTGGCGTTAGCTGTGGCCCTCTTACCGATGGAATGTCCTATGCTCTGAAGCTTATGGACGAGCGGACGAAAGGCGATCAGCGCAGGTTGCTGGGACGCCTGACACAGCTCCGGGACTTCCTCCAAGGTCGGCGTTTGCATTTTGATATCGACGACGACCGGACACGATTGATCGGCCTTCTCGAGCAGAGCATTCAGCGTCGACGAGCCGCGCGCTGACCCCTCACCGCCCCTTCCGGAACCGCTCGTCCGCCGCCGCCTTGGCCGCCGCCCGGTCCCGCTTCGGAGCCTCCTTGTCGACCGCCTGCCCGGCCGGGGTCATCAGGTCGTTGGCGAACTCGAGGTCCATCAGCTTCATCCGCTTGATCTCGTCGCGCATCCGGGCCGCCTCCTCGAACTCCAGATTGGCGGCGGCGTTGCGCATGCGGCCCTCGAGGTCCTTGAGCGCGGCCTGGAAATTGGTGCCGACGAAGGGTCTGGACTCCTCGGCCATGCCCGGCGCGGTCAATCTGTCGAGGGCGCGGCTTTCGTAGGGGCTGGCCAGGATTTCGCGGATGTCGCGCTTGACCGATTCCGGGGTGATGCCGTGTTCGAGGTTATACGCCTCCTGCTTCTCGCGCCGGCGGTCGGTCTCGGCGATGGCGCGCTCCATCGAGCCGGTCATGCGGTCGGCATAGAGGATGACGCGGCCGTCGACGTTGCGGGCCGCGCGGCCGATGGTCTGGATCAGGGAGGTCTCGGAGCGCAGGAAGCCCTCCTTGTCGGCGTCGAGGATGGCGACCAGGCCGCATTCGGGGATGTCGAGGCCCTCGCGCAGCAGGTTGATGCCGATCAGGACGTCGAATGAGCCCACGCGCAGGTCGCGAAGGATCTCGATCCGCTCAAGCGTGTCGACGTCGGAGTGCATGTAGCGGACGCGCACGCCCTGTTCGTGCATGTATTCGGTCAGGTCCTCGGCCATCTTCTTGGTCAGGACGGTGACGAGGGAGCGATAGCCGGCGCGGGCGACGGATTTCACCTCGTCGATGACGTCGTCGACCTGGTTGCGGGTGGTGCCGCTGACCGGACGGATCTCGACTGGGGGGTCGATCAGGCCGGTGGGGCGGATGACCTGTTCGGTGAAGACGCCGCCGGTGCGCTCCATCTCCCACGGGCCGGGGGTGGCGGTGACGAACATCGTCTGGGGCCGCATGGCGTCCCATTCGTCGAACTTGAGCGGGCGGTTGTCGATACAGGAGGGCAGGCGGAAGCCATATTCGGCCAGGGTGGATTTGCGGCGGTAATCGCCGCGGTACATGCCGCTGATCTGGCCCACGGTGACGTGGCTCTCGTCGACGAACAGCAGGGCGTTGTCGGGGATGTATTCGAAGAAGGTGGGCGGCGGCTCGCCGGGGCTGCGGCCGGTCAGCCAGCGGGAATAGTTCTCGATCCCGGCGCACGAGCCGGTGGCCTCCATCATCTCCAGATCGAAGCGCACGCGTTGCTCCAGACGTTGCGCTTCGAGCAGTTTGCCGTTCTCGACCATCCAGTCGAGCGTCTCCTTCAGCTCGGCCTTGATGCCGGTGACGGCCTGGTTCAGCGACGGGCGCGGGGTGACATAGTGGCTGGCGGCATAGACGGTGATGTCGGTCAGGTCGGCGGTCTTTTTCCCCGTCAGGGGGTCGAACTCCTGAATCGACTCGATCTCGTCGCCGAACAGCTGGACGCGCCAGGCGCGGTCTTCCTGGTGGACGGGGAAGATTTCGAGGGTGTCGCCGCGCTTGCGGAACATGCCGCGCTCGAAATTCAGGTCGTTGCGCTTGTATTGCAGGGCGATCAGGTCGGCCCGCAGCTTGGACTCGTCGATCTGGTCGCCGACCTTCAGCGTGAAGGTCATGGCTGTATAGGTCTCGACCGAGCCGATGCCGTAGATGCAGCTGACGCTGGCCACCACGATGACGTCGTCCCGCTCGAGGATCGCCCGCGTCGCCGAATGCCGCATCCGGTCGATCTGCTCGTTTATGGACGAGTCCTTTTCGATGTAAGTATCTGATTTTGGTACATAAGCTTCCGGCTGGTAGTAATCGTAGTAGCTGACGAAATACTCGACGGCATTGTCGGGGAAGAAGCTCTTGAACTCGGAATAGAGCTGGGCGGCGAGTGTCTTGTTGGGGGCCAGGATCAGCGCCGGGCGCTGGGTCGCCTCGATGACCTTGGCCATGGTGAAGGTCTTGCCCGAGCCGGTCACGCCCAGCAGCACCTGATCGCGCTCGCCGGTGTTCGCCGTGGCCACCAGCTCCTTGATGGCGGCGGGCTGGTCCCCGGCGGGGGTGTATTTCGTCTCCAGCCGGAAGGGGATGTGTTTGCGGCCGGCGGGGCGATCAGGGCGGTGCGGGACCCAGTCGGACGGCTTGCCGGGGGCCTCTTCCGGTGTCAGGCGCGGACCGGTGACGGGCGCGAACATCGGCATCCGGTTGGCCGCCGTCGCCGGGTCGAAGAGGAACGGGACATGAGCCTCCGACAGTCCGGCGGACATCCCGGCCGACTGGCCCGGGACGTGGGTCGGCTTGCCGGGTTTGCGGTCAGATGCGGAGGGAGAACGGGCCATGAACGGAAGGTAGGGCGCAGCGCCCCGCGCGGCTAGGGGCGGACTGTCAAACGCCGCGAAGCAGGACGCCGGCGGTCAGGATGGCGAAGGCGATGGCCAAGGTCTCGAACACATTGGCGCTGATCACCGGGATGTTCACCGCGCCGTACTGCGCCAGCAAGGCGAGGACGGCGAGCACCACCGCCACGGCGAACAAAGGCACGGACGGGGGCGTGAGCACAAAGCTGCCGCGACGATTGGCCATGGATCGGTGTCCTGTTGCGAGGCGCGACGAACTGCGGCGCTTCAGCTTCGCGGTAACGCAGCGTCGCGCCGCGTTTTCCGGTTTCCTGCGTGACATGAGGGACCACAGCATCGACTGAAGACACCGTAGCTCCTCTCACCCTCTCCCGCCCGGAGAGCGGGCCGACAGGTGCTACCTTCGCGCCAGCTCGACCCGCGCTTCCAGGTCGGTCCAGCGGCGGCTGAGGTCGCGCAGTTCGTCGCGCAGGCGAGCGGCCTCGACGCGGCTGATGGCGCCGCTGCGTTCGCCCGCCGTGATTCGGGCTTCCAGCGCGACGGCGCGACCGTCCTGACTGTAGCGGTCGTCAAAGTAGTCGTCGCCGTCCTGCCAGTCGTCGCCGACGCGCCGGTTCAGATCGGCCCAGCGGGACCGAAGGTCCTGACGTTCGCGGGCGTCGATACCGTTGCGGCCATAACTGCTCTCCAGCTGCACCAGGGCGTTGAAGTCCGTCATCAGACGTGTGGCCTGGGCGCGGGTCAGGCTGCGGTCGCGCACCCCGGCGTTGACGCGAGACTCAAAGGACGTCCGGCTGTCAACGATGGGACTCCAGTCGTCGTAGCGGTCGTCGTCGTTTCCATAGCCGCCGCTCTGATAGCGGGTGGAGAAGGTGCGGTAGCGTTCGGCCAGATCGGCGCGTTCCTGGGTGGTGACGCGGCCGTCGGCGGTGTAGCGCGCCTCCAGCTGGACCAGATCTCGGTATTCGGCGCTCAGGCTGTCGGCGGCCGAGGTCGAGAGGGCGCCGGAGCGCACGTCCGCGTCGAGTTGGTTCTGGAACTGGTCGCGCTGGGCGTTGAGCGGACGTCGCCCGCGTCCCCATTCGCTGTCCAGGGTCGTCGACACGCCCAGACGGTCGCCGAACAGGGCACCGAGGATGGCGCCGATGGGATCGGGCTGGGTCTGGCGGTAGGGCTGCTGTCCGTACGGCGTCTGTGTGTAGGGCGTTTGCGCGGCGGCGGCGGAGGCCGAGGCGAGCGTCAAAGCGGCGACGGCGGTGGCAGTGAGTGTCTTGATCGCGATCATGGCATGTTCTTTCCGGCTGATGCCCTCTGCGCGGTGAGAACGGGGCTAACCGGGGAAAGGTTGCGGGCCTGACCCCTCCACCATCCTGCGCCAGGACTTCGGATCGGCCCCCTCCCCCTGTGGGGGAGGAATGGCTAAGGCTGGAGTCATGACCGCCCTCCCCCTGCCCGACCTGTTGCTCCTGCTCGCCGCCCTCGTCGCGGCGGGGCTGGCGGGCGGGCTGGTGGCCGGGGTGTTCGGCGTGGGCGGCGGCACGGTGATCGTGCCGGCGGTGTTCTATGCCTTTGAAGTCCTGGGGGTCGGGGGGGAGGGCAATCTGCATGTGGCGATCGGGACGTCGCTGCTGACCATCGTCGCGACGTCGTGGCGCTCGCTGAGGGCGCATCGGAAGCACGGGGCTGTGGACGAGGGCGTGCTGAAGACCTGGACGCCCTGGGTGGCGGTGGGCGGGCTGATCGGGGCGGCGGTGGCGGGGGTGACGTCGATGGAGGGTCTGGCCCTCGTCTATGGCGTCTGTCTGGCGCTGGTGGCGGCGCAGATGGGGTTGCTGCCTGAGCACGTCACATTGCGACGCGACCTGCCTGAGGGTTGGGGGCGGCGCGCGACAGGGACCGTCATCGGCGGATTGTCGGCCATGATGGGGATCGGCGGCGGCAGCTTCGGCGGCATGATGATGACCCTGTGCGGGCGGCCGATCCACCAGGCGGTGGCGACCGCGTCCGGCTTCGGCGTGGCCATCGGGGCGGCGGCGGCGCTGGGGTTCGTGGCCTTCGGCTGGGACGCCGGCGGGCGGCCACCGTTCTCGGTCGGCTACGTCAATGTGCCGGCGGCGGTGGTGATGGGGGTGCTGACGACAGCCGTGGCGCCGCTGGGGGCCAGACTGGCGCATGCGCTGGACCGGCGCGTGTTGAGGAAGGCGTTCGCGGTCTATCTGCTGGCGACGGCGATGTCGGTGGCATGGAAGGCCTTGTAGGGGCCATGGGCTCGGAAACGCCCGCCCCTACTGCCTCAGCGTAAGCGCCACCGGCGTGGCGGTGAAGGCGGACAGCCGGCCCAGATAGCTCATGCCCAGCAGGGAGTGCGGCAGCCCCTGTTCGATGACGAGGGCCTGCACGCGCTCGAGCCGGGTGCCCGCGACGGCGACGGCGCCCAGGGAAACCGGCGCGGCGCGTACCGGACCCGAGGCAGTAACCACGGTCGAGGAGAAGTCGGCGGCCTCTAGCTTCAGACCCAGGCGGGCGGCGTCGGCGCGGGTCAAGGCGACCACGCTGGCGCCCGTATCGACCATGACGCGGACCGCGCGGCCCTCGATCAGGGCGTCGGCCCAGTAGTGACCATCGTCGGCGCGCGGGATCCGGGCGGCGGAGGCGGTGGTGGCGGGAGCCTCAATGACGGTGGCGGCGTGGGCCTGGCTGCGCAGGCCTGCGTGGTCCATCCACCAGGCCGTGCTCAGGGCAGACGCGACCGCCAGGGTCATCACGGCGAAAATGGAAATGTCGAAACGCATCCCGGGATCACGCGACTGCCGCCGCTTTTTGCGGCCCCCAAGGTTTCGCACGGCCCGGTTGGGATGCGGTGAACGGGCATGGTGTGCGGGAGGTTAAGGGAAGAGCGAGCGTCGAGGAGTGTCAGAAGCAAGGCGTTTCGATGCGGTTGGCTATAGGCTTGCGACCTCTCGGCCTCGACCCTAACCCCTCGCCCTCTGCTCTGCCCGCGCAGGCAACTCCGCCATGATCGTGTCCCGCTGCTCATCGGTGAAACCGCTCCAGCCGCCGATCTCGGGCAGGGTACGCCAGCAGCCGAGGCACAGGCCCGCGGCACCGTCGATTACGCAGACCTGGATGCAGGGTGTGGCGATAACACGGGGTCCAGAATATCCGTTTTGTGACATTGAAGCTAAAATTGCTCCGGAACCGGATCAATAATATTGCATTTTCGGTCGCGACGGTGCATAGTGGACATGACGCGAAACGACTGAGAGGGTGCAAACCCCTGCGAGCACGACGCGTCTCTTTTCATCGGTTGTCGAAAGGAGACGCCAGAATGAACGAGAAAGACCGAAACCTCCAGCACGCCATGATGTCCTTCGCCCTGTGGGGCGGCATGCTGGTCAACACGAAGAAAACCAATGGGGCGGGCGATCGCGCGATCAGCCATCCGTCCAACTTCGTGCCCATAAAGATCGACAGGCGCCGCTGAAGCGACACGCCGCGATCGCTGACCTGACAGAGCCCCGGCCAGAAGGCCGGGGTTTTGTATTTGTGGCCCGCCCTTCCATATTGATCGCTGCGGTGAACTGACCGGCCATGGCCTGGGCTGCGACATTACCGGCGTGAAGGCCAGGACGTTATCGGTGGTCGGCGATCCGGGTTGGCGGCGGGCGCGGGCGGCGAAAGCGCTCCAGTCACTGACCACTAATCACAAACCCCCTTTTGTTACCCCGCATTGGCGGGGATCTGCATCGCGCGGTCGGCGGGGACGCCGACGGTGGCGGCGCGGGGGGCGCCGGCGGTCTGGCCGGGCTTCATGAATTTGACCAATACGCGCTGACCTATCAGCAGCGGCGCGTCGCCGGCGGTGACCACCACTTCCACGACCCGTTCGTCCGAGCGCTGTGAGGGGTCGTCCGAGGCCAGCTTGCGGGCACCAAAGACGGCGGCGCGGCGCAGGACGGTGCCGACATAGACTTTGGACGGGTCGCCCTCGGGCGTGATCTCGACCGCCTGGCCGGGCGTGATGTTGGGGAGGTCGCTCTCGACGATCTCCGCGCGGGCGATGCGCGGGGCGTCAGGCTCCAGATCGAACAGGTTGGACACGTTCAGGGTCGAGGCACCGGAACCGGGGTTGGCGTAGCGGCGCACGATACGGCCGTCCTGCGGGGCGCGGGTCACCGTCAGTTCGACATTGTAGGCGGCTTGGTCGCGGCGGGCGCGGGCGGTCTGGACGGCGGCTTGGGCCGATCCCAGACGGGCCTGGGCCTGGGCGATGGCGTCGCGGGCCTGGTCCATGCGCTGGGCGGCGACGAAATTGGTCGCGACCAGCTGTTGCAGGCGGTCGTGCTCGCGCTGGGCGGTACGGATGTCGACCCGGATCAGGCGCAACTGACTTTCAGCCTGATTGACATCGGCGTTGGCGCTCTGGAGGGCCAAGCGGGGTTCGTCGTCTTCCTGACGAGCGAGAATCTGGCCGGCGACCACGCGGTCGCCCTCTTGGACGAGGACGTCACGGACCACGCCGCCGCGGCGGGCCGCGATCTGGATGATGCCGCCCTCGATGTCGACCTTGCCGTTGGCGATCGCCGCGTAGGGGCTTTCCGTCTTGTTGGCCTGGGCCTTTTCTTCCTCGGCCTTTTTCGCCTTGGCGGCACCCTGCATCACGGTGAAGCCGACGACGAGCGCAATGATCAGCACGAGGCCGATCCAGAGCCATTTGTTCTTGAGGAAGGCGGGCATGGCGTAGGTCCTAAGTCGGTTCAGTGCGAGGCCAGCTTGGCGTGGGGATTGGGGGTGCGGCGCTGATCGTCGATGATCACGCCGTCTTCGATCTTGATGACGCGGTCGGCCCATTCCTCGAGACGAGGATCGTGCGTCACGCAGATGACGGCGGCACCGTGCTCGGTCGCGGCGCGACGGAGCAGACGGATGACCACCTGGCCGTTCTCGCCGTCGAGGGCCGAGGTCGGCTCATCGGCGAACAGGATCTGCGGATCCTTGGCGAGGCAGCGGGCGATCGCCACGCGTTGCTTCTCGCCGCCCGACAGGGCCGACGGCCGCTGGTGAAGGCGCGGACCCAAGCCGACTTCCTCCAGGGCGAGGGTGGCGCGCTTTCTCGCTGCGCTCGAACTCAGGCCCTGGAATTTCAGGACGGTGGTGACCTGTTGCAAGGCCGTCAAAGCCGGGAACAGATTGAATCCCTGAAAGATGAAGCCGCAGTGGTCGAGACGGAACTTGTCGATCTTGTCGGGCGAGAGCTTCCACAGGTTGTCCACCCCGAGGGTGTCGACCTCGCCCTCTTCCGGCCGGAGCAAACCGGACAGGGCTGCAATCAGGGTCGACTTGCCTGACCCGGAGGGGCCCATGACCATGGTGAGGTCGCCGTGGCGGGCGTCGAAATCGACGCCCTTCAGAACCTCGACGAAGGCCTTGCCGGACTTGAACCTCTTGCGCAGGCCCCTGGCCTCGATCGCGAAATCGCCTTGCTTGCCGTGGGCCTTGGTATGGCCCGTTTCCGCGACGGGTGGCATAAGGTCGCTCATCGCAGCAGGTCCGCCGGTTGGCTCTTCTTGAGGATTCCCAGCGAAAGGAACCCCGACAGCATCGCGATGGCAATCAGGCCGCCGGAAACAATCAGGATCAGCAGCAGCGGAAAATACAGCAGGATGCCGTTGGCTCCGGCGAGAAGGGAGACCAGCCAGGTCAGGACGCCCGCCGCAAGGATACCCGTAACGCCCACCCAGAAGCTGAGCTCGACCACGATCCGCTGCAACGATCCCATGGACGCGCCCAACGCCCGCAAGGAGGCAAACTCCTTGATATTGGCCAACACCGCTCCCTGGAGCGTCTGCCAGGTGATGGCGACGCCGATCACGATCCCCATGACGGTGACACCCCCCAGGATCACCACCAGGACGCCGTTCTCAAGGATAGCTCCCTGGTTGGCCAGGGCCAGTTCCGACCGGGTCCAGGCCCGATAAGACCCTTCGCCCATGTCGTTCAGTTCGGCCGCAACGACCTCTGCCCGCTCCGGATCGGCCAGCCGGACCATCAGGGGTCCCACCCGGGGGCTGGAATCGCTGGTTCCGCCGAGCGTTCGCAGCGTGTCGCGCGACATCACCAGCGTGGCCACGATCAGATTGGGATAGCCGCGGGTGATGCCGACCACACGAACCGTCTGGCCATTGTAGAGCGCCCGGTCGCCCAGCTTGACCCCCAGCCGTCCCATGGCGCTCTCGTCGACGGCGACGGAATAGGGCTGACGCAGCGCGTCAATGAGTTCCTCGGAATAGTCGGTCGGAATGGTCACCGCCCCCGGCGTCGTGTCGATCACGTTGACCGCGACCTGTTCGGCGCGGGGTGCGCCGCGTCGGGCCCGTTCCGCCGGTGTTTCGGTCGGATCATACTCTTTGATGCTCTGGAACTGCCCCCCGCTTCCGGCCAGGGCGCGGACCTCGACCACGTCGGGGTGTCGATAGACCAGGGGAATGAACCGCCGGGGCACGCCGGAGGGGCCTTGACCCAGGGCCTTTGCGCCGGGCGCGAGAATCAAGACGTCGGCGCTGGACCGGTCGATCTGTGCCGTGAACCCTTTGCCGATGCCCATGAAGACACCGGTCATGGCCAACACCAGCAGACCCGACAGGGCGAGCGCCATCACGGCGGCCATGTAGCGCCGCCACTCATAAAGCAGCGTGGAGAGTGCGAGCGACATCGAAAAAAACAAAGCCCCTGAACGTTCGCGGGTATCTGACCACTCCAAGGGTTGGGGCCAAGTTAAATCGGGTTAAGTCCGTTCAGTTGGGCTAAGTTCATCCCCGATATGCGTCGTCGCCGGGACAGGAAGCGGACTTGGCGCCGTGCGCCCGGCGCGCCATGGTCGAAAAACCACAGGAGACATTCCCCCATGACCCTTCTTTCGCTTCGTTCCGCCGTATCGGCAACCGCATCCATCGCCGCCATCATGGGAGTCATGGCCGTGACGGCCGCCCCGACCAGCGCCCGCGCCGACGAAGGCATGTGGACTTTCGACAATTTCCCGATCCAGACCGTCAACGACAAATACGGCACGCGGATCGACCAGGCATGGCTGGACCGGGTGCGCAACGCCTCAGTGCGGATCCAGGGCTGTTCGGCCTCGTTCGTTTCGGAGGAGGGCCTGATCCTGACCAATTGGCACTGCGTGGTCGGATGCGTGCAGGAGCTGTCCAGCCCCGGGAACGACTACGTCAAGAACGGCTGGATGCCGGCGTCCCGCGAAGAAGAAAAGCGCTGCCCGGGCCAGACCGCCGAGGTGCTGGTCGACATTGTCGACGTGACCGACCGGGTGCTGGCCGCCGGAGCCGGGCTGGAAGGCGCGGCCTTCAACGCCGCCCGCACCGCCGAGACCAACACAGTCCAGACCGAGGCCTGCGCGGGCGATGGGAAATTTAACTGCCAGGTCATCAGCTTCTATCGCGGCGGCCGTTTCGCCCTGTACAAATTCCGCCGCTATGACGACGTCCGGCTGGTATTCGCGCCCGAGAACCAGGCGGCTTTCTTCGGTGGTGACCCCGACAATTTCAACTTCCCGCGCTACGCGCTCGATGCTGGCTTCCTGCGCGCCTATGAGGACGGTGAGCCGGTCGAGAGCCCCGGCTTCCTGCGCTGGAACCCCAACGCCCCGGCCGAGGGTGACCCGGTCTTCGTGGCCGGCAACCCCGGCTCGACCTCGCGCCTGCTGACCATGAGCCAGCTGGAGCGTCTGCGCGACCAACAACTACCGCTGACCCTGATCCAGAATTCGGAACTGCGCGGGCGACTGCTGGAATATTCCTTGACCGGCGACGAGGCCAAGCGGATTTCGTTCGACCCTATCTTCGGCCTGGAGAACACTTTCAAGGCCCAGTACGGCCAGCATCAGTCGCTGCTGGACCCTGCGTTCCTCGGCGCCCGGCGCGACGCCGAAACCGAGCTGCGCGGGCGCGTGGCCGCAGACCCGACGCTGGTACAGCGGATCGGCGACCCCTGGGCCGAGCTTGAGGGGGTGCAGGCCACGGCGCGGGAACTGTTTCTGTCCGTCCGCCAACTGGAGCAGGCTGCAGGCGGCGGCTCGACCCTGTACCAGATGGCCCGCACCCTCGTGCGTGCATCGAAGAATACGTCAATGACCGAGGCGCAGCGCGCGCGAATGGCCACCGCCCTGGGTGCAGAGACCCCGATCTCGACGGACATGGAAGAGATCCGGCTCCGCTACTGGCTGTCCAAGACCCGCGAGTATCTGACAGTCGACAATGCCGAGGTGAAGGCGATGCTGGGCCGCGAGAGCCCGGAAGCCTTGGCCGAGCGGCTGATCTCGGGCACCCGGATGGCCGACGCCGCCTTCCGGGCCCAGGCTGCGGCCATGACGACCGCCCAGCTGGCCGAGGCCGATCCGCTGCTGGCCTTCATCATCGCCAATGACGCCGCCGCCACCGCGATCGGCGCCCGCTGGGCCGCCGAGGTCAACGCTCCGACCGCCCGCGCGGCCGAAAAGGTCGCCCAGGCACGGTTCGCGGTCTATGGCACCAACCAGTATCCGGACGCCACCTTCAGCCCGCGCCTGTCTTATGGCCGGGTCGAGGGCTGGAGCTATCGCGGCGTGACGGTGCCGGCCTTCACCAGAATGGGCGGGCTGTACGAGCGGGCCACCGGGGCCGAGCCGTTCAATGCGGCCCAAGCCTTCCTCGACAATGAGAGCCGGGTAAACAAGGAGACGGTCTATAATTTCTCCTCGACCAACGACATCATCGGCGGGAACTCGGGCTCGCCCGTGATCAACGCCGCCGGGGAAGTCATCGGCACGGCCTTCGACGGCAACATCCACTCGCTGGGCGGGGCCTATGGCTATGACGGCGCGCTGAACCGCACGGTGTCGGTGTCAACTGCGGCCGTCACCGAGGCGCTGCGGAACATCTATCCGAACCCGCGTCTGCTGGAAGAGCTGGGGGTTCGGTAGGAACCCGCAAGGTTCCTTCTCCCCTTGCGGGAGAAGGTGCCGGGCCCCCGGGTCCGACCTTGGTCGGCCCAAGGATAAACTCCGCCTGACGGATGAGGGGTCGCTCCGGTCTTGCCGGGCGACCCCTTCGTCATTCATGGTCCGCTACCCGACCGGCGACCGCTGGTGAAACCCCTCATCCGACCCGCTGCGCGGGCCACCTTCTCCCGCAAGGGGAGAAGGCAAGGAGACGTCGATGCGTAACCTGAAGATCACCCTGACCGCCATCGCCCTTACCCTCGCCGCCGGATCGACCGCGCAGGCGGAAGAAGGCATGTGGACCTTCGACAACTTCCCCATCGCGCGAGCCAACGCCACGCTCGGCACCAACATCGATCAGGCTTGGCTGGACCGGGTGCGGCTGTCGTCAGTGAAGTACGGCGGCTGTTCGGCGGGCATCGTCTCGACCGAGGGGCTGGTGATGACCAACAATCACTGTGTCGCCACCTGCGTGGCCAACCTCTCGACCCAGGCGGTCAACTACGCCCAGACCGGCTTCGCCCCGCGCAATCGCGAGGACGAGCTGAAATGCCCGGGCGGCACGGCCGAGATCCTGACCGACATCAGCGACGTGACCGAGCGGATGCGGGCGGCCGGCGCCGGGCTGGACGGCCGGGACTTCACCCGCGCGCGCGACGCCGAGGCGGGCCGGATCGAGAGCGAGGCCTGCGGCGGCGTCGCGGGCAAGCGCTGTCAGGTCGTGACCCTGTACCGGGGCGGCCAGTTCAAGCTCTACACCTACAAGACATATTCGGACGTGCGTCTGGCCTGGGCCCCGGAGGACCGGGCCGCGACCTTCGGCGGCGATCTGGACAATTTCAGCTTCCCCCGCTTCGCCATCGATGCGGCCTTCATCCGCCTGTACGAAAACGGCGCCCCGGCGGCGACGCCGACCCACTTCAAATGGAACGCCGACAAGCCGGTGGAGGGCACGCCGGTGTTCGTCTCGGGCAGCCCCGGCGCGACCCAGCGGCTGCTGACCCAGGACCAGTTGTTCACGATCCGCGACGTGGTCCTGCCGATGGACCAGCTTCTGGCCAGCGAATTGCGCGGGCGTCTGCTGCGATTCTCGGCCGAGAGCGAGGAGAACGCCTTCATCGCCATGGACCCGATCGTCAGCCTCGAGAACACCTACAAGCGCGGACTGGGCCGGATGCGGGCGCTGGTCGATCCGGCCTTCATGGCGACGCGGGCGGCCAATGAGGCCGATTTCCGCCGGCGTGTCGCGGCGAATGCCGAGCTGACCGCGCGCGTCGGCGATCCGTGGCGCGAACTGGCCGCGGTGCAGCCGATCCAGCGCGAGACCTATGCGGCCTACGCTCTGCTGGAGGGCGCCGCGGGGGTGGGCACGACGCCGGTCGCCGGCGGCTCACAGCTGTTCCTCTGGGCGCGCACGCTGGTGCGTGGGGCGCAGGAGCGCGACAAGCCCTCGGCCGAACGCCTGCCCGAATTCGCCGACAGCCGTCTGGCCACAGTTCAGTCCGGTCTGTTCGCCGAGCGCCCGGTCCATCCGGCGCTGGATCAGGTCCGCATGGAATGGTGGCTGTCCAAGACCCGTGAATGGCTGACGGTCGATGATCCGCGCGTGCGCGCCCTGCTGGGCCGGGAATCGCCCGAGGCCCTGTCGGCGCGACTGACGACCGGAACGAAACTCGGCGATACCGCCGTCCGCAAGGCCCTGTGGGAAGGCGGCATCGAGGCCATCCGCGCCTCTGACGATCCGATGATCCGTTTCGCCCTGGCCATGCAGGACGACAGCCGCGCCGTGCGTTCGGACTGGGAGGCCCGCGTGCAGGCGCCGACCGACCGCGCGTCCGAACGCCTGGCCTCGGCCCGCTTCGCCGCCTATGGCGACAGCGTTTATCCGGACGCGACCGGCACGCTGCGCCTGACCTACGGCAAGATCGAGGGCACGGACGTGCCGGGCCAGCGCTTCGGCGCCTTCACCACCTTCGACGGCCTGTGGGACCGTGCAACCGGCTCGGTGCCGTTCGACGTGGCGCCGAAACTGCTGGCGGCGAAGGCCCGGATCGACGGCGACACCGTGCTGAACATGGCCGTGTCTTCCGACACCATCGGTGGCTCGTCGGGTTCGCCGGTCGTCAATGCGGCGGGTGAGATTCTTGGGGCCAATTTCGACTCCACCGTCCTGACCCAGCGCAACGCCTATGGCTATGACGTCAACGTCAACCGCTCGGTGATCGTGACCACCGGCGCGGTGACCACGGCGCTGCGAGATGTGTACGGGATGGCGCGGCTGGTGGACGAGCTTGCGGTGCGATGAGTCAGAACTGGCCAGTGGCTAGTGGCTAGTGGCTAGTGGCTAGTGGCTAGTGGCTAGGCTCAGGACCCATTAAAGGGATTCACACGGTCGTGGTGATCTGATTCACTGGTGGCAGGAGGAGCCTGTCATGAGTGATCTGTTTTGGCTGACGAACAAGCAGATGCGTCGGATCAAGCCATATTTCCCGCTGTCGC
>NZ_JBDNHO010000008.1:0-21362 GCF_041688735.1 Brevundimonas sp.
CCCTGTCGCATCCACCATTTCTTTCAGGGGCTTGGCGAACCGAGCGGTTTCCGCCCCGCCCCCCCGAAATCCCCCTGGAAACGGCACCGGGCCGTGACCTGATCGGGTGTCAGGTCAGGGGCAGGACCAGCAGGGGTGTCGGATCGGTCGTCACGCCAATCCCATCTCCGACTGCGGGGAGCTGGCCGGTGACGTGGATGGACAGGATGTGCGATCCGATGGTGGCGCGAACGACATGGAACGCACCGGAGAAGCCCACCGACACGACGCGCGCCGGAAGGCCCGCTTCGGGTTTGGTGAGCCGGATGTCGGTCGGACGCGCGCCCATCAACGCCGCTCCATCGGGCAGCAAAGTAGAGTTTTGGCCGAGCACGGACGTGGCCAGACCCTGTCGGACCTCCGCCTCGACCAGATTGATCGGGCCCAGCAGCCGGGCGGCGGCGACGGACGTCGGGCGGGTATAGAGTTCGTGCGGCGTCCCCGCCTGGATGACGCGACCGGCCTCCATCAGGGCCAGGTCGTCGGCCATGATCATGGCGTCCTCGGCGTCGTGGGTGACGACGATGGCGGAGGCCCCGCTGTCGCGCAGCGCCTGGACCAGGTCGTCGCGCACCTCGGCCCGCAAGGCTCCGTCCAGACTGGAGAAGGGTTCGTCGAGCAGGACGACCGCAGGATCTCGGGCCAGGGCGCGGGCGAGGGCGACGCGCTGCTGCTCGCCGCCAGACAGGGTGTGGGGGAAGGCCCGACCGCGATCGGCCAGACGCATGCGGTCCAGCAGGGCTGCCACGGTAGCATCGCGGTCGGTGCGTCCCTTCAAACCAAAGCCGATATTCTGGGCCACCGTCAGATGGGGGAACAGGGCAAAGTCCTGGAACACCATGCCTACACGGCGGGCCTCGGGCGGCACGGCGCGTCCGGGTATCGAGACGATCTGCCCATCTATGGCGATGGTGCCTGCATCGATAGGTTCCAGGCCGCTGATGACGCGCAGCAGCGTGCTCTTGCCCGAGCCGGATGCCCCGAGCAGGCCCAGGATGCGACCGCGTGACAGGGTCAGGTCGGCGCGGTCCACCGCGACCTTGCGGCCAAAGGCGCGGCTCACGCCCGAGACCGAGACGATGGCGTCAATGTTGGCCATGCGGGTCTCCGGGGCGCGACGCCGTGATCTTGCGCGTCAGCCAGATCACGGCGGGAAGGGTCAGGGCGACGATCATCAGGCTGGGCCAGCCCGCATTTGGCAGCCGTTCGTCGCGGGCATAGTTGTCGGCGATGACGGCCAGGGTGTCGACGTTGAACGGCCTCAGGATCAGGGTCGCCGGCAGTTCCTTCACCACATCGATGAAGACTACCAGCGTCGCGGTCAGCAGGGCACCGGATGCGATGGGCAGCCGCACCGACAGCGCGGCTCCCGCCTCGCTGCGGCCAAGGGTCCGGGCAGCGGCGACCATCGAAGGCGTGACCCGGGTCAGCCCGGCCTCGACCGGCTCCAGCGCCGCCGCCATCAGCCGGGCGGCATAGGCGTAGATCAGGAGGGCCAGCCCCGCGCCCAGGCCTGAAACGGCACCGGGAATAGTCTGCCAGACGACGGAGGCGGGCACCAGAAGGCCGATGGCCATGACCGCGCCAGGGGTCGCATAACCCAGGCTGCTGATCCGGGCGGTCACCGGCATCCGCTCGGCCGACAGGGCCAGACAGGTCGCGAAAATGACCGTGGCGACGGCCCCGCCGAGCCCGAGGCCCAGACTGTTGGCGGCGGCGCGGGCCAGGCGGCTCCAGTCCGGGCTGATGTCGATGGCGTTCAAGGCCAGCCAGCCGACCGGAAGCAACAGGCCGAGCGTCAGCAGGCCGAGACAGAAGCCAAAGGCGAGCAGGCCACGCCCGCCATTCAGTGGCGTGGGTTCGATCGGACGCCAGCGGGCGCGGGCGGCTTCGTCGGTGCGGCCCCGGCGACTGAGACGTTCGATCCAGAGCACGACGGCGGCGGCGGCGAGCAGCGGCAGGGCCAGACGCGCGGCCGCTTCCAGCGAACCATAGACGAACCACGACCTTACTACGCCGGTGGTCAGGGTCTGGACGCTGAGAAACTGCACCGCCCCGAAATCGGCGAGGGTCTCCATGACCGCCAGGGCGACGCCGGCGGCCAGGGCCGGGCGCAGCAGGGGCAGAGCGACGCGGAACAGCGCCTGGGTCGGGGAGCAACCCAGACTGCGGGCCGCCTCTATGGCCTGGGCCGACTGGTTCACCAGAGCCGCGCGAAGGGTCAGATAGACATAAGGATAGAAGGCCAGCGACAGGACGAAGGCCGCGCCTGGCAGGCTGCGCATCTGTGGTCCCCAGTCGATGCCGGGCACGGCGCGCATCCACGTACGAAGATCGCCCGCGACGTCGAACAGGTCGGCATAGCCATAGGCTACGGCAAAGGCTGGCGCAGCCAACGGCAGGGCCAAGGCCCAGGCGAAGACCGACCGGCCCGGAAACCGGTGCATGACCACCAGCCAGGCCGAGACCGACCCCAGCACGGCCGTGGCGATGGCGACCATCACGGCCAGGGCAGCAGAGGTCAGGGCGTAGCGGATCAGGTCAGAGGCCGCGATGTCGGCCTGTCCGTCGCCGAACGCTGCGGCGATCACGCCGATCAGGGGCGCGATGGCGACGGCGGCGGCCAGCCAGGCCAGCAGCGTCAACAGCGAAGGCGCGCCGACGCGAACCGCGCGCGCGGCCAGGGTCGTCGAGGCGGTGTCGGGGCCTATCGCCAGCCTGCCGCGCTCATCAGGCTCTGAGCCTCGGCCTGACGCAAACCATAGGTCGCGACCGACATCGGATGGGCGGTGAAGTCGGCATAGGCATCAGTCGGGGGGGGAGCCGGTACGTTCGGGCTGGCGGGATATTCGTTATTGCCCGCCGAGACCATGGTCTGGGCTTCGGGCGTGGCCAGGAATTCCAGCAGCCGGACGGCATTCGCGCGGTTCGGGGCATTGGCGGCGACGCCACCGCCCGAGATGTTGACGTGCGAGCCCTGGCCGTCCAGCGACGGGAAGGCCAGTTTGACCTTGGTGGTCACCTCGAGGTCGGCCGCGTCGTCGCCGCTGGCCATGCGGATATAGTAGTAGCTGTTGGTCAGGGCGATCTCGCAGACCCCGGCATTGACGGCGCGGATCTGATCGCGGTCGCCGCCTTCGGGGGGGCGGGCCATGTTGGCGACGATGCCACGCGTCCATTGTGCGGTCTTGGCGGGGCCCCAGGCCTCGATCAGCGCCCCAACCAGCGACAGATTGTAGACGTGGTCAGCCGAACGCACGCACAGGCGACCGCGGAAGCGGGGCGAGGCGATCTCCTCATAGGTGTCGACGTCGGCGGGCTGAACCCTGGTGGAATCATAGGCGACGATGCGGGCGCGGCGGCTCAGGCCGAACCAGCGACCCTCGGGATCGCGCAAATTGGCCGGGATGGCGGCGTTCAGTGCCCGGGACGTCGTGGGCTGGAGCAGATTGGCGTTCTGAGCGCGCCACAGGGCCCCGGCATCGGCCGTCACGAACAGGTCCGCCGGACTGGCCGCGCCTTCGCTGGTCATGCGAGCGATCAGCTGGTCGGCATTGCCCTCGATGGTGTTGACGCGGATGCCGGTCACTTCGGTGAAGCGCGCATGCACGGCCTTGTCGGCGTCGTAGTGGCGCGCGGTATAGAGATTGACCACCCCGGCATCGGCCTTATCCGGCGTAGTCGAGCCGTTCTGGCCGCAGGCGGCGACGAGCGCAGCCATGGCAACGGAGAATATGACATTGGTTCGCATCTGCATGTTGGTGTCTTTCCGTTGATCGCGGACGGAGTCAAGGGAAAGGGTCGGCAAGCGCGGTCGCAGGGTGCAGTTGAATGGGCTTTAGCCGTGCTTCCGCCTTGATCAGGGCGCAAATGCTCCGCCCTTCGTCGGCCCGCCTCAAAAGGGCATAGCTGGCGCGCGCCACCCTGGTGCCTTACGGACGTCCTCATGCCCTTCCCCGCCAGTCATCCCGCGCTCGATCGCGCCCTTTCCGAGCGCGGTTATGCCGAGCCGACGCCGGTGCAGTCGGCGGTGCTGGACGCTTCGCTGAACGCGGACGGAACGGGGCGCGATCTGCTGGTCTCGGCCCAGACCGGCTCGGGCAAGACCGTCGCCTTCGGTCTGGCCCTGGCTCCCACCCTGCTGGGCGAGGCCGAGAAATTCGCCGAGTTCGGCGCGCCGGTCGCTCTGGTCATCGCCCCGACACGCGAACTGGCCCTGCAGGTCTCGAACGAGCTGCAATGGCTCTACGACCAGACCGGTGCCCGCATCGTCTCGTGCGTCGGCGGCATGGACCCCAAGGTCGAGCGGCGCGCGCTGGAGCGCGGCTGCCACATCGTGGTCGGCACGCCCGGCCGTCTGCGCGATCACGTCGAGCGCGGCTCGCTGGACCTGTCGACGCTGAAGGCCGTCGTGCTGGATGAAGCCGACGAAATGCTGGACATGGGCTTCCAGGAAGACCTGACCTTCATCCTCAATGCCGCCCCGACCGTGCGACGGACGCTGATGTTCTCGGCCACCCTGGCGCGCGACATCGTGCAGCTGGCCAAGACCTATCAGCGCGACGCCCTGCGCATCGACACCACGGCCTCCAATGCCCCGCACGGCGACATCGAGTACAAGGCCATCCGCGTCGCGCCGAACGAGGTCGAACTGGCCGTCGTCAATGTGCTGCGCTATTTCGAGGCCCCCGGCGCGCTTGTGTTCGCCAACACGCGCGAGCGGGTGAAGCATCTGACCAGTTCCCTGCGCGAACGCGGCTTCTCCGTCGTCGGCCTGTCCGGGGAATTGACCCAGAGCCAACGGTCGGAGGCCCTGCAGGCCCTGCGCGACGGGCACGCCCGGGTCTGCGTCGCCACCGACGTGGCGGCGCGCGGCCTCGACCTGCCCGACCTGGGCCTGGTCATCCACGCCGAAATCCCGGTCAACAAGGCCGGCCTGTTGCACCGTTCGGGCCGCACCGGACGCGCCGGCAAGAAGGGCGTGTCCGTCCTGCTGGTCAGTTACACCCGCCGCCGCAAGGTCGAACTGATGCTGCAGTCGGCCTCGATCAAGGCCGAATGGTCGGGTCCACCATCTGCGGAAATGATCCTCGAGAACGACCACGCCCGCATGCTGGCCGACCCGGTCCTGATCGGGGTCATCGACGACGAGGAGACCCTGGCCATGGGTCGGCAGCTGTTGGAGAAATCCACGCCCGAACAAGTCGCCGCCGCCCTGATCCAGCTGTACCGCCAGAAGCTGCCGGCACCGGAAGACGTCTATGACGACGACCGCATGAAGCGTCAGCAGCAGTCAGGCGTGAACGACAAGGGTCAGCCCGACGTTCCGTACACGGACTTTGCCCGTGGCGGCGACATGGCCTGGTACCGGATCAACATCGGCCGCGACAAGAACGCCGACCCAAAATGGCTGATGCCGACCATCTGCCGTCTGGGTCACGTGACCAAGCGCGACATCGGCTCGATCAAGATCTTCGACCGCGAGACCAAGTTCGAGATCACGCTGGAGATGAAGGCCAGGTTCGAGGCGGCCATCGCCCTGGGCCTCGAGGATGGCGTCAAGATCGATGCAGCCGTGGCACCGGGTCCGAAGGACAAGCCGGTCGGCCGCTGGGACAAGAAGCCCGGCGCGGATTGCCCCACTGGTGACCGCCCGGAACGCAAGCCGTGGGCCAAGCGTGAGGACGGAGGCGACAAGCCGGCCTGGAAGCCCCGCGAGGACCGCCCCGAAGGCGACAAGAAGCCGTGGGTCAAGCGCGACGACGCCGCTCCGGCTGCTCAAGCCAAGACGCCTTGGGTCAAGCGCGAGGACGGCGACAAGCCAGCCTGGAAACCCCGCGAGGGCAAGCCCCAGGGCGAGAAGAAGCCCTGGGTGAAGCGGGAAGACGCGCCCGCGCCCGCCGCCGACGGCAAGAAGCCCTGGGTCAAGCGCACGCCGAACGACCCGACGCCACCGGGCAAGAAGCCCTGGGTGAAAAAGCCGCCCGTCGAGGGCAAGACGCCCTGGACGCCGCGCTCCGACGCGGCCCCGGCCGAAGCCGCCGCCGGCGACAAGCCCTGGAAAGGCAAGCCGCAAGGCAAGCCTCAGGGCGGTGACCGTCCCTGGGCTCCGAAGGACGCGCGCGGCAAGCCGCCTGCGGCCAAGCCTTACAAGGCCAAGCCGCCGCGCTGACGCCGATGCGCGGAGGGGGGGCCGCGCAGAGGGACTTGTCCGGCGGTCAGCGGTAGTGGATCGCCATCGGCCGGGCCACCCTGCGCGAGTGCACGCTCTTCCATCCCTGCCGAATGACGCAAGGCAAACACGACGCCGCGTCAGATCGTGTTGCGTCGCACAACAGCGAGGCCCTAGATGGGGGAATGCCCGCCCCGGCCACACTGACTGTCGATCTGAATGCGCTCGCCGCCAACTTCCATGCCCTGGAAGCGATCGGAGGCGCGCCCGTGCACCCGGTGGTCAAGGCGGACGGCTATGGCCTCGGCGCCGTCGCCTGCGCCAGACGGTTGATGGTGGAGGGCGCGAGAACCTTTTTCGTGGCCCGCGTTTCGGAGGGCGAGACCTTGCGCGCCGGGCTGGGCAGCGAGGCCGTGATCTATGTGCTGGACGGCTGCGCGACGGGCAGGGTCCCTCGCCTTCACGCCGCCAACCTGCGCCCCGTAATCAACACGGCGGAACAACTGGCCGACTGGCGCGAAGCCGGCGGCGGTGCCTGCGGGCTGCAGATCGACACCGGGATGAACCGGCTGGGGTTCCGGCCCGAGGACGCGCCCGAGGCGTTCGAGGGGCTGGATCTGGTTCTCAGCCATCTGGCCTGCGCCGACGACCCGGTCGACCCCATGAATGCGCGCCAGCGGGATGCCTTTGCCGCGGCGGCGGCGCTTTATCCAGGCGCGATCCGGTCTTTCGCCAACTCAGGCGGGGCCTTCCTGGGCGCGAACTATGCGTTCGACGCGCTGCGTCCCGGTATCTGCCTTTATGGCGGCGGGCCGGAAGGGCGGCCCGATGCACGCATCCGCGCCGTGGCGACGCTGACGGCCGAGATCCTTCAGGTCCGCGACGTGCCGCCGGGAGAGACCGTCGGCTATTCGCGCAAATTCACGGCGGAACGCGCCACCCGCGTGGCCACCTGCGCCACCGGCTATGCCGACGGCGTGCTGCGCGCCTACAGCCCGGACGGTTCCGCCTTTGTGGCGGGCGCGCTTCGCCCCCTCATCGGGCGGGTGTCAATGGACGTGTGCGCCGTGGACGTGACCGGGTTGGACGTGCGGGTCGGCGATACGGTCGAACTGTTTGGACCCAACCGGATGCTGGACGACGCGGCGACGGCCGCCGGCACCCTCGCCTACGAACTGCTGACGTCAGTGTCGGCGCGGGTTCCGCGCCAGTACATCGGTTGAAGGCCGGGTGACGTCAGGATCGGACGCAGGCGCGCCGCACCCTCTGCCCCGCCGCCCGCGACTCCTGTAAGCCAACCTCATGGCGAGAGACGGGGCGATCTATGTTTGTCAGTCCTGCGGGGCGGTCCACGGCAAGTGGGCCGGACAGTGCGGGGCCTGTGGTCAGTGGAACTCCATCGTCGAGGAGAGCCAAACGGCACCGCCCGGGGCGATGAAGCCGGTCAGCGCCGCCAAGACGCGGGGCCTGCAATTCGAGACATTGCAGTCCGACACGCCGGAGCCACCACGCATCGTGACCGGAGTGACCGAGTTCGACCGCGTCTGCGGCGGAGGCGTCGTTCCGGGGTCCGCCATCCTGCTGAGCGGCGATCCGGGCGTGGGCAAATCGACCCTGCTGCTGGATGTCTGCGGGCGCGCCGCGCTGAAGGGGGCTCGCGTCGCCTATATCTCGGGCGAAGAAGCGATCGAGCAGATCCGGGCGCGGGCCAGGCGGATGGGGCTGGAGAAGGCTCCGGTCAACCTGGCCTCGGCGACGTCATTGCGGGACATCCTCGGCACGCTGAAGCGCGAGAAATTCGACATCGTCGTGGTCGATTCGATCCAGACCCTGTGGTCGGACGCGCACGAGGCCGGACCGGGATCGGTGACGCAGGCCCGGGCATGCGCGGGCGAAATGGTGCGTCTGGCCAAGGCGAACGGCGTGGCGGTGATCCTGGTCGGCCATGTGACCAAGGACGGTCAGGTGGCCGGGCCGCGCGTGGTCGAGCACATGGTCGACGCCGTCCTGAGCTTCGAGGGCGAGCGCGGCTATCCGTTCCGCATCCTGCGCGCGGGCAAGAACCGCTTCGGCGCCACCGACGAGATCGGGGTGTTCGAAATGGGCGACGCCGGGCTACGCGAGGTCAGCAATCCCTCAGCCCTGTTCCTCGGCGAAGGCAAGGATCGGGCCCCGGGGGCGGCGGTGTTCGCGGGCATCGAAGGCTCGCGCCCCGTGCTGGTCGAGGTGCAGGCGCTGGTGTCGAAGTCAGCCTACGGCACCCCCCGCCGGGCCGTTGTCGGCTGGGACACCGGGCGGCTGGCCATGGTGCTGGCCGTGCTGGAGGCGCGCTGCGGGATCGGCTTCGGCGATCAGGATGTCTATCTGAACGTGGCGGGCGGTTTGCGGATCAGCGAACCCGCGGCGGATCTGGCGGCGGCGGCGGCGTTGATCAGCTCGGCCACCGACACGTCGCTGCCGCAGGGCTGCGTGGTGTTCGGCGAGATCAGCCTGTCGGGCGAGGTGCGCGCGGTCGGTCGGGCCGAGGCGCGGCTGCGGGAGGCGCAGAAGCTGGGCTTCGATCAGGCCCTGTGCCCACCCCTGACGGTCAAGGACAAGGGCGTGAAAACCACGGCCGTCAGCCGTCTGTCGGAAGCGGTCGAACGAATCTCGCAAAACAGCTATTGAGACCAGACCGACTTCAGTTCGAGCGCGCATGACCGGTTTCGACGTCTTCGCCATTCTGGTCATCCTCGTCTCGGCCCTCGCGGGCTGGGTGCGCGGGGGCACGCGCGAGATCATCACCCTGCTGAGCTTCGTGCTGGCGGCCTTCATCGCCCTGGTGGCGCTGCCGCTGACCGGGCCGATCGGGCGGGCTCTGATCGATCCGGACTGGGCAGGAACCATCGCCGCCGCCGTCGCCTCCTTCCTGCTGGTCTATTTCGGCATCCGCATGTTCGGCTCGATCCTGTCGAAGCGCGCGCAGGCGCATCCGCAGCTGGGGGGCATCGACCGGATCATAGGCATCTTCGTCGGCGCGGCGCGGTCGCTGGTGCTGCTGGGCGCGATCCATCTGGTCGTGGTCGCCGCCCTGCCGGGCGAACGCACGCCCCGCTGGCTGAGCGAGGCCGCGCTACGCCCCGTCACGGCGGGCGCGGCCCGCGCGATCCAGATCGTGCTTCCGGAGATCGGCAAGGGCGCGGATGCGCTGACGCCCGTCGTGACTTCGTCCGTAAGCAAAGGATTTTCTGACGCGGAAGCCTTGCCCTCGCCCAAAACAGACAATATTTCGCGGCCAGCCCCCAACTAGCGTTTCCCGCATCATCGGAGCCCCACGATGAGCAGCCTCGCCCATTCCATCGCCGACCCGGTCGTTCACCGGGAGCATTTTCGCGACATCGACGATGATCAGCTGCGTCTCGAGTGCGGCGTCTGTGGCGTCTGGGGTGCGGAGAACGACGGCGGTGCCGCGATCGTCGCTCTCGGCCTTCACGCCCTGCAACATCGCGGGCAGGAAGCCTGCGGCATCGCCAGCGTGCATGAGGCCCGCTTTCACACTGAACGGCACATGGGATTGGTCGGCGAAGCCTTTGGCGGGGCCGACCTGCCGACCCGCATGCCCGGATCGGCCGCCGTGGGTCACACGCGTTATTCGACCGCGGGCGGCAGCTTCCTGCGCAACATCCAGCCGATGTTCGCCGATCTGGACTCGGGCGGCATCGCCATCGCCCACAATGGCAATCTGACCAACTTCCTCTATCTGCGGAACCAGCTGGTCGGCGAAGGCTCCATCTTCCAGTCGACCTCGGATTCCGAAGTCATCCTTCATCTGATCGCGCGGTCGCGTAAGGCCAAGATCGTCGATCGCTTCATCGACGCCATCGGCCGGATCGAGGGCGGCTATGCCCTGGTCTGCCAGACCCGCTCCAAGATGATCGGCGCGCGCGACCCGATGGGCATCCGCCCGCTGGTGCTCGGCCAGATCGGCGAGGCCTGGGTGCTGGCGTCCGAGACCTGCGCCCTGGACACCATCGGCGCGACCTTCGTGCGCGACGTCGAACATGGCGAGGTCATCGTCATCGACCATGAGGGGCTGAAGTCGCTGAAGCCCTTCCCCACGCGTGGGGCGCGGCCCTGCCTGTTCGAATACGTCTATTTCTCGCGGCCCGACAGCATCGTGAACGGGCGTTCGGTCTATGGCGTTCGCAAGCGGATGGGCATGAAGCTGGCGCGCGAGCACGGAGTCGAGGCCGACGTGGTCGTGCCGGTGCCGGACTCCGGCGTGCCCGCGGCCCTCGGCTATGCGCAGGAAAGCGGCATCCCCTACGAGATGGGGATCATCCGCAGTCACTATCTGGGCCGCACCTTCATCCAGCCCAACAAAAGCGCACGGCAGAAGGGCGTGCGGATGAAGCACAGCCCGAACCGCTCGGTGCTGGAGGGCAAGCGGGTGGTGTTGATCGACGATTCGATCGTGCGCGGCACGACGTCGGTGAAACTGGTCCGCGCCGTACGCGCGGCGGGCGCCACGGAGGTGCACCTGCGTTCGGCCAGCCCGCCGATCCTGTGGCCGGACTTCTATGGCATCGACATGCCGGAACGGGACCAGCTGATCGCGGCCAACATGACGCTGGAAGAAATGCGGGCTTTCCTCGAGGTCGACTCCCTGGGCTTTCTGTCGGTCGATGGCCTGTACGAAGCCATGGACGCTGGCCCGCGCGACCCCCGGAACCCGCAGTTCACGGACCACTATTTCACCGGCGAGTATCCGACCCGACTGATGGACCGCGAAATCGAGGAAGGCGGGCGCGACGTCGCCGCGCGGCAACTTTCGCTGCTGGTCAGCGCTTGAGCCCCATGATCCAGCTCGGTTACTTCACCGTCGACACCCCCGATATCGACAAGGCGCGCGCCTTCTTCAGCGCTCTGTTCGGCTGGACCTTCGACGAAGCGGCATCGAGCCCGACCTATGCCCATGTTGCCGACAGCAATCCGCCCGTCGGTTTCACCAAGGCCGAACGGGCCAGCCGGCTTCCCCACCTGTATTTCCGGGTCGAGGACGTCGACGCCCTGTGCGGACGGGTGGTCGAGCTGGGCGGCAGGGCGGCCATGCCCTCGGACAGCGCCAGCGGCCGGTCGGTCGTGGTCAGCGACGACCAGGGCGTGAGCTTCAGCCTGTGGCAACCGGCGGCGGGCTTCTAGCTTCCGCGCACGAGGCTGGCGCGCTATCAGGCGCGCCATGACCGACCTTCCCCTCAAAGACCGCATCGCCCTTGTTGTCGGGGCCTCACGCGGCATCGGCTATGAGAGCGCCCTCGCGCTGGCCAAGGCCGGCGCCCATGTCGTGGCCACCGCGCGCACACAGGGTGGTCTGGAAGCGCTGGACGACGCCATCTACGCCGCGACCGGCCAGCACGCGACGCTGGTCCCGTTCGATCTTGTCGACGGCGGAGCCATCGACCGGCTGGGCGGCGCGATCTTTGAACGCTTCGGGCGACTGGACGTCTGGGTTCAGGCGGCCGCGACCATGGGGTCCGAGGGCCTGACGCCGGTCAGCAATGCCGACCCGCGCGGCTTCGCCAAGGTCGAGAAAACCAATTTCACCGCCGTCTATCGCCTGATCCGCTCGCTGGAGCCGCTGCTGAAGGCGTCGGACGCGGCCCGCGTCATCTATCTGACCACCAGCGTCGCCGCCGCGCCCAAGGCCTTCTGGGGCGCCTATGCCGCGACCAAGGCCGGGGCGGAAGTGCTGATGAAATGCTGGGCGGACGAGATCGAAAGCATGCCCATACGCGTCGCCATCCTCGATCCCGGCCGCATGCGCACGGCGATGCGGGCCCAGGCCTGGCCGGGCGAGGATCCGGAGACGTTGGTCCAACCGTCGGCGATCGGCCCGTTGATGGTCGAGCTGGCCCGCGGCGATCTGGAGCCGCCGCTGGAGGTGAAGTTCAAGGACTGGGCGAGCGAACCGGACGCGGCGGCGCTGATCTGACCCATTCGCTCGCTTCGCTTCATCTAGAATGGTGGCGTGGTACTCTTCTGAGATGGATCGGAACCGATATCCTCTCGAGGCTACTCCCGAAGACCTGCGCAACCAGGTTCGCTAGACCGCGTCTGAATCCAAGATCGAGCATCAGGTCAGCAGAATCCATCTTGAGCCCGCAAACGACTATGACGGTTCGGAATTTCGTCGTGTCCTGATTGAGTAGCGGAGTGCCGACAAAGTAACCCAAGCTGACCTTCCAACGCTTCTGGAAGCGATTGAGGAATCGGTCTCGGGGATTCAAAGTGACCCACTACCGGACTTTCGGACCTGGTCGGCGACGGCTACGTCTTCAGCCATGTCACCCCGGACGGTCAGTTCCGGCCCAATGCTGTTCTCCGCGAGGGCGCAGCCCTGACCGATCCCGTTGACCCCGAAGAGCCCGTGATCAATCGCGTGGAGGGGTGGAGCCGGGTGACTGGCCCCAGCACCGCGCCCATCGCCGTCCTGATCGACGGTGCCACCGGCAGCTCCGTGGAGGGGGCTGCCCTGAGCCTCATCGGACGCGCGACGGCACGAACATTCGGCAGCCGCACCTATGGTGTCGCCAGCGCCAACGAGCGGGTCGAACTTTCCGACGGCATGGTCATGTAGATCACCACCACGATGGCCGCGGATCGCAACGGACAGGTCTATCCTGACAGAATCCCTCCGGACGGGCCGATCGAACCTGGGATGGGCGAGCCCGATGACCCCGCCGATGCGGTCGAGGAAGCGGCCGCCGCATGGCTCTTGAAACAACCGGCCTGCGCCGCCTGACCCGCCATCAAACCGCCCTCCCCCGCCGCTAGACATTTGCCGAACGGCGGCGTGGCGGCTACATCCCGCGCCAACCTCCCGACACCTCCAGACAGACAGGGCACACCGCACCTCATGGCGCAGCAATTTATCTTTCAGATGCAGGGCCTGACCAAGGCCTTTCCTGGCGGCAAGAAGATCTTCGAGAATATCTGGCTCAGCTTCTACAACGACGCCAAGATCGGCGTCGTCGGCGTCAACGGCTCGGGCAAGTCCACCCTGCTGAAGATCATGGCCGGGCTGGACGCGGAATTTTCCGGCGAGGCGCGGGCCGCCGACGGGATCAAGCGCGGCTATCTGGAGCAGGAGCCCCAGCTCGACGACAGTCTGAACGTCCGCGAGAACGTCGAGTCCTGGTGCGAGGAGAAGCAGTGGGTCAACCGCTTCAACGCCATCGCCATGGAAATGGCCGACGAATACACCGACGAGCTGATGGCCGAGATGACGGACCTGCAGGAAAAGATCGATGCCGGCGACGTCTGGGACATCGACAGCCGGATCGAAATGGCCATGGACGCCCTGCGCTGTCCGCCCGACGAGGCAGCGACCCCCAACCTGTCCGGCGGTGAAAAGCGGCGCGTGGCGCTGGCCCGCCTGCTGCTAAGCAAGCCCGACATGCTGCTGCTCGACGAGCCGACCAACCATCTGGACGCCGAGTCGGTGGCGTGGTTGCAGCACCACCTGGAGGCGTTTCCGGGGTGCGTAATTCTGGTCACGCATGACAGGTATTTCCTTGATCTGGTTACGAAATGGACGTTGGAGCTGGACCGCGGCAAGGGCCATCCGCACGAGGGCAACTACTCGAGCTGGCTGGAGGCCAAGACCAAGCGGGTGGTGCAGGAGAATTCGGAATCCGAAGCCCGCCAGCGCGCCCTGACCCGCGAACTGGAATGGGTCCGCTCGGGAGCCAAGGCCCGTCAGGCCAAGTCCAAGGCCCGTCTGGCCGCCTATGAGCGGATGGTCGACGAGCAGGAGAGCCTGCGCGGGGCCCAGACCCATGCGGTCATCCAGATCCCGCCCGGCCCGCGTCTGGGCAATGTGGTGCTGGAGGTCGAGGGGCTGAACAAGTCGTATGGCGACAAGCTGCTGTTCAAGGATCTGAGCTTCAAACTGCCGCCCAACGGCATCGTCGGCATCATCGGGCCGAACGGCGCCGGCAAGTCGACCCTGTTCCGCCTGATCACCGGTCAGGAACAGCCCGACGGCGGCACCATCAAGGTCGGCGAGACGGTCAAACTGGCCTATGTTGACCAGAGCCGCGACGATCTGGAGCCCAACAAGACCATTTGGGAAGTGATCTCGGGCGGCACTGATGTGATGATGGTCGGCAAGCGCGAGATCAACACCCGCGCCTATGTCGGCAGCTTCAACTTCAAGGGCGGCGACCAGCAGAAGAAGGTCGGCCAGCTGTCGGGCGGAGAGCGCAACCGCGTCCATCTGGCCAAGACGCTGGCGACCGGCGGCAATCTGCTGCTGCTCGACGAACCGACCAACGACCTGGACATCGAGACGCCGCAGAACCTCGAGGAGGCGCTTGAAGGCTTTGCCGGCTGCGCCGTGATCATCTCCCACGACCGCTGGTTCCTGGACCGTCTGGCGACGCATATCCTGGCCTTCGAGGGCGACAGCCACGTCGAATGGTTCGAGGGTAATTTCGAGGCCTATGAGGAGGACAAGAAGCGTCGCCTCGGGGTCGAGAGCCTGATCCCGCACCGGATCAAGTTCCAGAAATTCGGCAGATAGGTCCCCCCAAAAGCCCGCTCATCCCCGCGAACGCGGGGACCCGGTGCTGTCGTGAGGCAAGGTGCGTGGGACCCCTGTCCGTGCGAACGGTCAGGGGCCGGTCATCCAGAGGACTGGGTCCCCGCGTTCGCGGGGATGAGCGGAAGGGTGGGTAATTCCGCACCGGATCGAGATCCCCAAACCCAGTCGCATACCGGCCGCGATTGTCACGACCGTTACTGTCGTGACGCCGGGCCAGGGTGTCCGCTATTGCCGCGACGGATCGACCGCGCGGCGGCGGGAGAACCGGTATGGGATTGCTGCTTCAGAGATATGCCGTCGTCACGGCACAGTCGTGGGAGCTGGCGCGCGCCGGCTATGGGAAGGCGTTTCCGCCGACGCGAAATCCTCCCTCGCGTCAGCGGGGGAGGGGGACCGCCGCGCGCTTGCGCCGGGCTGGAGGGGGCGACCCCGGACACCGAGCGTGGCTCCGCCCCCTCCACCACCCTTCGGGCGGTCCCCCTCCCCCGTTCGCTGCGCTCCGGGGGAGGATTGAAAAGGGATAAATCCCCCGTCCCACTCGCGCCGCCGCGTCGTCCGCGCGATATTGTCTCCGAATCGCGAGACGCCGCCCATGCCCGCTGCCCAGGCCGAACTGTTCCCATCCCCGCAACCCGACCTGTTCGGCACCCCCACGCCGCCCGCGCCCGCCGCCTATGTCGTGCCCTACCCCATCGCGGTGAACACCCTGCGGCGGACCCTGGCCGATCTGACCGCCGCCGCCGTCTGGCCGTGGGACCCCGACATGAAGGCCGCGCGCATGGAGCGGACCGTGCCCAGACTGCTGGCGGTGCTGGCGCCGGACGAGGCCGCCGACTGGCGGATGCGGATCGACGAACAGGCCGCCCGCCTGGACCGTGTGGACGGACGTCTGACACCGTAACCCCTCACCCTCCCACGCGCCGGGCGCGCGGGCCCCTCCCTCTCCCGCCGGGAGAGGGTCACGATGGGGGCCTCGCCCGGCGGGCGCGGGAGCTGATAGGGTGGTTCCATGACCGATCGCCCCGCCGTTCTGATCATGCAGCGCCATCTGGCGCCGCTGACGCCGTTTCTGGAGAGCCAGTGGACCGTCTACCGGTTCTGGGAGGGGCCGCCGGTCGAGGCCCAGGCGGATATCCGCGCCCTGGTGGTCGCCGGGGAGTTCGAACTGGACAAGGCGCTGATCGAACGGTTGCCGAACCTGAAGCTGATCGCCTGTTTCACCTCGGGCTATGACCGGATCGACGTCGCGTGGTGCAGGGCGCGCGGCCTGCCGGTCAGCCATGCGCCGGGGGTCAATCACGAGGATGTGGCGGACCACGCCATCGGCCTGATCCTGGCCGCGCGGCGCCAGATCGCGGCCGGGGACCGGGCGCTGAGGGCCGGCAACTGGACCCCGGATTCGAAGATGATCACGCCCTCGCTGAACGGCCAGCGCGTCGGCATCGTCGGGCTGGGCGCGATCGGCGAGGCGGTGGCGCGGCGGGCCGAGGCGCTGCGGATGCCGGTGACATGGTGGGGTCCGCGCGACAAGGACGCCGCCTGGCCGCGCGCCGCGTCGCTGATCAAACTGGCGCGGGACAGCGACATTCTGGTGGTGGCCTGCAAGGCGGACGACGGCAACATCGGCCTGATCTCGCGCGCGGTGATCGAGGCGCTGGGGCCGCAGGGGCTGCTGGTCAATGTGGCGCGCGGCCAGCTGATCGACGAGGACGGCCTGATCGCGGCGTTGAAGGACGGCAGGCTGGGCCAGGCGGCGCTGGATGTGTTCGAGGACGAGCCGACCGACGTCGCGAAGTGGCGCGGCGTGCCCAATACCGTGCTGACCCCGCACACCGGCGGCGCGACGACGGAGGCGGTTCAGGGGATGCTGGGTTTGCTGATGGAGAACCTGCAGGCTGCGTTCACGGGAAACGCGCTGAAGACCCCCGTTCCCGACTGAATCCCCGCCGCGCCACGGTTTTCGCTTGCATAATCATATAAGGATATCCTTATATGATTGGATGTCTCTGACCGCCGACCAGACTGTGGACGCCCTGCGCGCCGCCGGGGAACCCACCCGTTTGCGGGTGCTGTCGCTGCTGTCCGGCGAGGAGCTGTCGGTCATGGAGCTGTCGAGCATCCTCGGCCAGAGCCAGCCGCGCGTGTCGCGGCACCTGAAACTGATGACCGAAGCGGGTCTGGTCGAGCGGTTTCCGGACGGGGCGCGGGTGTTCTACCGGCTGTCGTCCGATATGCCGGCGCGTCGCCTTGTCGACACCGTCCTGGACCTGCTGGACGTGTCGGCGGGCGAGGCCGACGACGGGCGTCTGGAAGACGTGCGGCGCGATCGCGGTGCGGCCGCCAGCGCCTATTTCGAACGCATCGCGCCCCAGTGGGACCGGATCCGGTCGCTGTATGTCAGCGAAAGCGCCGTCGAGGCGGCGATCAAGCGCGCGGCCGGCGAGGGTCCGTTCGAACGGGTGGTGGATCTGGGCACCGGCTCGGGGCGGATGCTGACGCTGCTGGGCAAGTCGGCGAAAATGTCGGTCGGGCTGGATCTCAGCCAGAACATGCTCAACATCGCCCGCGCCAATGTGACCAAAGCCGGGCTGGAGAAGGTCGAGCTGCGCCACGGCGACATCTTCGCCACCCGCCTGCCGCAACACAGCGCCGACCTGGTGCTGGTGCATCAGGTGCTGCATTACCTCGCCGATCCGGAGGCGGCGGTGGCCGAGGCGGCGCGGCTGGTCATGCCCGGCGGGCGGCTGCTGATCGTCGATTTCGCCCCGCACCGACTGGAGCATCTGCGCGACGAGCATCAGCATCGCCGGCTGGGCTTTTCCGATCAGGAGATGCGGGGCTGGCTGACCGGTGTGGGCCTGAAGCCCAGCGCGCCGATCGCCCTGCCCCCCGACACCGACGGCCTGACCGTGTCGATCTGGACCGCCGAACGGCCCGCCGAAGCCCGGGCGCAGGTCGCGTGAGTATCGCCCCCCGTAGTCTGGCCGAGGCGCGCGCCCTGTTGCTGTCGCCGCTGGGCCCCGTGGCGCGCGCCGGGCAGGACGCGTCGCGGCCGCGCGTCTCGTTCGAATTCTTCCCGCCCAAGTCCGACGAGGCCGAGGCCAATCTGTGGAAGGCCGTGACGCGTCTGGCCCCGCTGGAGCCCGAGTTCGTCTCGGTGACCTATGGGGCCGGCGGATCGACGCGCGAGCGCACGCACCGGACGGTCGAGCGCATCCTGGCCGAAACGACCCTGACCCCCGCCGCCCACCTGACCTGCGTCGAGGCCAGCCGCGAGGATGTGGACGCGGTCATCGAAGGCTATCGCGACGCCGGGGTGCGCCACATCGTGGCCCTGCGCGGCGATCCGCCGGGCGGGCACGCCAGTCTTGGGGGGATCGGCGGGGCCTATGCTCCGCGTACGGACGGTTACGCCAATGCCACCGAACTGACCGCCGCGATCACGGCCAAGGGCGGGTTCGACGTCATCGTCGGCTGCTATCCCGAGGGCCATCCCGAGAGCCCGTCGACGGACCATGACATCGACGTGCTGAAGGCCAAGGTCGATGCGGGCGCCACCCGCGCGATCAGCCAGTTCTTCTTCGACATCGACGCCTTTCTGAGGTTCCGCGACCGGGTGCGGGCGGCGGGAATCGATGTTCCGATGTCGCCGGGAATCATGCCGGTGACCAATTTCAACGGCCTGAAGCGGATGTCGGCGGCGTGCGGCGCGGCGGTGCCCGACTGGCTGGCGGCCCATTTCGACGGGCTGGACGACGACCCGGAGACGCGCAAGCTGATCGCCGCGTCCGTGGCGGCCGAGACCTGCGCCCGGCTTCAGGAAGAGGGTTTCGCCGACTTTCACTTCTACACCTTGAACCGCGCCGACCTGGTCTATGCGATCTGCCGGGTGCTGGGCGTGCGGGAGAAATCCTCCCCCGTCGGGGGAGGGGGACCGCAGAGCGGTGGAGGGAACCGACCCCGTACGGCGGCGGATGCGGTGAGCCCCCTCCACCATGCTGCGCATGGTCCCCCTCCCCCGATTGGGGAGGATTTTTGATGACCCGCGCCGACCGCATCGCCGCCCTGCATCGGGTGGCCGGGGAACGCATCCTCGTCCTCGACGGGGCCTGGGGGGTGATGATCCAGCGCAGCGAGCTGTCGGAGGAGGATTTCCGCGGCGACCGCTTCGTGGACCATGTCGGCCAGATGAAGGGCAATAACGACATCCTGTGCCTGACCCGGCCCGACGTCATCGCCGACCTGCATGACCAGTATTTCGCCGCCGGGGCCGATATCTCCGAGACCAACACCTTCTCGGCCACGGTGATCGCTCAAGACGACTACAAACTCGAAGCCGACGCGGTCTGGGATATCAATCTGGAGGGGGCCAAACTGGCCCGCGCCGCCGCCGATCGCTGGACCGGGAAGGAGCCGCACAAGCCGCGCTTCGCCGCCGGCTCGATCGGACCGTTGAACAAGATGCTGTCGATGTCGTCGGATGTGAATGATCCCGGCGCGCGGCTGGTGACCTTCGATCAGGTCTATGACGCCTATCGTCATCAGGTGCGGGCGCTGAACGAAGGCGGGGTCGACCTGTATCTGATCGAGACCATCACCGACACGCTGAACTGCAAGGCCGCGATCAAGGCCATCAAGGACCTCGAGGACGAGGGCATGGAGGCCCTGCCGATCTGGATTTCGGGCACAATCACCGACCGCTCGGGCCGCACCCTGTCGGGCCAGACCGCCGAGGCCTTCTGGAACAGCGTGCGGCATGCCAAGCCGTTCGCCGTCGGCTTCAACTGCGCGCTGGGGGCGGACCTGATGCGCCCCTTCATCGCCGAACTGAGCCGGGTCGCCGACACTTTGGTCGCCGCCTATCCCAACGCCGGCCTGCCCAACGCCATGGGCCAGTATGACGAGGAACCGCACCAGACCGCCCACTTCCTCGAGGAATGGGCGGCGTCGGGTCTGGTCAATATCGTCGGCGGCTGCTGCGGCACGACGCCGGAGCATATCCGGCATACGGCCGAGGCGGTGTCGAAACTGCCGACGCGGGTGATCCCGGAACGTCCGGTGGCGATGCGGTTGTCGGGGCTGGAACCGTTCGAGCTGGTGGCGTGATGGGTGGCCAATCCTGCTCCCTTCTCCCAGTGGGAGAAGGTGGCCCGAAGGGCCGGATGAGGGTCCGCTACGTCGTTCGGCGCAAGCCGTTGCATCGCTCGCGAACCGGCTTGCGCCGACCCACACACACGCCCCTCACCCTTTCGCGCCAGAACGACGGCTGCGCCGCCGTGCGCTCAAGCCCTCTCCCGTCGGGAGAGGGAGGACGATCATGAGACCCACCTTCATCAACGTCGGTGAGCGGACCAACGTCACCGGCTCGGCCAGGTTCAAGACGCTGATCATCGACGGCGACTATTCCGCCGCCCTGACGGTCGCGCGCCAGCAGGTCGAGGCCGGCGCGCAGATCATCGATATCAACATGGACGAGGGCCTGCTCGACTCGAAGTCGGCCATGGTCACCTTTCTGAACCTGATCGCGGCCGAGCCGGACATCGCCCGGGTGCCGGTGATGATCGACTCGTCCAAATGGGAGGTGATCGAGGCGGGCCTGAAATGCGTTCAGGGCAAACCGATCGTCAACTCCATCTCGATGAAGGCGGGCGAGGCGGAGTTCCGCGAACAGGCGGTCAAATGCCTGCGCTACGGGGCCGCCGTAGTGGTCATGGCTTTCGACGAGGTCGGTCAGGCCGACACCGCCGCGCGCAAGATCGAGATCTGCACCCGGGCCTACCGCATTCTGGTGGACGAGGTCGGTTTCCCGCCCGAGGACATCATCTTCGACCCCAACATCTTCGCCGTGGCGACGGGGATCGAGGAACACGACAACTATGCCGTCGACTTCATCGAGGCGACAGCAGAGATCAAACGCACCCTGCCCTACGCCCGTATTTCCGGCGGCGTGTCGAACGTGTCGTTTTCGTTCCGCGGCAACGAGCCGGTGCGCCGGGCGATCCACTCGGTCTTCTTGTACCACGCCATCCAGGCGGGCATGGATATGGGCATCGTCAACGCCGGCGACCTGCCGGTCTATACCGACATCGAGCCGACGCTGAAGGAAGCGGTCGAGGACGTGATCCTCAACCGGCCGCAGCGGACCAATGTGTCCAATACCGAGCGGCTGGTCGACATCGCCCCCAACTACAAGGGCGACAAGGGTGTGGCGCGGGTGGTCGATCTGAAATGGCGCGACGCTCCGGTCGGCAAACGGATCGAACACGCCCTGGTCAACGGCATCACCGAGTTCATCGACGCGGACACCGAGGAAGCCCGCCTGTCGTTCGACCGGCCGTTGCACGTCATCGAGGGTCCGCTGATGGACGGGATGAATGTGGTCGGCGACCTGTTCGGCTCGGGCAAGATGTTCCTGCCGCAGGTGGTGAAGTCCGCGCGGGTGATGAAACAGGCGGTCGCCTGGCTGAACCCGTTCATGGAGGCCGAAAAGGCCGGCAAGCCGCGCGAACAGGCGGGCCGCATCCTGATGGCCACGGTCAAGGGCGACGTCCACGACATCGGCAAGAA
>NZ_JBDNHO010000078.1:0-1333 GCF_041688735.1 Brevundimonas sp.
AAGGCGAGAAACCAGCGGTCGACGAGGGTTCTGGTTTCGGCGTCCATTCGGCATTTCCCCTCGGTTGACGAAGACCTTGCGGTCAGAATGATGCGCCGCCCGGTCGGTTCAGCTTGACCGTGAAAGACTTTTTCGGGGCAGGATTAACGCGCCCGCCCTCGCCCTTTGCGCCCGCCCGCCTGCCCCGCTATACCGCGCGCCATATCCCCAATTCACAGTCAGAGGCGAAAACCCGCATGGCCAAGATCAAGGTCGCCAATCCCATCGTGGACATCGATGGCGACGAGATGACCCGGATCATCTGGCAGATGATCAAGGACAAGCTGGTCTTCCCCTTCCTGGACGTCGATCTCGACTACTACGACCTGTCGATGGAAAACCGCGACGCCACCGACGACAAGGTCACGGTGGACGCGGCCTATGCGATCCAGAAGCACGGCGTCGGCGTCAAATGCGCCACCATCACCCCTGACGAGGCGCGGGTGCAGGAATTCGGCCTCAAGAAGATGTGGAAGTCGCCAAACGGCACCATCCGCAACATCCTGGGCGGCGTGGTCTTCCGCGAGCCGATCATCTGCTCGAACGTGCCGCGTCTGGTGCCCGGCTGGACCCAGCCGATCGTGGTCGGCCGCCATGCCTTTGGAGACCAGTACAAGGCCACGGACTTCCTGGTCCCCGGCCCGGGCAGGCTGATGATGACCTTCACTGGCGACGACGGGAAGGTGATCGAGCACGAGGTGTTCCAGTTCCCCACCGCCGGCATCGCCATGGGCATGTACAACCTCGATGACTCGATCACCGAGTTCGCCCGCGCCAGCCTGGCTTTCGGCCTCGCGCGCAATTTCCCGGTTTATCTGTCGACCAAGAACACCATCCTGAAAGCCTATGACGGGCGCTTCAAGGACATCTTCCAGAAGGTGTTCGACGAGGAGTTCGCCGCCGACTTCAAGGCCAAGGGTCTGACCTATGAACACCGGCTGATCGACGACATGGTGGCCGCCGCCATCAAATGGTCGGGCGGCTTCGTCTGGGCGTGCAAGAACTATGACGGCGACGTGCAGTCCGACGTTGTGGCGCAAGGCTTCGGCTCGCTGGGCCTGATGACGTCGGTGCTGTTGACGCCCGACGGCAAGGTGCTGGAATCGGAAGCCGCCCACGGCACGGTCACCCGCCACTTCCGCCAGCATCAGAAGGGCGAGGCGACCTCGACCAACTCCATCGCCTCGATCTACGCCTGGACGCGCGGCTTCTCGCACCGGGCCAAGCTGGACGACAACGCCGGACTGGCGACCTTCGCCGACACCCTGGAACGCGTCGTCGTCGAAACCGTCGA
>NZ_JBDNHO010000009.1:0-3960 GCF_041688735.1 Brevundimonas sp.
GAAGATCGGCGGCGCTGTCGACGGACAGGGGGGCGTCGGAGATCACGGCCGCCCAGATCTGCAACCCCATCTCCAGGGCCCTCAGCTGTTCCAGCTTCTCGCGCCGTTCGAGCGGCGACGGCGGCGCGGCGCAGAACCGCTCCAGGGCGGCCCGGCGATAGCCGTACAGGCCGATGTGGCGCCACACGGGGCCGTCGCCGTACAGGGTCGAGCGGGTGAAATACAGGGCGCGACCGTGGGTCTGGTCGGGCGCGAGGGCGATCACGGCCTTTACCACATCGGGGTTGGTCCGGTCCGAGGCGTCCGCTTCGGGCGCGATCAGGGTGGCGATGTCGCAGGCGGGCTGAGCCGCCAGCAGGGCCGCGCAGGCGGTGGCCAGACCCGGGTCGGCGAAGGGCATGTCGCCTTGCAGGTTGATCACCACGTCGTGCCGGCCGTCCGGGTCGAGCACTTCCAGCGCCGCGCGGATGCGGTCCGAGCCGCTGGGCAGGTCGGGATCGGTCAGGACGGCGCGCCCTCCGGCCGCCGTGATGACCGCGACGATCTCGGCATCTCCCGCCGCGACCGCGACAGGAAGGCCGGACAGCGTCGCTTGACGCCAGGCCCGCACGATCATGGGGACGCCCCCGATGTCGGCCAGCGGCTTGTCGGGCAGGCGGGTCGCCGCCATGCGGGCCGGGATCAGGACGAGGGGATTCATCTTCGGGTCCATGCCTGCGACGCCGGGACGCCTCAAGGGACGCTTTGGGCTGGTTGCGAAGGTCGCGCTAGGGTGTAAGAGAGCCGCACGCAAGAATCCGCCCCGCCCGACCGTGGCCGGGCCTCAGGAACGGGATGAGACGACGCGCATGAGCGGCGATCTGAAGTGGAACAAGATTCTGGCCGCCGGTCTGGCGACCGCTGTCGTCATCATCGGCGTGCAGCAGGTGACCGGCGCGATTTATTACACCAAGGCGCCTGAAAAGATGGGCTATTTCGTCGACGCGCCGGAAGAGGTTGTCGGCGGCGCGGCCGAAGTCGAACTGGCGCCCGACTGGGGCACCGTGCTGCCGACGGCTGATCTGGTTGCGGGCGAAGCGGCCTTCGCGCGCTGCCAGGCCTGCCACAACGTCGCCGCGGGCGGCGCCAACGGCATCGGTCCTAACCTGTACGGCGTTATGGGCGGTCCCGTGCTGCATGCCGCCGGTTTCGCCTATTCGGACGCCATAACGGCGCACAAGGCCAAGGCACCGAACTGGACCTATGACGAGATGGACCAGTTCCTGACCTCACCGGCCAGGCACATCCCCGGCACCAAGATGTCCTTCGCCGGCATCCGCGACACCAACACCCGGATCAACCTGATCGCCTGGCTGCGCAGCCAGGGGTCTTCGGGCCTCGCCGTTCCCCCCGTCGATCCGACCCGCCAGCCGGGGGCTGTCGTTCCGGTCGAGGGCACCGTTCCCGCAGAAGGCGTCGTTTCCGCCACAAGCGCTGAAACCGCTTCGGCCGATGCTGGCGGACCGGCCGGCGTGGCTCCGACGACGGGCGTCGCGGGTCAGTCGACCACCCTGGCCACCCCGGCTACGCCGCCGGCCAACAGCGGGACCAACACCCCGCGCTGAGGCGTTGACCGCATCGACGGATACACACTCATTGCAGCGCAGTGGGCAATTCATTTCGTTTGCGGTGCAATTATCGCCTTCGCCGCCCCGTCTGTGACGGCTGTCGTTCAGCTTTCGGCACGAACGAACCGGACCATCTCGCAGCCGCACCAATAATGACAAATCGGCAATGATTCACGTCTTGCGCGTCGACCAAGGTTGGGTACCAGTTGGCAATGACACTCGTCGCCGTCGCAGTCCCAGGGGGAAAATCCATGCGCAACGTCCGCCGTATCGCCTTGCTCGGAGGGGTCGCCGCGACCCTGCTGGCCGCCCAGGCCCAGGCCAAAACCATCGTCAGTTCGCCCGCCGCTTCTGCGGCGACCGCGATCCAGGAACGCTTGGCGCCCCTGCCCGATGTCGACATTCCCTTTACCAAATTCGTCCTGAGCAACGGCCTGACCCTGATCGTGCACGAGGACCGCAAGGCCCCGATCGTGGCCGTCAACATCTGGTACGGGGTCGGCTCCAAGGACGAGCCCGAGGGCCGGTCGGGCTTCGCCCACCTGTTCGAACACCTGATGTTCAACGGGTCCGAGAACTACAACACCGACTTCTTCAAGGGCACCGAGCTGCTGGGCGCCACCGATCAGAACGGCACCACCAACACCGACCGCACCAACTATTTCCAGAACGTGCCGACCTCGGCGCTGGACGCTCTGCTGTGGCTGGAAAGCGACCGGATGGGCCATTTGCTGGGCGCCATCGACCAGGCGCGCCTGGATGAGCAGCGCGGCGTGGTCCAGAACGAGAAGCGCCAGGGCGAGAACCAGCCCTATGGCCGCGTCTTCAACGCCATCACCGCTGCGACCTGGCCCGACGAGCATCCCTATGGCCACACCGTCATCGGCTCGATGGACGATCTGAACGCAGCCGACCTGGCGACCGTTCAGCAATGGTTCCGCGACTATTACGGCGCGGCCAACGCCGTGATCGTTCTGGCCGGTGACATCAGCCCCGAGGACGCGCGCCAGAAGGTCGAGCGCTATTTCGGCGACATCCCCTCGGGCCCGCCGATGACCCAGCCGAGCCGCATGATCGCGCCGATGGTCGGGGCCCAGCGCGAGATCATGTATGACCGCGTCGGTCAGCCGCGCCTTTACAAGGTCTGGAACATCACCCCGACCGGCGAGGCAGACACTGATCATTTGGGCATGCTGGCCGACGTGCTGACGTCGGGCCGATCCTCGCGTCTGTTCAAGCGGCTGGTGATCGACGAGCAACTCGCCACTTCGGTCCAGGCCTTCGCCGGGGGGCGGCAGATCGCGGGCCAGTTCCAGGTCGTGGCCACGGCCAAGGCGGGCGGTGACCTGGGGCGGATCGAAGCCATCGTAGACGAGGAGATGGCGCGTCTGCTGCGCGACGGTCCGACCGCCCAGGAACTGGAGCGGGTACGCACCCAGACGGCCGCGGGCTTTATTCGCGGGCTTGAGCGGATCGGCGGGTTTGGTGGCAAGTCCGACCGCCTCGCCGCGTCCGAGGTGTTCTTCGACGATCCGGGCGCGTGGAAGATCAGCTATCAGCGCGTTGTCGACGCCACACCCCGCGACCTGACCACGGCCGGCCGCCGTTGGCTGACGGATGGCAGTTACTCACTGGAGGTCCTGCCGTTCCCTGACTATGCCGTCTCGGCCGGGGTCGACCGCTCCACCGGGGTGCCGGCCACAGGCGATGCTCCGATGGCCAGCTTCCCCGATATCGAGCGCGCGACCCTGTCGAACGGCGTCAAGGTCGTGTTCGTGCAGCGCGAGAGCGTGCCCACGGTCAGTATGAACCTGATCCTGGACGCCGGCTCGGCGGTCGATCCGGCCGGCCAGCTGGGTCTGGCCTCCATGACGCCTACGGTCATGACCAACGGCACCGAGACGCTGGACGCGCTGCAACTCAGCGACCGGCTTCAGATCCTGGGCGCGACCCTGGGCGGCGGATCGGGTCCCAACTTCACGAGCGTCAGCATGAACGCGCTGGAAGCGCGGCTCGATCCCTCGCTGGATCTGTTCGCCGACGTGGTCCTCAATCCTGCCTTCCGCCAGGCGGATTTCACCCGCGTTCAGACGCAGCAGATCGCGGGCATCCAGCAGTCCAACCGCAACCCGGGTGCCATCGCCGGCCGCATCCTCAGCGCCGAACTCTATGGCCCGGACAGCCCCTACGGTCGCCCCAGCCAGGGCACCGAGGAGACGGTGCGGACCCTGACGCCAGAGGCCGCGCGCGCCTATCATGCGACGTGGTTCCGCCCCGACAATGCGACCCTGGTCGTGGTCGGCGACACCACCCTGGCGGCGCTGACGCCCAAGCTGGAGCGCGCGTTCTCCGC
>NZ_JBDNHO010000079.1:0-3305 GCF_041688735.1 Brevundimonas sp.
AGCGCAGCGTCTCAAGGGGGATGGCCTTGCCACTGGCGGCGCAGGTCACGAACCGGCCCGGTTTCAGCACGGCGTATTCGCCGTCGCCGTAATGCAGGGTGGCCTGTCCGGTCGCGCTGTCGCTCATGGCCGCAGGCTAGACCACTTTTGCTTCAGGTCGAATCGACCTGAATCCAAAAAATGGTCCAGAATCATGCTGGAGCGAAATCTGAGCCTTGATGGACTGCGTCCATCAAGACCGATTTCGCTCTAGCGCGCGTGACCCGGCGCAGCCAAGTCTCGCCGGTCAGAACAAGTCGCCCTGGCCGGGGGGCGCAGGCTTGCCCCGCGCGGGCGATGCGGGCCGGGGTCGAACCGGAGCCGCCTCGTCGCCGTCGATCCGCGCGCCGCGCGCGCCGTCGGCGAAGACCAGACGCACGGCCTGACCGTCCGAAAGGGCGGCGGCCGAGGCGATCATGGCGCCGTCCTCGGCCTCGATCCGCGCGAAGCCGGGCTTGGGTCGTTTGGGATCGAGGGTGGAGAGGGCGCGGGCCAGGGCCGAGAGGCGGGCCTCGTCGCGATCCAGCCTGGGGCGCAGGGTCTGGGCGAGACGTCCCGACACGGCCTCGAGCCGGGCGGCGCGCTGGTCCAGCCGTCTGTGCAGCGGGGCGGGGGACAGGCGATGGCCGAGCCTGAGCAGCCGCCCCTCGTGCGCGGTCACATTGGCCGACAGGGCCGAGGCGAGGCGGTTCGAGGCGTGGGCCAGGCGATCCCGGATGCGGTCGGTGCGCTGGCGAAGCAGGGCCGGGCTGAGGCGACCGCCCGCGCCGATCAGGCGGCGTTCATGGATCGCCAGATTGGCGGTCAGGCCCGAGGCGAGCCGGCTGCCCGCGTGGTCAAGCCGCTGCTGGGGCAGGGCCAGCAGGTCTTCGGGACGGGACGGCAGGCCGCGCGCGGCGGCCCGCAGACGGGTGCGGCGGTCCTCGATGACCCGTCCCCCCGCGCGGGCGAGACGGCGGTCGAGGTCCGAGACGGCGTAGCGCAGGTCAGCCAGCACCGGGGTGGCCATCTCGGCGGCGCCGGTGGGCGTCGGCGCGCGGCGGTCGGAGACGAAGTCGATCAATGTGGTGTCGGTCTCATGCCCGACGGCGGAGATGATCGGGATGGAGGCGGCGGCGACCGTGCGCGCCAGGGCCTCGTCATTGAAGGCCCAGAGGTCCTCGACCGAGCCGCCGCCGCGGGCGACGATGACCACGTCGGGGCGGGGGATGGGGCCGCCGGGCGTGATGGCGTCGAAGCCGCGGATGGCGTTGGCGACCTGGGCCGAGGCGGCGTCGCCCTGGACCACGCAGGGCCAGACGATGACGCGGCAGGGCCAGCGTTCGGCGATCCGGTGCAGGATGTCGCGGATCACCGCCCCGGTCGGGCTGGTGATGACGCCGATCACCGCCGGGAAGGTCGGGATGGGCCGTTTGCGCGACGGCTCGAACAGGCCCTCGCCGGCCAGTTTGCCCTTCAGCCGCTCAAACTGGGCCAGCAGGGCCCCGGCGCCGGCGGCCTCCATGGTCTCGATGACGATCTGGTACGAGGAGCGGGCGGGGTAGGAGGTGATCTTGCCGGTGACGATGACTTCCAGCCCGGACTCCGGCCGGACGCCGAGCCCGCGTACCGACCCCTTCCAGATCACGCCGTCGATGGCGGCCTTGTCGTCCTTGAGCGTCAGATAGACGTGGCCCGAGGCGTGGTGATTGACCTTGGAAATCTCGCCCCGCAGCCGGACATGGCCGAACCGGTCCTCCAGCGTGCGCTTGAGGGCGAACGACAGCTCGGAGACCGTCTGGGGCGGATTGTTGTCGCGGGGTGCCGCGGATTCGTCGGCCGGACCCTCGAAGACGTAGGAGTCGTCGCTCATGGGGGGAGACTAGCGGGGGGAGGGCGCGGCGGGAATGGGGAAGGGTCGTGCGGTGCGTGATGCAGGGGAAGCCGTCTGTTCGATGCCAGGCGAAGCCGGACATTTACCTCTGATCCTAGAAGCGGACAGTCTGGTCGTCGGCAAGGGTGTAGGCTGTAAAACTCCCTCGTCCGACCCGTTTGGCGAAATACGACCACTCAGACCCCCAATTTTTGGCTCTGTGGCTACGCAGGACCGCGTGCGAGGGAATTCTCCGGCCAACTAAAAAGTCCGTACGAAGTTTTCACACAGCCTCGGTGGACAGCGGAAGTTCGCATCCGGAATGCTATGACCCAGGTGCACACGCCGCCCGGATGATCGAGGGGTCAAATGACTAAACCGATATTCGCTCCTGTCGTTATCGGCGCGCTATCCACGCGGAAGAAGGACAAACTTTACGCCGCCGTTGTCGATGATAACGGCCAGCAGCGATCCGCGCTTTGGCGGTTCTGGTCGCACAATACTGACTTTTACGGTGCCGGTCTGGCGCCGGGCAGCACCAAAATGAGCCTTCACGCCTCGGGGCTTTGCCGCTGGGCACACATCGAATCTGGATACATGGGCGATCCAAAAGCTGATCGTGCCATCATCAAATGGGAGAGGCCGGTGCCCTTGGAGGAGCCAAAACTTGTGGCTCGCATAGTGTTCCCTGGGAACCACCTCGCGCCCCCAAAACCCCTTGAGCCGTTCAAGGGTATGCTGCTGAAGGTGCCTATGCCGCCGCCCGGGCGAGCAGCATATCTCGGCGTTTACTCTACGTCATCGGACCCGCGAACCCTGTCGCTCCCGACGACACCTGCCCGGGAGCTTCTCGCTGCGCGGTTAGCCTCCGGCGAGACGTTCCTATTGGCGACTGAAGTCGGCGACATGCCGCCCCTGCCGCAGGGTCTGCGGCTGAACTATTCGAGCCGGGATTCAACGGTCACGCCGCAGAGTATAGAGGGCGACCGAGTGGTGATGAATATCTGGACCGACCCCGGTGCCGATGGGGCTGCGACCTGCATAGAACTCTCCGGCTGCGTGCGGAGTGGAGCAGTCGATGTCCCTGGCCTGACGTTCTCGCTGAACGACGTGCACGTGCAGGACTCGGACCCGTCGAACGACAGCTAAGGGTCGAACCCGTCACAGGCAGCCGGCCGCGAAGAGGACCTTGGCGAGGTCGCCCCGTGAGCGAACTCCGCGACGCCCAGGCTGGCGACCGCAGGAAAGGGAGATTAGGTGTTCGGGACCTTGATGCCTAGAGCGTTCGCCGCTCAAGTTGACGTATAGCCATCATGCCGGAAGTAGTTGGCGCATTCCTGGGGTGTGAAGGCCTTGAGGATATCGCCGATGCGGTCCCAGAGGCCCGTCATTGTGGTCTCGGCGGCGGCTCGCA
>NZ_JBDNHO010000010.1:0-5999 GCF_041688735.1 Brevundimonas sp.
GAAGTCCGCGCGGGTGATGAAACAGGCGGTCGCCTGGCTGAACCCGTTCATGGAGGCCGAAAAGGCCGGCAAGCCGCGCGAACAGGCGGGCCGCATCCTGATGGCCACGGTCAAGGGCGACGTCCACGACATCGGCAAGAACATCGTCGGCGTCGTGCTGCAGTGTAACAACTATGAGGTCATCGACCTGGGCGTCATGGTCCCGGCCGACCGGATTCTCGACGCCGCCGTCGAGCACAAGGTCGACATCGTCGGCCTGTCGGGCCTGATCACGCCGTCGCTGGATGAGATGGTGTTCGTGGCGCGCGAGATGGAACGGCGGGGCTTTGACATCCCCCTGCTGATCGGCGGCGCAACGACCAGCCGGACGCATACGGCGGTCAAGATCGAGCCCGGCTATCGCGCCGGATCGACCACCTATGTCGTGGACGCCAGTCGCGCCGTCGGCGTGGTCGCCGGCCTGCTGTCCAAGACCGAGCGGTCGAAGAACGAAGCCGTCACCCGCGACGAATACATCCGCATCCGCGAGCAGTATGCGCGGGGTCTGGAGGTCAAGGCCCGCAGCCCTCTTGCCAAGGCCCGCGCCAACAAATTCTCCATCGACTGGTCCTCGTCCAGACCCTCCGCGCCGTCATTCATCGGTACACGGACATTCGACGCCTGGGACCTCGCCGACCTCGCCGACCACATCGACTGGACGCCCTTCTTCGCCAGCTGGGAGCTGATCGGTCGCTATCCGATGATCCTCGACGACGAGATCGTGGGCACGGCCGCGCGAGACCTGTTCGTGGACGCCAAGGCGATGCTGAAGCGGATCGTCGACGAGAAATGGTTCACGGCCAGGGGCGTCGTCGGCTTCTGGCCCGCCAACGCGGATCAGGACGACATCGTCGTCTTCGAGGACGAAGGCCGCACGCGGGAGATCGCCCGCTTCCATACCCTTCGACAGCAGATGGCCAAGTCGAACGGCAGGTCCAACCCGGCCTTGTCGGACTTCGTCGCACCGGACGGGTCGGACTGGATCGGGGCCTTTGCGGTCACGGCCGGTCATGGCGAGATGGCGGTCTCGCACCGGTTCAAGGCCGCCGGAGACGACTATTCGGCGATCATGTCATCGGCGCTGGCGGACCGTCTGGCCGAGGCTTTCGCCGAGGCCCTGCACAAGCGCGTTCGCACGGAACTGTGGGGCTATGCCCCGGATGAAACGACGACGACCGACCAGCTGATCGCCGAAACCTATCAGGGTATTCGCCCCGCCCCCGGCTATCCAGCCCAGCCCGATCATACGGAAAAGGCGACGCTTTTCCGCCTTCTGGACGCGGAGGTCCAGGCGGGCATGGCTCTGACCGAGAGCTTCGCCATGAGCCCGCCCTCGTCGGTCTCCGGCCTGTATTTCGGCCACCCCAACAGCCACTATTTCGGCGTAGGCAAGATCGATCGCGATCAGGTCAAGGACTATGCCCGGCGCAAGGGGTGGGAGGTGGCGACCGCCGAGCGCTGGCTGTCGCCCATCCTCAACTACGAGCCGGTCGCCGTCGTGAGGGTGGCGACGGCCTGAACGGAAACGGCTATTGGCCTGTCGCTCCCGATTGACCTATCAGGGTTTCGGGCGCCGGGCCGGACAGATCGGGCTGCGCGTCGTCATGATGGAGTCCGGATGACCCAATCGCTTTCGGACAAGCGTCCCGGATGGCACTGGACCGACTATTGGCGGAGTGGCCGGGAAGAGGTCATGACGGTCAATACGGCGGCAGGACCCGTCACCTTCGAGACCCGGAACATCTGGAGCGATTGGTTCGCGGCCTTCGACACGGGCGCTGTCCTGCTCGATCTCGCGACGGGAAGCGGCCAGGTGGCCGGCTACGCTGCGGCGACGGCCGAGGGCCAAGGCAAGGCGTTTGAAGTCGTCGGCGTCGACTATGCCGAGGTACGCCCGCTTGCGGGCTGCACCCTTCTAGGCGGCGTGGCGCTGGAGAAGCTGCCGTTTCCAGCCTCGCATTTCGACGGAGCCTCATCGCAGTTCGGCATTGAATACGCCGACAGCCGCCTGGCCCTGGCCGAGGTCTCGCGGGTCCTCAAGCCCGGCGGGCAGGCCCTGTTCCTGGTGCATCATGCGGACAGCGCCATTACCCGCCAGACCGCTGCGCAGATCTCGGCCTATGACAGGGTTATGGCGAACGGGGCGGCTGTGCGTCAGGCCCGTCGCGCCTTTTCGGCGCATCGGAAGGGTCTGCCGTCGGCATCGGTGCAGGCGGCCGAGCAGGTCTTCGCCGAAGCCGTGCGCCGCGCGCAGGACCGCCTCGAACCGGACCCTGCCTTCGATCCCGTGCGCTATCTGGTCGGCTATCTCGGCGACCTGGCTGACCGGGTCGCATCCTATGAACCCGTCAGCGCGCTGGCCCGGATCGACGGTTTCGAGACTGGGAATTCTGCCTGGCGTCACCGTCAGTTGTGCCAGACCCGGGCTGCGCTCGACGGAACCGGTCTCGATGGCTTTGTCCAACGGGCCGACCGGTGCGGGCTGGTCCTTGCCGACCGTTCCGAGATCGCGGATCAGCGAGGCGATCTGATCACCTGGCGGCTGACCTTCCGCAAGGCATAGGCACTCGCCTGTCCCAGCGCGGGCCTATTCTAGCCCGACATCGGCGGGCGTCGCCGGCGGGGCGGTGATATTTTCGCGGATGCGGCGCGCGGCGTGTTCGCACCGTCCCGGCAGGCCGAAGAACAGACCAAAGGCCTGACTGCGCACGGCCTCGTCCTGACCCGCCAGCCGGGCCCATTTGGCGGTGGCCTCGGCGGCGGCGGCACGAGCGGCGGCGCGGCTGGCCGGGGTCTGGCGCGGCTCGGCGGCGTCCAGCGCCCCGCGGAAATCGGCGGCTTCCAGCTTTCCCAGACGGATGATGTCGAGATCCAGCGGATCGGCATCGGTCAGGGTCTCGCCCAAAGCGACGTGGCCGTTCACCAGCGCCTCGCACCAGACCACCAGCGGATAGTCGACCTCGGGCGCGCCGCGCGGCATCGGGTTGGCGTAGGCCACGGCTTCGCGGAAGCGCTGCGCATCCACGGTTTCGCCGCTGGTCGGAGCGGCGGTGACGACGACCCCGTCCTGGGGCGCGGGCGTCTGGACCAGAAAGGCAAGGGCGGCGGCGAGGCTGGCGATCATGGACAGGTCCTTGGACAGGCGTCACGCCCGACACCGAACGTGCAACGCTTGACGTCGGCGAATGGTTTTTCTGCGGCACCTATCCCGCAAAAGAATGGGGCGGCGGACCCTAAGATCCGCCGCCCCAGATGGTCTTGGGTATCAGGCCCTAGAAGTTGGCGGTGATACCGAAGAAGACGTAACGGCCCAGCGAGTCATACAGCTGAGGATAGGTGTTGCCGTTGCCGGTCGTACCCACGCTGTAGGACAGTTGCGGGTCGTTATCGAACACGTTGTTGACGCCGGCGCGGAAGGTGACGGTGTCACGCATCTGCCAGACGGCCGCCAGATCGAAGTAATTTTCCGCGTCGAAGTTGCGATCGATACGGGCACCGCCGTTGTTCAGCGAACCGCCGGCGCCCAGTACGGCGATTTCAACTGCGCCGTAGTGGCGCCAGGTGCCCGAGATGTCTAAGTCCCACGGGGTGATCCAGCTCAGGCGGGCGCGGTGACGCCATTCCGGGTTCGGCACGCCGCACTGGTTGGCGTAGAAGCCGGCGCAGTCATAGGTCGACTGCGTAGTACCGGCACCTGTATCGGTCACCAAGTCGTTCAGCCACGTACCGACGAACGAACCTCGCAGCGAGCCGTAGCCGGCCATGCCCCAGTCCTCGAGGTCGACATTGTAGTTGGCATTGACGTCAACGCCTGAGGTTTCGAAACCACCGATGTTGATGTTCAGGTCCTGCACATTGCCGCTACCGATCCACAGTTGGCCGGTGCCCGGGTTACGGTTGATGCGGCCGCACGCCGCAGCGTCGCTGTTCTGATAGCAGAGGTTCAGGGTGTTCAGGGCACCCAATGTCTGGATGGCCTGATCGATCTTGATGCTGAAATAGTCGACCGACAGGTTGAAGCGCGGGAAGAAACTGGGCTCCCACACGACGCCGGCCGTGTAGGTGTCGGATTCTTCAGGATTCAGGTTTGGATTGCCGCCCTGAAGGAAGCTGTACTGGTTAGCCGGGCTGTCCAGACCACCGCCCGCCGATTGACCGGCAGTGACTTGGAACGGCGCGGCACCGATGCAGTTGGCCGCTACGGCGCCAGTGGACGCGTCGCAAGGATCGCGGTCAGCGTCGAACAGGTTAAAGCCCTGGGCCGTGAACAATTCGATCACGTTGGGGGCGCGAACCGCGCGCGAATAGCTGGCGCGGAAGCGGATGTCTTCAACGGGGGCGTAGTCGGCGCCGAGCTTGTAGGTGTCGGTACCGTAGTTTTCGTACTCCGACCGGCGATAGGCACCGTCGATCGAGGCCGAATAGGCCCAGGGCTGATCGTCGGCCAGCGGAAGCTGGAACTCGCCGAAGACCTCGGCCACGTCGGTGTCGCCACTGAAGCCGATGGTCGGGCCGCCCTGACCGGCACCGTCGCCGGTGGCGAAGGCAGTGTCGGTGACGAAGCCGAGGAAGTCACGGCGGTATTCGGCACCGAAGGCGACCTGCAGACTGCGCGAGGCGGTCGGCATGGTCCAACCGGTGTCGCCGGTGACAGCGGCGGTGATCACCTGCTGGGTGGTCTGGCCGGTCTGAACCAGCGGAATCTGCAGGTAGTCCAGCGCCGTCTGAGTGACGCCACCCTGGATGAAGATGTCATAGGGCACGCACGCGGGATCGGTGCCGTTGACGACAGACCGGCAGGTCGGCGTGCCGGCCACGTTGACGACGTCAAGAGCGCGACCCAGACGGGACACCGAGAAGTCGTTCAGATAAACGCGCGATTGACGGACCCGCGAGAACTGGGCCGCCACGTCGTAGTTCCAGCCCGGCGTGAGCTCACCGCGGACACCGGCGACGCCGCGATAGGACTCGAAGTTCAGACTGTCCTGACGACCACCGCCCTCGACGTTCCGGCGACCAACAAACATCTCCCGGCGGTTGCCGGCGACGATATCGCCCGCCGTACAACCTATGGTCGTCCGTTGCTGCGTACCGAGCAGGGGGTTGTCGCAGTTGATGTCCGACGTGCTGAAGAAGTTTCCGGAAGGCGCGATCTGGGCAACCGAGCTGTAGTCGGAGAACATCAGCTGGGCGAATACTTCCGCCTTCTCGTTCACTTCGTAGCGGCCGAAAGCGCCGAGGGTGTAACGCTCATCCGGGCGCTGATAGTAGTTCAAGGGGCCGTAGTTGTAATTGTTGAGGTTCGCGTTGAACGGCACGAAGGTCCGGCCGGCACCAAGCGTGGAGTTGTAAGTACCGAAGTCCGTGAACCGGCCAGGGAACGAGGTGCCCGAACCACCGCAATTGTAGGTATTCGGGGCGACGCCGGGAGGCGGCACCGCAGATGGTGCGGCGATGGCGCAGGCAGAGTAGTCCCGGTCGCGTTGCAGGACCGGATTATTGTTCCGATAACCCGCATAGGCCATCACATTACCGCGGCCGTCGGGAGCCGACACACCAATGACGGCGTTCAATGAGCGGCTTTCGCCGTCCGAGACATTGTCATCCGGCAGGGCGAACTGCGAAGGGTTGGTCGTACCGCGACGCGCGATCTCGGCGCGCAGGTTGCCAACGCCGTCATAGTCGTTGTTGTGCTGATAGAAGCCGTACTGGGCGTCCAGTTGAACGCCTTCGAAATCTTTCCTCATGATGAAGTTGGCGACGCCGGCGAGGGCGTCCGAACCGTAGACGGCGGAGGCACCGCCGGTCAGGACTTCAACGCGTTCGACCAGTTGTTCCGGGATCTGGTTCAGGTCGGCCGCGTCGTCGTTCGGCGAGCCGTAGCCCATCCGGCGACCGTCGATCAGCACCAGGGTGCGCGACGAGCCGAGGTTGCGGAGCGACACCGTGGCCGTTCCCGA
>NZ_JBDNHO010000080.1:0-20047 GCF_041688735.1 Brevundimonas sp.
ATCGTGCCGATGTTGCAATGCGGCTTGTTACGTTCGAACTTTTCCTTGGCCATTCTCTTCTCTCCGTCCCCTGAACAGGGGGCTTGTCCTTGGGTTTTCAGGGGCCCCGGCGGACCGGGGTCCGCCGAAAGCAAACTGTGGGTTTAGGCGCTGTATTTCTTGATCCCTTCGTCGGCGACGTGTTGCGGCACCGGCTCATAATGGTCGTACTGCATGGTGAACTGCGCGCGGCCCTGCGACATGCCGCGCAGCGTGTTCACATAGCCGAACATGTTGGCCAGCGGCACGAAGGCGTTCACGACGGTGGCGTTGCCGCGCATGTCCTGACCCTGGATCATGCCACGACGGCCGTTCAGGTCGCCGATGACCGAACCGAGGTAATCCTCGGGGGTCACGACTTCGACCGCCATGATCGGCTCGAGCAGCTTGGGCGCGCCCTTTTCCTTCAGTTCGCGGAAGGCGGCGCGGGCCGCGATTTCGAACGCCAGCACGCTGGAGTCGACGTCGTGGTATTTGCCGTCCGTCAGGGTCGCCTTGAAGTCGATCAGCGGGAAGCCGGCCAGCAGGCCCGAGTCCTTGATGGACTCCAGACCCTTCTGGACGCCCGGGATGTATTCCTTGGGCACCGCCCCGCCGACGATCGAGTTCTCGAACACGAAGCCCGAGCCCGGCTCGCCCGGTTCGAACGTCAGCATGACGCGGGCGAACTGGCCCGTACCGCCGGTCTGCTTCTTGTGGGTGTAGTCGATGTCGACCTTGCGGCCGAGCGATTCACGGTAGGCCACCTGCGGCTGACCGATCGTGGCGTCGACCTTGTAGGTGCGGCGCAGGATGTCGATCTTGATATCGAGGTGCAGTTCGCCCATCCCCTTGAGGATGGTCTGGCCCGACTCGTGGTCGGTCGAGACGGTGAAGGACGGATCCTCCGAGGCCAGCTTGGCCAGGGCGACGCCCAGCTTCTCCTGGTCGGCCTTGGTCTTGGGCTCGACCGAGATCTCGATCACCGGGGCCGGGAATTCCATCTTCTCGAGGATGACGGGCGACTTCAGCGGGTCGCACAGGGTGTCGCCCGTGCGAGTGTCCTTGAGCCCGGCCAGGGCGACGATGTCGCCGGCATAGGCTTCCTTGATGTCCTGACGGTCGTTGGAGTGCATCAGCAGCATGCGGCCGACGCGTTCCTTGCGGTCGCGGCTGGAGTTCAGCAGGCCCATGCCGGTTTCCAGCTTGCCGGAATAGATGCGGCAGAAGGTCAGCGAGCCGACGAACGGGTCATCCATGATCTTGAACGCCAGCACCGACAGGGGCTCGTCGTCCGAGGCGCGGCGCACGATCGGCTCTTCAGTCTTGAAGTCGATGCCCGGCGTCGGCGGGATGTCAAGCGGCGACGGCAGGTAGTCGACGACGGCGTCAAGCAGCGTCTGCACGCCCTTGTTCTTGAAGGCCGAGCCGCACAGGATCGGATAGAAGGCACCGATCAGAACGGCCTTGCGGATGCAGCGTTTCAGCACCGCCTCGGTCGGCTCGACGCCTTCCAGATAGGCCTCCATGGCCTCGTCGTCCTGCTCGACGGCGTTGTCGATCAGGTACTGGCGGGCCTCGACGGCCTTTTCCATCAGGTCGGCCGGGATCTCGCCGACGGTGAAGTTGGCGCCCAGGGCGTCGTTGTCCCAGACGACCGACGTCATGGCGACCAGGTCGACCAGGCCCGACAGGGTGTTCTCCGAACCGATCGGGAACTGGATCGGCACAGCCTTGGCGCCCAGACGGTCGCGGATCGACTGCACCGAGGCGTCGAAATCGGCCCCGATCTTGTCCATCTTGTTGACGAAGACGATCCGCGGAACCTTGTACTTGTCGGCCTGACGCCAGACGGTCTCGGTTTGCGGCTCGACGCCGGCGTTGCCGTCCAGCACAGCCACGGCACCGTCCAGCACGCGCAGGCTACGCTCGACTTCGATGGTGAAGTCCACGTGACCGGGGGTGTCGATGATGTTGAGGCGCTTCTCTTTCCAGTAGGCGGTCGTCGCGGCCGACGTGATGGTGATGCCGCGCTCCTGCTCCTGGTCCATCCAGTCCATGGTCGCGGCGCCGTCGTGCACTTCGCCGATCTTGTGGTTCTTGCCGGTGTAATAAAGGATCCGCTCGGTCGTCGTCGTCTTGCCCGCATCGATGTGGGCCATGATGCCGAAATTGCGGTAGTCCTCGATCTTGTTGACGCGGGCCATGGTGAACGTGCCTTGAAGTGAATTCGGGCGCGGGGAGCGCCCTCAGGGAGATGTCGATCTGCGTGGGGAAGGGGCGCGGGCGATTTAGCTCAAACCGCCCGCGCCGAATACCCTGTCGTTAGTCAGCGCGAGTGACGCTTTAAAGGCGTTACCAGCGGTAATGGCTGAAGGCGCGGTTGGCTTCGGCCATCTTGTGGGTGTCTTCGCGCTTCTTGACCGCGGTGCCGCGGTTGTTCGACGCATCCAGCAGCTCGGCGGCCAGCTTTTCGGTCATGGTGTTCTCGCCACGCTTGCGGGCGGCGTTGACCAGCCAGCGGATGGCCAGGGCGCGACGACGATCGGGGCGAACCTCGACCGGCACCTGATAGGTGGCACCGCCGACGCGACGCGAACGGACTTCGACGGCCGGGGCCACATTGTCCAGCGCGGCATGGAACGTCACGACGGGCTCCTGTTCCTTCTTCTTTTCGGCCAGGATCTCGAACGCGCCGTAGACGATGTTCTCGGCGACGGCCTTTTTGCCCTCGTACATGACGTAGTTCATGAATTTGGTGACGATCAGATCCTTGTATTTGGGATCCGGCAGGACTTCGCGTTTCTGGGCGCGGTGACGACGTGACATGGGCTTGGCCTTCTAAATCGGTGTCGGACGGCCGATCCGAAACCCGAAGGTATGGACCGGCGAATGGAATGGAGCTGTCGCTTACTTCGGACGCTTCGTGCCGTAGTGCGAACGGCGCTTCTTGCGGTCCTTGACGCCTTGCGTATCGAGCACGCCGCGCAGGATGTGGTAACGCACGCCGGGCAAATCCTTGACGCGGCCGCCGCGGATCAGGACCACCGAGTGCTCCTGCAGATTGTGGCCTTCACCGCCGATGTAGCACACGGCTTCGATGCCGGTGGTCAGACGCACCTTGGCGACCTTCCGCAGAGCCGAGTTCGGCTTCTTCGGGGTCGTCGTATAGACGCGGGTGCAGACGCCGCGGCGCTGGGGGCAGCCCTTCAGGGCCGGCACCTTGTTGCGCACCGGCTTGGGTTGGCGCGGCTTGCGGATCAGCTGGTTGATAGTCGGCATTCGAAACTCGTCTCTTTCAATCGATGGAGGCGTGTGCCTTTCGGCCGGAGCGCCTCATGAGCCTTCTTTTCGGACGACGCTGACGCGCCGCCCCGGGTTTGATCTCGAGCCGGAAAGGAGCAACCAAACGCCCCCGGTTTGCCGCCCGGCGAACCGGTCAACCAACAAAAAGGGCCGGAACGCGCGCTTCGGGCGTTCCGGCGGGCACAGCCCGTCCGTTCAATTGTCACGATCCCGGAACCCGGCGAACCGGGAACCTCGAAAGTGGGCGGCTTCTACGCCGGGAGGCCCGTTCGGTCAAGGGTGGCGACGGGCGCGAAACGTAGGCCGCATGCAACCGGCCCCATTACCGCCACGCTCCACCCGTCCTGTAATGCGGTAAAGGATCGGAGGGCGAATGGCGGGGCTGGCGTGGACGTGGCCAACCCGTGCCGGAGGCTGGCGCAATCCGGCGATCGTGGCCGCGTCGGTCCTGGCCCACGCGCTCGTCCTGGGTCTCATCGGCATGAGATCATTGGCGCTCGACGACATCGCTGCGTTCGACGCTCCCCCGCCCGTCATCATGGTCGAGATCGAACCCCGCCCGCTGCTGTCCGGCGAGCTCGCCCGCGTCCGGCCGCAGCCGGCGGCACGACCGACGCCCATGGACAGCCTCGACCTGCCCGGTTCGGCCACCGCAGCCCCTGCCCTGCCCTTCCGTGCCCCGCGCGACGAGGACGCGCCGTCCGCGCCCGCGCCCCGGTTCGGCCCTGCAGGCGTCGCGCCGCCCGCGGAGGTCGGTGCCGCCGTCTGGCAGCTCCGGCCCCGGACGCTGGGCGACCGCGTGGCGCGGGGCCTTCGGGTCAGCCCGGTCGGCTGCGCCAACCCGCGTCTGCTGACGGCGGGAGAGCGCGCCGTCTGCGACGAGCGTTTCGGTCTGGCCGCCGCCCGCGCCGCGCCGATCGACGACACCGACGACAGTCCGTTCGCGCGCGAGGGGGCCCGCGCCCTGGCCAACTATGAGTCGCGCCGCCGTCCGCTGGCTGGCGGCAGTGGCAACGTCGGCCCGTCGGACGGCGTCGGCTCCAATTTCGGCATGGGCGTCGCCGGGGGCCACCTCGACCCATCGTTCCAGCCGGACTCGACGCAGAACATCCGCACCAACCGCCGCGACGGGCCGCGGTAGCATCTCCTCCCCATGAGCGTCGCGAATGGGGAGGTGGCTCGACGGCGATAGCCGGCGAGACGGAGGGGGCGACTCGGTGATGGTGTTTAGCGGTCCACCGGCCCGGCCGGCGTCGCCCCCTCCGTCACGGCGCAAGCGCGCCGCGCCACCTCCCCATCGCTGCGCGACAGGGAGGAGAAAAAAAGGGCGGCCCCGTCACCGGAACCGCCCTCTTCATTTCAGTCCGAACCCTTGGATCAGCTTTCGCTGCTCTCCAGCTCCAGTGCCAGATCGGCGGGCAGCGGCTCGATGGCCTCTTCCCGCGCGGTGGTCAGGACCTCGTCGCGCTCGTTGGCGATCTTCTGCAGGGCGCGGAGATAGGCCCCCGTGCCCGCCGGAATCAGTCGACCGACGATGACGTTTTCCTTCAGGCCTTCCAGCGTGTCCGTCTTGCCGTTGACCGAGGCGTCGGTGAGGACGCGGGTGGTCTCCTGGAAGGACGCCGCCGAGATGAAGCTGCGGGTCTGCAGCGACGCCTTGGTGATGCCCAGCAGGACCGGCTGGGTGGTGGCCTGACGGCCCTTGCGCTTCTCGACCTTGAGGTTCTCGGCCACGGCTTCCGCCACTTCGACCGTGTCGCCACGGATCAGGGTGGTTTCGCCCGAGTCCAGGATCTCGACCTTCTGCAGCATCTGGCGAACGATCACCTCGATGTGCTTGTCGTTGATCGGCACGCCTTGCAGGCGATAGACCTCCTGCACTTCGTTCACCAGATACTCGGCCAGGGCCTCGACGCCCTGGATGCGCAGCAGGTCGTGCGGATCCGGGTTGCCGTCGATGATGTAATCGCCCTTGTTGATCAGATCGCCGTCGTGGACGGAGATGTGCTTGCCCTTGGGGATCAGGAATTCGACCGGCTCGGCCTGGTTGCCGTCGGCATCCGGTTCCGGCGTGATCTTGATGCGACGCTTGTTCTTGTAGTCGCGTCCAAATTCCACGCGGCCGTCCATCTCGGCGATGACCGCGCAGTCCTTGGGTCGACGGGCTTCGAACAGCTCGGCCACCCGCGGCAGACCGCCGGTGATGTCGCGCGTCTTGGCGCCCTCGGTCGGGACGCGAGCGATGATCTCGCCCGGCTTGACGACGTCGCCGTTGGAAACGGACAGAACCGCGCCCACCGGCAGCAGGTAACGGGCGTCCGAGCCCGAGGCCAGCTTGGCATAGGCCTCACCGGAGGTGACGCCCATGGCCGGACGCAGGTCCGCGCCGCGGGGACTGGCGCGCCAGTCGCTGACGACGCGCTGGGCGATGCCCGTCGCTTCGTCGGTTTCCTCACGGACCGACAGGCCCTCGACCAGATCCTCGAATCGGATCGCGCCGCCGACTTCGGTCAGGATCGGAGAGGTGTAGGGATCCCACTCGGCCAGGCGCTGGCTGCGCTTGACGTCCGACCCCTCGATGACGCGCAGGCGCGCTCCATAGGGGATCTTGTGGCTCTCGCGGTCCTTGCCGTCGACGACGATGGTGACGACGACGTTGCGGCTCATGGCCACCAGATCGCCGTGCGCCGCCTTGACGGTCGGGCCGGTGATCTTGGCGATCCCGGGGTTGGTCGCCTCGTAGAACGAGGTTTCCGCCACCTGGGCCGTACCGCCGATGTGGAAGGTCCGCATCGTCAGCTGGGTGCCCGGCTCGCCGATCGACTGCGCCGCGATGACGCCGACCGCTTCGCCGATGTTGACGTTGGTGCCGCGCGCCAGATCACGCCCGTAGCAGAAGGCGCAGATGCCGGCTTCGGCCTCGCAGGTCAGGGCCGAACGGACCTTGATGGACTGGACGCCGGCGTTGTCGATGACCTCGACCTCCTCTTCCTGGAGGTAGGTGTCGGCCTTGAACAGCACCGTCTCGCCGCCCGGCTCCTTGATGTCCTCGGCCGCATAGCGACCCAGGACGCGCTGGCCCAGCGAGACCAGCACGTCGCCGCCTTCGACCACGGCGCGCAGGGTGATGCCCCGCGTGGAGCCGCAATCGTCCTCGGTGACGATGGAGTCCTGCGCCACGTCCACCAGACGACGGGTCAGATAACCCGAGTTGGCGGTCTTCAGCGCGGTGTCGGCCAGACCCTTGCGGGCACCGTGGGTGGAGTTGAAATACTCAAGAACGGTCAGACCCTCCTTGAAGTTCGAGATGATCGGCGTCTCGATGATCTCGCCGGACGGCTTGGCCATCAGGCCGCGCATGCCGCCCAGCTGCTTCATCTGGGCCTGCGAACCGCGGGCACCCGAGTTGGCCATCATGAACACCGAGTTGATGTCCGGGGCCTGACCCTTGATCAGCACGCGGGGCTGGGCGATCTCGCCCATCATCGCGTCGGCGATCTTGTCCGTGGCCTTGGCCCAGGCGTCGACGACCTTGTTGTATTTCTCGCCCTTGGTGATCAGGCCGTCCGCGTACTGTTGCTCATACTCCTCGACCTGGGTCCGGGTGGCGGCGACCAGGGTGGCCTTGGCGGCCGGGATGACGATGTCATCCTTGCCGAAGGAAATGCCCGCCTTGGCCGCCTCGCGGAAGCCCAGCTGCATCATCTGGTCGGCGAAGATGACCGTCGCCTTCTGACCGCAGTGGCGATAGACCTGATCGATCAGGTTGCCGATCTCCTTCTTGGTCAGATTCTTCTCGAGCAGGCGGTAGCCGATGTTGGCGTTGTGCGGCAGCAGCGCGCCCAGCTTCATCCGGCCCGGGGTCGTGTCGATGACCTTGGTGATGACTTCGCCGGCGGCGTTCATCTCGGTCCAGCGCGCCTTGATCTTGGTGTGCAGGGACACGACACCGGCGTCGAGCGCGGCATCGATCTCGCCCATGTTGGCGAACAGCTTGCCCTCGCCCTTCTCGCCTTCCTTGATCAGGGACAGGTAGTAGAGACCCAGCACGATATCCTGCGACGGCACGATGATCGGCTTGCCGTTGGCGGGCGACAGGATGTTGTTCGTCGACATCATCAGGACGCGCGCTTCCAGCTGGGCCTCGAGGCTCAGCGGCACGTGGACGGCCATCTGATCGCCGTCGAAGTCGGCGTTGAACGCCGTACAGACCAGCGGGTGCAGGCGGATGGCCTTGCCCTCGATCAGCTTGGGCTCGAACGCCTGGATGCCCAGACGGTGCAGCGTCGGCGCGCGGTTCAGCAGTACCGGATGCTCGCGGATCACCTCGTCGAGGATATCCCACACCTGCGGCTGCTCGCGCTCGACCATGCGCTTGGACTGTTTGACCGTGCCCGACAGGCCCTTGGCGTCGAGGCGCGCGTAGATGAACGGCTTGAACAGCTCCAGCGCCATCTTCTTGGGCAGGCCGCACTCGTGCAGCTTCAGCTCGGGACCCACGGTGATGACCGAACGGCCCGAATAGTCGACGCGCTTGCCCAGAAGGTTCTGACGGAAGCGGCCCTGCTTGCCCTTGAGCATGTCGGCCAGCGACTTCAGCGGGCGCTTGTTGGCACCCGTGATGACGCGACCACGACGGCCGTTGTCGAACAGGGCGTCGACCGATTCCTGCAGCATCCGCTTTTCGTTGCGGATGATGATGTCGGGCGCGCGCAGCTCGATCAGCCGCTTCAGGCGGTTGTTGCGGTTGATGACCCGGCGATACAGGTCGTTCAGGTCGGAGGTGGCGAAGCGGCCGCCGTCCAGCGGCACCAGCGGGCGCAGCTCAGGCGGGATCACCGGCACGACCGTCAGGATCATCCACTCGGGCTTGTTGCCGCTTTCGAGGAAGGCCTCGATCAGCTTCAGGCGTTTGGAGGCCTTCTTGGCCTTCATTTCCGAGGGGCTGTCGGCCAGTTCGCCGCGGTGCTTGTCGGCTTCGGCATGCAGGTCGATGCCGATCAACAGGTTGCGCACGGCCTCGGCACCGATCTCGGCGGTGAAGCCGTCATCGCCGAACTCGTCCTGGTAGCGATAGAATTCGTCTTCCGTCAGCAGCTGGTTCTGCTTCAGCGGGGTCAGGCCCGGCTCGGTGACGATGTAGTTCTCGAAATACAGGACGCGCTCGACGTCCTTCAGCGCCATGTCAAGCATCAGCGAGATGCGCGACGGCAACGACTTCAGGAACCAGATGTGAGCGACCGGGGCGGCCAGCTCGATATGGCCCATCCGCTCGCGCCGGACGCGGGCCAAGGTGACCTCCACTCCGCATTTCTCGCAGATAATACCTTTGTATTTCATGCGCTTGTACTTGCCGCAAAGGCATTCGTAGTCCTTGGTCGGGCCAAAGATACGGGCGCAGAACAGGCCGTCGCGCTCGGGCTTGAACGTGCGGTAGTTGATGGTTTCCGGCTTTTTGATCTCGCCGAACGACCACGACCGGATCTTCTCCGGCGAGGCCAGGGCGATGCGGATCTGGTCGAAGGTCGGGGTGACCGGGACCGGGTTGAAGATGTTCAGGACTTCCTGGTTCATCTTGTTTTCCTTCTGCGGCGGGAGGGCCGCGTAAAAAATAGTGGCGAGTGGCGAGTGATCAGTGGCGAGCAAGAAGGGCAACGACGGCGCTGAATCGCTTCACTCGCCACTCACCACTGATCACTCGCCACTCTGAGGCGCGCTCCGCGCGCCTCAGCTGTTCTCCAGCTCCACGTTCAGGCCCAGCGAGCGCATTTCCTTGACGAGCACGTTGAAGCTCTCGGGAATGCCCGCCTCGAAGCTGTCGTCGCCTCTGACGATGGCCTCATAGACCTTGGTCCGGCCGGCCACGTCGTCGGATTTCACCGTCAACATTTCCTGCAGGGTGTAGGCCGCGCCATAGGCTTCCAGCGCCCACACCTCCATCTCGCCGAACCGCTGTCCGCCGAACTGGGCCTTGCCGCCCAGCGGTTGTTGGGTGACCAGCGAGTAAGGACCGATGGAACGGGCGTGGATCTTGTCGTCGACCAGGTGGTGCAGCTTCAGCATGTAGATGTAGCCGACCGTGACCGGACGCTTGAACTGCTCGCCGGTCTGACCGTCATAGACGATCGACTGGCCGGATCGGTCCAGGCCCGCCTTCTCCAGCAGTTCCTCGATGTCGTTGATGTGCGCGCCGTCGAACACCGGGGTGGCGAAGGGCACGCCCTTGGACAGGTTCCTGGCCAGTTCGATCAGATCCTCTTCCGAGTCGGGAAGCGGGGTGTCCGGCCCGTAGATGCTGACCAGATGATCGACCAGCGCCTTCTTCTGTCCGCCCTGTTGCCAGGCTTCCAGCAGGCTCTGGATCTGCTTGCCGAGACCGGCGGCGGCCCAGCCCAGGTGGGTTTCGAAGATCTGGCCGATGTTCATGCGCGACGGCACGCCCAGCGGATTCAGCACGACGTCGACCGAGGTCCCGTCTTCCAGATGCGGCATGTCCTCGATCGGCAGGATCTTGGAGATGACACCCTTGTTGCCGTGACGGCCGGCCATCTTGTCGCCGGGCTGAAGCTTGCGCTTCACGGCCACGAAGACCTTGACCATCTTCATCACGCCGGGGGGCAGTTCGTCGCCGCGTTGCAGCTTCTCGACCTTGTCCTCGAAGCGGCGGTCGAGCGCCTTGCGGGCGTCCTCGAACTGCTTCTTCATGGCTTCCAGCTCGCCCATCGCCTTCTCGTCGGCGAGGGCGATCTGCCACCACAGGCCGCGCGACAGCTCGCCCAGCTTGGCGTCCGTCACCGCGCCACGACCCAGGCCCTTCGGGCCCGAGGTGGCGGTCTTGCCCAGGATCAGGGGCTGCAGGCGGCCGTAGACGTTGCGCTCGAGGATCTTGAGCTCGTCGTCGCGGTCCTTGCCGAGGCGCTCGATTTCCGACCGCTCGATGGCGATGGCCCGCTCGTCCTTGTCGACGCCGTGACGGTTGAACACGCGCACGTCGACGATCGTGCCGGCGACGCCGGGCGGCAGGCGCAGGCTGGTGTCGCGGACGTCAGAAGCCTTCTCGCCGAAGATGGCGCGCAGCAGCTTCTCTTCCGGCGTCATCGGGCTTTCGCCCTTGGGCGTGACCTTGCCGCACAGGATGTCGCCCGGCTGGACCTCGGCGCCGATGGCCACGATGCCCGCTTCGTCGAGGTTGCGCAGGGCTTCCTCGCCGACGTTGGGGATGTCGCGGGTGATCTCTTCCGGACCCAGTTTGGTGTCGCGGGCCATGACCTCGAACTCCTCGATATGGATCGAGGTGAAGACGTCGTCGCGCACGATACGCTCGGAGATCAGGATCGAATCTTCGAAGTTGTAGCCGTTCCAGGGCATGAAGGCGACGAGGGCGTTGCGGCCCAGGGCCAGTTCACCCAGGTCCGTCGAAGGGCCGTCGGCGATCACGTCGCCGACCTTCACTTCATCGCCCACGCGCACGATCGGGCGCTGGTTGATACAGGTCGACTGGTTGGACCGTTGGAACTTGGACAGGCGGTAGATGTCGACGCCCGAACGGCCGGCGTCGAGCTCGTTGGTGGCGCGCACGACGATACGGGTGCCGTCGATCTGTTCGACGACGCCGTCACGCTTGGCGACCACGACGGCGCCGGAGTCCACCGCGACGATGGCTTCCATGCCGGTGCCGACCAGCGGCGCGTCCGACTGCACCAGCGGCACGGCCTGACGCTGCATGTTCGCGCCCATCAGGGCCCGGTTGGCGTCGTCGTTCTCCAGGAAGGGGATCAGCGCGGCGGCGACCGAAACGACCTGTTTCGGCGACACATCCATCATGTCCACGTCGGCGCGGATCAGCAATTGCGAGTCGCCGTTGATCCGGCCGGGGACCAGCTCCTCGACGATCATGCCGTTCTTCAGTTCGATGTTGGCCTGGGCGATCGTGTATTTCGCCTCTTCCATGGCCGAGATGTAGACCACCTCGTCCGTGGCCTTGCCGTCCTTGACGCGACGGTAGGGGCTCTCGATGAAGCCGTATTTGTTGACCCGCGCGTGGGTGGCCAGCGAGTTGATCAGGCCGATGTTCGGGCCTTCCGGCGTTTCGATCGGGCAGATGCGGCCATAGTGGGTCGGGTGCACGTCGCGGACCTCGAAGCCCGCGCGCTCACGCGTCAGACCGCCCGGGCCAAGCGCCGAAAGACGACGCTTGTGGGTGATCTCCGAAAGCGGATTGGTCTGGTCCATGAACTGCGACAGCTGCGACGAACCGAAGAACTCGCGCACGGCCGCAGCGGCCGGCTTGGCGTTGATCAGATCGTGCGGCATCACCGTGTCTATATCGACCGAGGACATGCGCTCCTTGATGGCGCGCTCCATCCGCAGCAGGCCGACGCGGTACTGGTTCTCCAGCAGCTCGCCGACCGAACGGACCCGGCGGTTGCCCAGGTTGTCGATGTCATCGATCTCGCCCTGGCCGTCCTTCAGCCCCACCAGAATCTGGAGCACCTTCAGCACGTCGTCCTTCTGCAGGACGCGGATTTCGTCGGACACTTCCGGCGTTTCCAGACGCATGTTCATCTTGACCCGGCCGACGGCCGACAGGTCGTAGCGCTCACTGTCGAAGAACAGCGAGTTGAACATGGCTTCGGCGGCCTCCGGGGTCGGCGGCTCGCCCGGGCGCATCACGCGGTAGACGTCGAACAGCGCGTCCTCGCGGCCGGTGTTCTTGTCCACCCGCAGGGTGTTGCGCATGTAGGCGCCGACCGTGACGTGGTCGATGTCCAGCACGTCGATGGTGGTGAAACCGTAGCCTTCCAGCAGTTCGATGGTCGGCGCGTCCAGCTCGTCGCCGGCCTCGGCGTAGATTTCGCCGGTCTCGTAGTTGACGGCGTCGGCGGCCAGATATTTGGTCAGCAGGGCGTCGGCGGCCAGCGACAGGGCCTTCAGGCCGCCGTCGGCCAGCTTCTTGGCCTGGCGGGCGCTGATCTTGGCCCCGGCCGAGGCGACGATCTCGCCGGTGTCGGCGTCGACCAGGTCGAACTCGGGCTTCACCCCGCGCCAGCGTTCCGGCTTGTAGGGCGTGACCCAGCCTTCGCCGCGCTTCTCGTAGGGCACGGTCTCGTAGAAGGTCTTGAGGATTTCCTCGCCGTCCATGCCCAGACCCATCAGGAAGGTCGTGGCCGGAAGTTTGCGGCGGCGGTCGATGCGGACGAAGACGATGTCCTTGGCGTCGAACTCGAAGTCCAGCCACGAACCGCGGTACGGGATCACCCGCGCGGCGAACAACAGCTTGCCCGAGCTGTGCGTCTTGCCCTTGTCGTGGTCGAAGAAGACGCCCGGCGAACGGTGCATCTGCGAGACGATGACCCGCTCTGTGCCGTTGACGACGAAGGTGCCCTTGTCCGTCATCAGGGGGATGTCCCCCATGTAGACGTCCTGTTCCTTGATGTCCTTGACCGAGCGCGCGCCCGTCTCCTCGTCCGATTCAAACACGATCAGACGCAGCTTGACCTTCAGCGGCGCGGCATAGGTCATGTCGCGCTGGATGCATTCCTCGACGTCGTATTTCGGGTCCTCGAACTCGTAGGAGACATATTCGAGGATGGCGCGTTCGTTGAAGTCCTTGATCGGGAACACCGACTTGAACACCGCCTCGATGCCCTGTTCCTTGCGCGGTCCCGAGCGCACTTCGCGCTGCAGGAACTGCTCATAGGAGGCGCGCTGAACCTCGATCAGGTTCGGCATCTGAACCGCTTCGGGGATGCGGCCGAACGAATGGCGGATGCGCTTCTTGCCGGTAAAGGTGGTGGCGTGGGCGAAATGGCCGTTGACGACGGCGACTTCGGCTTTGGACTTGGCCATTCTGTCTTCCCAATGCGCGAGGCCGGGCAGCCCGCGCTCAATGCAGCGGCCACGGCTTCGCCAAACGGCGACCCGTGACCATCGGTTTCGGCGTCCACCCTCGGGCCTTGCGGCACCAGGACACCTGACTGTAGGGCTCCTTGGGGAGGAGCGCGTCTTCGCTCGGTCGGAGGGCGACGGACCGGGCCTCGACGCTTTCGCGCGGACTCATGGAGGAGATAGCGGAACCGGGTGATATACTGACTTTGACGGCGAAATAAAGACCCCCTTGCGCAGTTGATTTCAGCGAAGGTGTTCAGGACTGGCGCAGGGCCGATCGCGTGGCCCATTGCCTTGCCCCCCGTCGAACGCATAGCGTTGCCGCATGACCCGCATCCTGATCGCCGCCTCCGCCGCCCTCGTCCTCGCCGCCTGCGCCTCATCGCCCGGCGCCCCTGCCGCCGACATCAACTTCTCGGGCAGCAATACCCAGGAGAACTGGAACGCCGGCAACGCCGCCTATCTGACGCTGAACGGAGCCAGGCCCGGCTGGACCACCACCGAGTCCGGCCTGCAATATCGCCGCGTGGGCCGGGCCAATGCCTCCGGCCGCCAGCCCGCCGCCACGGACACGGTCAGCGTCCACTATCGCGGCACCTTCGTTGACGGCCGCGAGTTCGACAGTTCCTACGCTCGCAATGAACCGGCCGAATTCCCGCTCAACCGCGTGATCAAGGGCTGGACCGAGGGCGTCGGCCTGATGCGCGAGGGCGAAAAGTTCGAATTCGTCATCCCCGCCGCGCTCGGCTACGGCGAACGCTGGGTCGGCGGCGATGAGCTGCCCCCCAACTCGACCCTGCTGTTCACCGTCGAACTGCTGGACGTCAAAGCCCCCGCCTGACCGCTGGCAGTTCAGCGAACGCCGTCACAATCGGCGGCTCTGTACCGTTGTTATATTTAGCATTTTAGCTCCATCAGCGTCATTTGTCCGCCCTGGACCGGGGTCGTGCGAGACTCCCGGGCATGACCCGCGAACCCTTTCTTGCCCCAGACCTTGCCTCAGACCTTTTCCACGATCCCTCCGGCCATCGCCCCCGCAGCGACGCCGTCTGGAGCGCCGCTCGCCTCGACTATCTGGCCGGCGGCAGCGCCGGCGAAGTCTGCGAACGTCACGGCCTCAGCCTGTCGACCTTCCGCTGGCGCGCCCGCAACGAAGGCTGGCGGCGCGCCGATCAGCTCGAAACGCCCTGCGACGCGCCCTTCGTCGCCGTTAAAACGGACGACGACTGGACGCCGCCGCCGTATGACCCTTTCGGCCTGGAGTCCGCTGACGACGACAGCCTGGACCGGGTCGATCCCCTCGCGCCGTTTGCGCCTGCCGATGATGACGACGCCGGGCCTTCCGTCGACATCTATGAAACGCCGCAGCAACTGGCCGAACTGGCCTGGGCCCACGCCGCCCGGGCCGTGCGTCGCGGCCGGATGATCGAGGCGCGCGGCTGGACCCGGCTCTATCGCGAACTGGCCGCCACCCGCCGCCCCTCGGGCGAGGAAGACGATCGCCGGGCACAGGCGGGGGATGAGGCGCTGGACCGGGCCAACGCGCTGCTGGACCGGCTTAAGACGTCGGTCGCCGCCCACGCCGGAGACGACTGAGGCGTGGCGGCGCCCATTGCACCGATTGCACCGATTGCACTGTTTTTTCCGGGTGCCCGGTGCCGACGACCTGCGTTCCGCGCCTTGACGCCGGGCGGCTTCGCGCGTGATCTGCGCCTCCCCCCGCCGAGAGTCGCCGACATGATGCGTTCCCCTGCCCGCCTGTTCGTCTCCGCCTGCGCCACCGCGCTGCTGTTCGCCGCCGTCCCGGCCCTGGCCCAGACCCCGGTCCTGACCCAGCCGCAGGACGCCGCCCTGGCTCTGCCGCGTCCGCAGCCGACCATTCCCGCCCCGACCCGGGCGACCTTCCCGGGCGTGATCCGCTACGAGGCCGACGTCACCGATCGTGCCCGCCGCATCATCAGCGTACGCCAGACCATCCCGGTCCCGGCCGCCGGGGCCTTCACCCTGCTCTATCCCGAGTTCCTGCCCGGCAACCACGCCGGCACCGGGCCGATCCAGCTGATTTCGGGCCTGACCGTCACCGCACCCGACGGCCGCCGGCTGGAATGGCTGCGCGACACGATCGAGCCGCACGCCTTCCACCTCGACATTCCCTTGGGCGTGACCGAGATCGAGGTCGCCTTCCAGTGGCTGACCCAGCCCGACGGCGGGGCCTGGCGGGTGGTCCAGACCCCGAACATCGTCAACATGCAGTGGGAAAAGGCGATCCTCTACCCGGCCGGCTATGCCGCCACCGGCATCACGGTCGAGGCGTCGATCCGGCTGCCCGAGGGCTGGGGCTACGGCGTCGCCCTCGACACGGTGTCGAACGAGGGCGGCCTCGCCCGGTTCGCGCCGGTCAGCCTCTACACCCTGGTCGACAGCCCCATGTTCGCGGGGGCCCACTACCGCCGCTTCGCGCTCGACGCCGACGGCCCGTCGCCGGTCCACCTCAGCCTCGTCGCCGACGAGGCCGGGCAGTTGCAGCCCGCCGAAGGACTGATGGAAAAGTTCGAGTCCCTGGTGGTTCAGGCCGACCGACTGTTCGGTGCCCGTCCCTTCGACCGCTACGAATTCCTGGTCGGCGTGACCAGCCAGCTGGGCGGGATCGGACTCGAGCACCATCGCTCGTCCGAGAACACCCTGGCGCCTGACTTCTTCACCAGGGGCACGGGCTCGCTGAGCAGCCGACAGCTATTGCCACACGAATATGTGCACTCCTGGAACGGCAAATACATGCGCCCGGCCGACGAACTGACGGCCAACTACAATGTCCCCACCCAGAATACCCTGCTGTGGGTCTATGAGGGCCTGACCTCATACTGGGGCGAGGTGCTGGCCGCCCGCGCCGGTCTGGCGGGCAAGGACGAGACCCTGGCGGGCCTGGCCGGCCACGCCGCCTTCTACGAGACCCAGCCCGGCCGCCAGTGGCGCTCGCTGCAGGACACCAACAATCACAACCTTCTCGGCTATCGCGTGCCCGGCCAGTGGCCGTCGTGGATGCGCACCACCACCGACTACTATGACGAGGCCCTGCTGGTCTGGCTGGACGCAGACACCCTGATCCGCGAGGGCTCCAACGGTCGCCGCTCGCTCGACGACTTCGCCAGCGGCTTCTTCGGTCGCCTGGACGGCGAGGCCCAGGCGCGCGGCTATACTTTCGAGGAGGTGGTCGCGGCCTTGGACGCAGTCCACCCGCACGACTGGTCCGGCTTCCTGCGCAGCCGTCTGGACGCCGTCGGTCCCGACGCCCGCGCCCCGTTGGACGGCCTCGCGCGCGGCGGCTATCGGCTGACCTGGGTCGACGGTCTGACCGCGACCGAGAAACAGGTTCACACCGGCTGGGCCAACGACTTCCAGTATTCCCTCGGCTTCACCCTCGGCGCGAACAACCGCATCGGCGGCGTCCGCTGGGGCGGCCCGGCCTATGAGGCGGGACTGGGCGCAGGCTGGGACCTGATCGCCGTGAATGACCGCGCCGCCTCTGCCGAAGTCCTGCGCCAGGCGGTCACGGCGGCGAAGGGCGGCAGCGACCCTATCGTCCTGATCCTCAAGAACGGCGACCGCTTCCGCACCCTGTCCTTCGCCTGGCACGACGGCCTGCGTTACCCGCGGCTTGAGCGCATCGAGGGTACCCCGGACCGGCTCGGCGACATACTGGCCCCGCGACGGCGCTGATCCGACAAACGAAAAGGGCCGGGGTTTCCCCCGGCCCTTACAGAAACAAACCTCGAGAGGTCCGTCCTGCTTACTTGATCTGTACGGACGCGCCGGCTTCGGTCAGCTTCTTGGCGACTTCGTCGGCGACTTGCTTGGAGACGTTCTCGACGACGTTCTGCGGAGCGCCTTCGACCAGGTCCTTGGCTTCCTTCAGACCCAGGTCCGAACGCACGCCACGGACTTCCTTGATGACGTTGATCTTCTTCTCGCCGCCCGAGGTCAGGACGACGGTGAACTCGGTCTGCTCTTCAGCGGCTTCAACCGGAGCGGCGGCACCGCCGCCGGCAGCGGCCATGGCGACCGGAGCTGCGGCGCTGACGCCCCACTTTTCTTCCAGCAGCTTGGACAGTTCGGCGGCTTCGAGGACGGTCAGTTTGGACAGGTCTTCGACGATTTTGGACAGGTCGGCCATGATATAGGTTCCTTCGGAGGGATTGGGTTCAGAGAGAGTGTGCGGAGATGAAAGAGGCTAGGTCCGCTTACGCGGCGTCCTTGGTGGCATAGGCGTTGAACACCCGGGCCAGTTGGGCCGCCGGGGCTTGCACGACGCCGGCGATCCTGGTCGCGGGAGCGTTGAGCAGGCCGAGCAGCGAGGCGCGGATCTGATCCAGCGACGGCAGTTTGGACAGAACGTCCACGCCCTTCGCGTCCAGAACCTGTTCACCCATGAAGCCGCCCAGGACGATGAACTTGTCATTGGCCTTGGCGTATTCAGCGGTGATCTTGGCGGCCGTCACCGCGTCGTTGGCATAGGCGATGCCCACGGGACCCTTGAACAGGCCGTGGTAATCGCTGCCTTCGGCGGCTTCGAGGGCCTTGAGCGCCAGGCGGTTCTTGACCACCTTGAACGTGCCGCCGGCAGTACGCAGGCGTCCTCGCAGGTCTTCCATGTCCGCAACGGTCAGACCCAGGTTGTGGGTCACGACCACGGCGCCCGCGTCGGCGAAAACGCCCTTGAGCGTCTCGATCGACTCGGCTTTTTGTGCGCGGTCCATTGCGGTCTCCAGTCTGGTATTCGCCGCCGGGCTTATTCCCGTGAGGCGGATGGCCAAAGCGCCGCGCGTCGCCGCGAAGCGTTCAGGCCGGTCGTAATGTCCGAAGGAAGCTCGAACCCCGACGTCCGGATACCGGAACGTCTGGCGTCGTCTGCATCCCCATCTCCCCACGGCACCAGAGGGCTCTCTGGCATTTATGGCGTGGGTGGCCCCCACGCCCCGAAGTTCTCGGACAGGACCGCCATGACGCGAGGCCATGACGGAGAAGCCGCGCTCTATACACGCAAAGACGGAGAACTCAAGTGATCCGCCCCGTTAACCCTGCGCTCACCACCCCGAACAACCCGATCTTCACCTTGTGAGGCCTAAAAACGTCCCGGAATGAGCCAGTCCCGCCGAATGAGGACAGGCCTGTGCGATGATGAAGGGTGCCCCTATGGCCAAGACCGTTCTCGTGGTCGATGACGATCCGACGCAACGCCGCCTCGCCCAAGCCGTGCTGGAACGCGAAGGCTATGCGGTCGTGCACGCCGAGAGCGGCGGCGAAGCCATCGACCGCATGACCAAGGGCGGTGGGGCCGACGTGATCCTGCTGGACATGGTCATGCCGGGCATGAGCGGCATGGAGGCCTTGGCCGAGATCCGCACGGCGGGCGTGACCACGCCCGTCATCGTGCTGACGGCTTCGGGGGGTGTGGAAGCCGTGGTCAGGGCCATGCAGGCCGGGGCCCAGGACTTCTTCGTCAAGCCGGTCTCGGCCGAACGTCTGCTGGTCGGCGTCCGCAACGCCTTGCAAATGACCCAACTGACGGCCGAGGTCGGCAGGCTCAAGAAACATGTGGCTGGCCGGACGTCCTTTGACGATATGGTCGGCGACAGCCGACCCATGCGCGTGGTGAAGTCGCTGGGCGCACGAGCCGCGAAATCCGGCATTCCGGTGTTGATCACGGGCGAGAGCGGCGTTGGCAAGGAAGTCATCGCCCGCGCCCTGCACGGCACCAGCGACCGGTCGGGCAAGCCTTTCGTGGCTGTCAATTGCGGGGCCCTACCCGTCAATCTGGTGGAGTCCATCCTGTTCGGACACGAGAAGGGCAGCTTCACCGGCGCGTCCGACAAGCATCCGGGCAAGTTCGCCGAGGCGTCCGGCGGCACGCTGTTCCTGGACGAGATCGGCGAACTGCCGCTGGACACGCAGGTCAAGCTGCTGCGCGCGCTGCAGGAAGGCGAGATCGACCCCGTCGGCTCCAAACGCTCGGTCAAGGTTGACGTCCGTATCGTCTCGGCCGCCAACCGCGATCTGGCCGAACAGGTCCGGGACGGCCGCTTCCGCGAGGATCTGTTCTACCGCCTGAACGTCTTCCCGATCGAGGCTCCGGCGCTGCGCGACCGGCGTGAGGACATACCCGCGCTGGTCGATCATTTCGTCGCCCGCTTCAACGTCGAGGAGGGCAAGCGCGTCGCGGGATGCGCCGGCGAGACCCTGGCCCTGTTGAAGACCTTCGACTGGCCCGGCAACGTCCGTCAGCTTGAGAACGCCGTCTATCGCGCCATCGTCCTGTCCGACGCGCCCTTCCTCCAGCCCCACGACTTTCCCGCCGTCTCGGGACTGTCCGCCCCCTTCCTGCCCGCCGAAAGCCAGGGCGACGGCGGTCGCCCGCCGGGCATGCCGGGAGAGGGTGCCGCGAGCATCGAACTGCCTCCCCTGCCCGACAGCCCTGTTCGCATCCTTGACGAGCGCGGTCACCTCAGGACGCTGGAGGAGATCGAGCGCGACCTGATCCAGCACGCCATCGAGGTCTATGCCGGCCACATGTCCGAGATCGCCCGTCGCCTCGGCATCGGTCGCTCGACCCTGTATCGCAAGGTCCGCGAACAGGGCCTGGAAGAGGTCCTGAGGCACGCGGGATGAGCGTGACGCCTTGCCGCGCCTGGCGGACGCAATCTGTCCGAAAGTTCACTCGCGAAAGACACGTCGGGCGTGCGAAAGAGGGCTGATAAAACGACGTGCGTTTTAATCGCTGGAAATGCGACGGAAACACCCTCTCGTAACGTTGAACGCCTTTATACCCCCCCCCCCCCCC
>NZ_JBDNHO010000001.1:0-45575 GCF_041688735.1 Brevundimonas sp.
ATCGAGAACATGTTCGGCAGGCTCAAGGACTGGCGACGCATCCATACCCGCTACGACCGATGCGCACACACCTTCATGTCTGCCATCACTATCGCCGCCACGGTGATCTTCTGGCTATGATCAATGAGTCCTGAGCCTAGAAGGTGCGACATTTCCACACTGAGTTCACGCGAGGCTTGTATGACGCCACTTTTTTTGTTCGTCGCTTTTGCTCTCGCTGCGGTCCATCCGGCGGACGTGTTGGCCCAACAGTATGTCCCACCGGCCGATCTAAGCCAGCGTGTAGAGCGGTCGAGATACCTGTCAGAGCATGCATTCGAAATGTCCGACCACGACGATGATGATCGGCTAAGCCTCGCTGAGTGGCGAGGTAAGGAGTGGTTGGTCTATAGCCAGTTCGATCATGATCGCAGCGGCCAACTCGACGCTCGGGAGTTCGACGACAAGCACTGCGGGGGATTAGGGGCAGACATTCCCTCGCAGCCACCACAACGCCTTTGGTGTCTGGCCAGCGCGGCGCGGGAATTCCGTCGTTTGTCCGGCCGCCACGGCGGGATCACGGCGGAGTCGCTGGCAGGCCAGGCGCGGCGGGGCTTTCAGTTCAACGATCTCAACCGGGACGGCTTCGTCACCCGTGAGGAGATGAGGCGCGCGATACAGCGCCACCGATAACGGGGATCCCGTTCATCGAACATGGTGGGTAGACCGTCACGGAAACCGGTAGAGCGCCTTGGGAGACACGTCGGCTCCCCACTGCATCCAGAAGCCCGCCATGTAGCTTTCTGATCCTGCTCCCGATGTCGGGGATGGAGCATCAGGGATAGACCGCTTTCCACCCATTCCAGACTCTCAGCGCGTCCGCTTCCCGCGCCCGGCCTACACCATCAGTCGCTTCATCAGCTCGGCTGTCGACGGATCGAGTCCGGGCGAGGGTTCGCCGTCGGCGACGTCCGTGAGAATTGCCCTGGCCAGCGCCTTGCCCAGTTCCACACCCCACTGGTCGAAGCTGTTGATGTCCCAGATGACGCCCTCGACAAAGGTCTTGTGCTCATACATGGCCAGCAGCGCCCCCACCGCCTCGGGCGTCAGGGCGTCCAGCAGGATGGTCGTGGAGGGTCGGTCGCCGGGAAAGGCCTTGTGCGGGGCCAGACGGTCGGCCTCGTCCGGCTCGGCGCCCGCCGCGATCAGTTCGGCCCGCGCCTGTGCCTCGGTCTTGCCAAGCATCAGGGCCTGGGCCTGGGCCAGGGCGTTGGCCCACAGGGGGGCGTCGCCCTCGCGCGCGTCCATGGCGGCGTCCGAGGTGTGGCCGACGACCACGAATTCCGCCGGCACGACCTGCGGGCCCTGATGGATCTGCTGGAAAAAGGCGTGCTGGCCGTTGGTGCCGGGCTCGCCGAAGACGATCGGGCCGGTGGCGGTGTCGACGGGGCTCCCGTCCCGCTTCACCCCCTTGCCGTTCGATTCCATCTCCAGCTGCTGCAGGAAGGCCGGCAGGCGGCGCAGGCCGTGGGCATAGGGGGCGACCGTCCGGGCATGCCGTCCGCGACCCTCGACATTATAGACCTGGGCCAGCGCCAGCAGGACCGGGGCATTGACCTCCGGCGAGGCCTCGAGGAAGTGGGCGTCCATGGCCCGCGCCCCGTCCAGCACGCGTTCGAACACGTCCCAGCCCAGCGCCACCGCCACCGAAAGGCTGACCGCCGACCACAGTGAATAGCGACCCCCGACCCAGTCGCGGAACCCGAAGGTCCGGCCACAGCCCCAGGCTTCGGCCTTGTCCGGCGCGGCCGTGACGCCGATCAGGTGTTTGACCATCCTCTTGGGCGACAGGCTCTCGGCCAGCCACGCCTTGGCCAGGTCGGCATTGGCCAGGGTTTCCTGGGTGGTGAAGGTCTTGGACACGATGACGACCAGCGTGGTTTCGGGGTCCAGCCCGGACAGGGCCTCGCCCATGTCGCGCGGGTCGATGTTGGCCACGAACCGGAGGTCGATGGTCGGCTCCAGCGGGCGCAGAGCGTCCCACAGCAGCCGCGGTCCCAGGTCTGAGCCGCCGATACCGATGTGGACGATGGCGGTGAACGGCTGTTTGGCCCCGCCCGTCTCGGCCCCGGAATGGACGTCGGTGGCGAAGGCCGCCATCAGGGCGCGGGTCTCGGCGACCCCTTTCGACACAGGCTCGCCCAGAGCGCGGAAATCCGCGTCGTCGGCCGCGCGCAGGGCCGGATGCAGGACGGCGCGACCCTCGGTGACATTGACGGCCTCGCCGGCGAACAACGCGTCCCGCCGGCCCTCGATATCGCAGGTGCGGGCTAGGTCCAGCGCGGCTTCGAACCCCTCGGCGCTCCACGACTGTTTCGACAGGTCTAGATAGAGGCCGGCCGCCTCCACGCCCATCCGTTCGGTCCGGCGGGGATCGGCGGCGAACTGGTGGATGATGCGCGCGCCGGCGTCCTTGCGCGCCAGGGCGCGAAGCATGGACAGGGCCTGGGAGCGAGCGGTCATCGGGCGGACTCGATTATCGGAAGGTGAACCCTCGTTTAAGGGTCGAGCGTAAGCCGGTTCAACGCCGAATCCGCGATTCGGCCAACATAATGAGTTCGCGCATCAGGTTTCCCATGTCCTGCGGCGTAGCAATCGACAAACTGGCCTACCTGATCAACGAAAACGCCGAGGTCATCACCTCGCCCCAGCCGCAAATGTAGGTCCCTCTCGTTTCCTTCCCCCGCTTGCGAGGGTGGAGGAACGGGCGGCAGAGCCGACTGGACGACGGTCGCGTCTTCGCCGCAGGCGAACAGCGACGATGGGGGAATTTCTCACTTCCCTCTCCGACTCTGGATCGCGGCGCGATCGACGGGCCACCTCTCCCGCAAGCGGGAGAGGGAAACGCCTCACCCCCCCACATCCTTCAACGCATCCACGACCACCCCCTCGGTCAGCAACTGCGGCAACACACGCGGCTCAACCGTGCCCGGCGAGTAAATCAGATACAGCGGCACGCCCGACCGTCCGTGACGCTGCAGTTCGGCGGTGATGGTGTCGTCGCGCCGGGTCCAGTCCCCGACCAGATAGACGGCGTTTGTCCGTGTCATCGCCGCCGCGACGCCGCTTGAGGTCAGCGAGGTGCGCTCGTTGATCTTGCAGGTGACGCACCAGTCGGCGGTGAAATTGACCAGCACCGGCCGCCCCTCGGCCAGCGCCGCCGCGACCGCCGCGCTCGACCACGGCGCGCTCGCGGGCCCCGCGCCTTGAGCGATCCCCGGGCTGTCGACGGCCGACGCCGGAACCCGCGCCGCCATGACCAGCGCCCCGCCCGCCAGCAGCAGGGCGGTGACCCCGGCCGTCAAATGTATCAACCCCTTGCGTCCGGCCGTGCGTTCGGACTGGCCGCCGCCGATCAGCCACGCGCCCAGCGCCAGCGACAGGCCCGCGACGAACAGCAGGGCCAGGGCGTCCCCGCCTGTCTGTCGGCTGAACACCCAAGCCAGCCACAGGGCCGTGGCATACATGGGAAAGGCCAGTAGCCCCTTGAGCCGCTCCATCCACGGTCCGGGGCGCGGCAGCTTCGCCAGCAGGCCGGGCGTCAGGCTGACGAGCACGAACGGCAGGGCCAGACCCAGACCGAGGCCGAGGAACACGATCAGCGCCATCGGCCACGGCATCACCAGCGCCGCTCCCAGCGCGAAGGCCATGAAGGGAGCGGTGCAGGGCGCGGCGACGATCACGACCAGCGCGCCGGTGAAGAACGCCCCGAGACCGCCCGGCAGGCGCGCCAGCGGTCCTGATCCGGCCCCTTGCAGACCCGCGCCGACATGGAAGACGCCCGACAGGTTCAACGCGACCGCCAGCATCAGCAGGGCCAAACCGGCCGTCACCGGCGGCGATTGCAGCTGAAAGCCCCAGCCCACAGCCTCGCCCGCCGCCCGCAACGCCAGCAGCACGCCCGCCAGCACCAGGAAGGTCGTCAGCACCCCAGCGAGGAACGCCAGCCCGTCGCGCCGCGCATGGCGGACGTCATGGGCCGAGGCCGCCAGCGCCGCCGCCTTCATCGCCAGTATGGGAAAGACGCAGGGCATCAGGTTCAGGATCAGCCCGCCCAGAACCGCGAACAGCAGGGCCTGGGCGAAGACGGCAAGTCCGCTCTGGTCGGTCGACGCGGCAGCCGGGCTCGCGTCCGCCGCCGCCGCCACTTCGCCCGACCCCGAGGTTCCCGCCAGAGCCGCGCCCGGTTCAGCGCGGATCTCGAACGCCCCCTGCGCGGTGGCCAGCACGCCCTCGACGGGTCCGGAAACGCCTCCGGCCCGGGTCGCCCTGCCCGGTTGCAGCCGCAGCGTCAGGCCCTGCGGCCCCCAGACACCGGTCTGGGGGGCCGGATGATCGATGACCCCGCCCTCGAAGGGGAAGAAATAGCTTGGACCCGGATTGCGTCCGGCCAGCGGCCCACCGGCGGCGCTGAGCACCAGCACGCCGTTGTCGACCGCGATGCGCGCCTCGATCCCCGCCGGCCGGGGTGCCTGTGCCAGCACCGTCGTGATCGCGGCCCCGTGGCTTGGTTCCAGCGGAGCGGCGCCCTCGCGCACCGGCAGGTCCAGCCTCAGGGTCAACTCGTCCGGCACGCACATCTCGGCGCTGCAGACGAAGAACAGCGCCTTGACCGTCAGCGTCAGCGTCGTCCCGGCGCGCGCCGTGGCCGGAATCTCGACCGGCACCGGCAGGTAAACCTCGCCGGAATAGCCGAAATTCATCAGCCCCGACAGCCGCTGCCGCTCGGGCAGGGGCCAGACGATTTCGCCCGGCCTCACGCCCTGCGGCGTCGTCCATCTCAGGGAGGTGGTGCCGCCGGAATCGCCTGGATTGCGCCAATAGGTGTGCCAGTCGGGCTGGATGGTCTGTTTGATCGCCACCACGGCCGTCGATCCGGGGGCGGCCCAGGCCGACATCGGAACCAGTTCGGCCTCGATCCGCTCGGTCCGCTGCGGCCCTGGTCCGGGCGCGAACGTGGTCGCGGGCTGCGCGAGGGCGGCTCCGGCGGTCAGCCAAAGAGCGGCTGCGATCAGGACTCTGGCGAAAAGGGACAAGCGGCCTCCACGGGACGTCGGCGCGACCTTAGCGGTCCCGACCCCGTCACGTCACCGTCCGCGACAGCGTCGCGTCGTCTCAGGGCCGGGGGGCGGCCTGAACGAAGACTTCCGTGCGGCGGCGCATCGGCTCGCTGGTGCCTTGCGCGGTCGTCGCGCCCTGCGCTCCGGCGGCGCTGATCTCGAAAGCCGGCGCGGGCCAGCCGGCAGAGGTGAAGGCTTCGGCCACGGCTATCGCGCGGCGCTCGGACAGGTCCTGATTGGCCACCGCGCCGCCGCTGGCGTCCGACAGGCCGGTCACCACGACCCGCTCGATGGCGCAGCCCTGAAGCCGGGCGGCCGTCATGCCGATCGCCTGGCGCGCGGCTTCGGTCAGGCGGGCCTCGCCCTCAGCGAAATAGACCTCGAACGTGTTGGCGACGCAGGTTTCCGGTTCGGCGATCAGGTCGGTCCGGTAAATCGCGCGATCCATGCCGCACCCCGACAGGGCGACCGCGCTCGCCGCCAGCAGAATCATCGTCGATCGTATCATGTCCAACCCCTTTGGCCCTTTGGCTTCACGTGAAAAAGGGCGGTCCGCCGATGAGACGAACCGCCCTTTTCTTCAGTGGATCGGCAGCGTCCTAGCGATTGTATCGCTGGCCGTTCTCCCAGTAGCATTCAGTCTGGCGGTTGTCGTAGCAGTAGTAATAACGGCCGGCGTCGCCGTAGCGCTGCTGATTGCGGCGATCCTGCGCCGAACCGCGGATGGCACCGGCGGCGCCTCCCACAACAGCGCCGACCACTGCGCCGGTGCCGGCGTTACCGCTGCCGGTGTTGTTACCGATAATGGCCCCGGCGATGGCGCCGATGGCGGCTCCGCCCAGACCCTGACGCGTGGTCTCATTGGCTTGGCCGCTGTAAGGGTCACTGGCGCAGGCGGTGGCCATCAGGCCGGCGCCGGCAATGGCGATGATTGCTTTCTTCATGGGTAATTCCTTCGTCCCGGGTTCGCCCCTTGGGTGATAATGCTGGATAACCGTTGCGGTTCCGCCGCTATGATGCCGAGTCAGCTTGAGTTAGGCTTTATCCATGGCCGCGAGGAGGGTGTGGTCGGCCCAGGACACGGGCCAGAGACGGGGGTTTCGCGTGCGTTTTTCCATTCCGGTCCGACAGGCCGAAGACAGTGATCACAGTCCTGTGTGGGCGCAATCCAAACACCGGCGGGGCAATCCGTTGGTCGGTCTTCTGGTCACGCTTTTGGCGCTGTTCGGCGTTATGACCGCCGTGTTGGGCATCAAGGAGAAGTCGCTGGCCGAGAGCGGCGCGGTGATGGACGGCTGGATCGCCAAGGGCCTCGCCACGGTCACGGGTGAAGCGCCCAAGGTCGCGGATCAGGTCGGCGACGCCGGTGCCGTGGCCGCGAAGGCGGGCGACGCGGCACAGGGGCGCGCAGCCGCCGCGAGCGACGAGCTGAAGAAACAATAGCCACGCTTGTCCCGTTCAGCCCGGAACATCAGTGCGGGCGGGACGTTCGGGCGACATGAACGAAACCCTTGATCAACAGGCACCGTCGTCAGCCGTCGTGACCACAGAGCCACGCGCCCTGACCAGCCACGTGACGCTGGAACGGTTGATTATGCTGGTCAATCCGACGTCGGGTAGCGTGGGTCCCAGGGCCGCCGGAGAAGCGCAAGAGATTCTGGCGGAATACGCTTGCCAAAGCTCTGTCGTGGAACTGACCGGCGCCGATTTCGATGCCCAAATTCTTGCGGCGCTGGACGCTCGGCCGGACGCGTTGTTCGTCCTGGCCGGCGACGGCACGGCGGGCAGGATAGCCTCGCGGGCCGGGCCGGACGGTCCGCTGGTCGCGCCTTTGCCGGGCGGCACGATGAACATGCTGCCCAAGGCGCTGTACGGCACGGGGGACTGGAAGGCGGCCCTGAAGCTGGCGTTGGAAGAAGGCGCGCCGCAGCCGGTGGCCGGCGGCGAGGTTTCCGACGGCCACGTCCGACAAGCCTTCTACTGCGCCGCCATCATGGGGTCGCCCGCCCTCTGGGCACCGGCGCGCGAGGCCATCCGCGACGGCAAGCCGGGTCTGGCTTGGGCCTATGGCCGCCGGGCCGTGAGGCGCGCCTTCACGGGGCGTCTGCGATTTTCGCTGGACGGCGGGCCGGAGCGCAAGGCCGAGGCCCTGATACTGATCAGCCCGCTCATCTCCAGGGCGATGGAGGAGGACATCGGCCTGGAGGCGGCTGCCGTCACCACGTCGAATGCCGCACAGGCCTTGCGCATGGCTGCCCATGCCATGACCGGCGACTGGCGCCAGGATCCCTCGGTGACGACCGGCGCGACGCAGACCGTGACCGTGCGCGCCCGGTCGCGCATCCCCGCCGTGATCGACGGCGAGCCGACCCTATTGCGCCATGAGGCCAGAGTGAAGTTCATCAAGAAAGCCTTCATGGCGCTGGCACCGACCCCGGCGACGTCGGAGAAGGCCGTCTAGTGGGCCGCATCCTCCAGTTCTCGGACACCCATTTCGGATGCGAGCACGAACACGCCTGCGCGGCGGCCATCGATTACGCGCACGCCCAGCGGCCGGATCTGACGCTGATCACCGGGGATATCACCCAGCAGGGCCTGCCCAACGAATTCGCCGCGGCCGGCGAGTGGCTTCGCGCCTTGCCGGATCCTCAATTTGTCATCGTCGGCAATCACGATGTGCCTTACTGGAGCCTGACCGCCCGGCTGTTCCATTCGTGGAAGGCGTTCGAGCAGGCGACGGGGCACCCCGCGCACGATCACCAGTTCCTCGGCCCCGACCTGATGGTGCGGGGCGTGGTCACGGCGCGCGGCTGGCAGGCCAGGTCGAACTGGTCGAAGGGCGTCATCAACCTGAACCAGACACGCAACGCAGCCGAAGCCCTGCGACAGGCCCCTGTCGGCGCGCTGCGTGTTCTGGCCTGCCACCACCCACTGATCGAGATGATCGGCACACCCATGACCGGCGGAGTGAAACGCGGAGAAGAGGCGGCGCTGATCTTCGCCGAAGCGGGCGTCGACATCATCACCACCGGCCACGTCCATGTGCCCTTTGCCCTTCCCATCAGCCTGGGCGATCACTGCTCGTACGCCATCGGTTGCGGGACGCTGTCGCATCGCGAGCGGGGAACGCCGCCCAGCTTCAACAGCATTGAATGGAATCGGACGCACATCACTGTCACCGCTGTCGTCTGGACTGGAGAACGGTTCGAACCCGGCCAGACCTGGCGATTGCCGCGTCGCCAGGACACGCGCAAACCTGCGACGGCGCCCGACCCCAACGTCGCGGGCGCTCGCGAGCAGGCGGCCACCTGACTGACAGGAAAAGGGCCGTCGCTGCGAAGCTACGGCCCTTTGCTCGAGCTTTCTTACGCTCCTAGTAGCGCCGACGGTGGCTTTTCTCGGTGAAAGCGGCGGCGACCATGGTGGCCAGTGCCGGATTGCGAAGGAAGATGAAGCCACCGGCAAGGGCCGCGACCACACCCATGATCGGCCGCTCGCGGAACAGGGTGAAGGCGCGCTGCCCCAGGCCGATCGGTTCCTCGCTCTCGAATTCAGCCGCCGCAGCGTCGCGACGGAGGAAGACCATCACCACGATCAGGGCCAAGACCGCGAACGAAAGGGTGGTGATTGCCGCCGCCGCGAGAGGCGGGACGACCAGACACAAGGCGTAGAAGACGGTTGCGCCGAAGGCCAGCACGGAGACCAGAGCGGCACCCGCCGCTGCGGCCGCGGCTACGGCCTTTCGCGTCAGGTCGCGAACGAACCCCGCACCCAACATCAGCGGCGACGACCCGCGAGCAGCAGGCCGAGCACGACGCCGACGCCGAGGGCGATAGCGGTGGACTGCATTGGGCGCTCCTGCACCCGCTCCGTGATGTAGCGCTGTGCTTCATCGAAGCGCTCCGATGCGTCGTCATAGTATTCCTGACCGCGCACGCGAGCGGTGTCGTAATAGCCCCGGGCGCGTTCGCGCAGGATTTCAGACTGCTGGCGCAGAGCGGCTTCGGCCTCGGCGGCCTTCGCGCGCACACGGGCCTCGGTCGCCGTCGCCTTCTCGCGCAGGCGCGCCTTTTCCTCTGTCCCGAGGGTCTTGAGGTCTTCCTTCAGGGTGTTGATGTCGTTTTTTACGGCTGTCCGTGCCGCCTTGGTCGTGGCCATGATGCGCGCTCCGCTGTGTAAGCTTGACTGTTAAATAGAGAACCCTGAGGGGGAACGCCACTGGCCTTGGCCGGTTCCCGCCACGCAACGTGCGTCCGTGCGTGTCCCCGACTGGCGATGCGGCACGGGCTCGCCTAAACAAAGGCCATGACTGACTGGTTGTTTCCACCTGCCGCCACCCCCTCCCTGCCCATCGCCGGAAGCGCCGCGCGCTACCCGGTGCGGCGCATCCTTTGCGTCGGCCAGAACTACGCCGCCCACGCCCGGGAGATGGGCCACGAGCGCGCCGAGCCGTTCTTTTTCTCCAAGCCCGCCGACGCCGTGGTCGCCGATGCGGCGGATCCGGTCTTCCCCGTGGCGACGGAAAACCTGCATCACGAGGTCGAGCTGGTCTGCGCGGTGGGGCAGGACGGCTCGATCATCGGCTGGGCGGTCGGGTGCGACCTCACGCGCCGCGACCTTCAGGCCGCCGCCAAGGAGAAAGGTCGCCCTTGGGACGCGGCGAAGGGCTTCGACCAGTCCGCGCCCTGCGGCGCGCTGACACTCGGCGTCCTGCCCGATCCGGCGGCCTCCATCGCCCTGACGGTCAATGGCGAGATTCGTCAGGCGGGACGACTGGACGACATGGTCTGGTCGCCGGACGAAATCCTGGCCAAGGCGCGCCGGCTCTGGGACGTGAGGGCCGGAGACCTGATCTTCACCGGCACGCCCGAAGGCGTCGGCCCCCTGCGCCCAAGCGACAAGGTTCAGGCGCACGTCGGTGGACTGGTTCCGCTGACCTTCACCATGAGGCCCCGATGATCCTGCACGATTACTGGCGTTCCGGCGCAGCCTACCGCACGCGCATCGCCTTGAACCTCAAGGGGGTGGCCTACGACCAGCGCAGCGTCGATCTGAGAACCGGCGCGCAGCGGTCGGAGACCTTCGTCACCCTGAATCCACAGGGGATGGTGCCCGCTCTTGAAGTGGACGGGGCCATCCTGACCCAGAGCCCGGCCATTCTGGAATGGCTGGAGGAGACGCATCCTGAGCCGGCCCTGCTGCCCGGCGATCCGGTGGCGCGTGCCCATGTCCGGGCCATGGCGGCGCTGGTCGGCTGCGACATTCATCCGCTGAACAATCTGCGCGTCGGCAAGGCCCTGTGCGAAGGGTTCGGCGCGGATCAGGCTGCGGTCGACGCCTGGGCCGCGCGCTGGATCGTGCCCGGCTTCGCGGCTCTTGAGGCGCTGGTGGCTCGCCATGGCGAAGGCTGGAGCTTCGGGGCGACCCCGACACTCGCGGACTGTTACCTGATCCCGCAGCTGTATTCGGCCCGGCGCTTCAATGTGCCGCTCGACGCCTATCCGCGCCTGCTGGCCGTAGAGAGAACCGCGCAGACTCATCCCGCCTTCGCCGCCGCCGGTCCCGATCTTCAGCCGGACGCCGACTGAGGCTCACGCCAGGAACCGCTCTACCACGGCGAGGAATCGCGCGGGCTGGTCGATCATCACCATATGCTCGGCGCCCTCGATCCGCTCGAACCGGGCCGGAACACGCAGCGAGGCATAGGCCCCGCGGAACAGGCCGTCGGCACGGCTGCGCGGCGAGGCCTCGTCGGTGGTCCAGCCGTAGACGACAGTAAGCGGCGCGGTGATGTCGGGCAGGCGATTGCGCAGATCGACGGTCATGACCTCATACAGGGCCTGGGCCAGCACGCGCCGGTCGCCGCCCTGCCAGCCCATGGACCCGAACAGGGCGTCCGACGCGCCGCCGAGATCGAGGCCCAGGCTGCGTCCCCGATCGCGCAGGACAGCGTCGCCAAGGAACTGGACGGCTTGATAGGCGACCTGGGCGATGGGTTCGACGTCGCCGACGGTCGCGCCCGGCCGGATCAGGGCGGGGAAGAAGGGCGACGCGTCGACCGTCATCACCCGATCGACGCGTCCGGGCGCATCGGCGGCGACGCGCAACGCGATCTGGCCGCCCATGGAATGGCCGATGATGGCGGGGCGCGTCAGGGCCTGTTCGACAATGTAACGGCGGACCTCGGCCGCCACCGAAACCATCACGGCACCATCAGCGTTGCCCTGGGCAGGCAGGTCGCCGAAGCCGCGCACCGAGACGAGATGAAGCCGCCGACGGCCTTGGAGCCTCCGGGCGACGCCGTTCCAGACCTGCCCCGTCGAGGCCAGGCCGGGGATGAGGATCAGGTCCGGCCCCTGTCCGCGTGTCTCAACCGCGATGCGGCGCGACGCGAAGCCGGTCTGGGCCATGACGCGCCGGGCCGTCGCCAGAAACGCCGCCCCGCCTGCGAGACCCATTAGGATGTTTCGTCTTTGTTCCATTGCGCCTTCGGTCTATCTTGTCCGCGCTCAACGCTGGGGAGATCCAGATGAGCCAGCCGTCCGACGAAATCGTCTTCTACACCAACCCCATGTCGCGCGGCCGGATCGCGCGCTGAATGCTGGAGGAGGTCGGCCACCCATATCGCACCGTGGTTCTCGATTACGGCACGACGATGAAGGGGCCGGAGTATCTGGCCATCAATCCGATGGGCAAGGTTCCGGCCGTCACCTATCGTGGCGTGACGGTGACCGAATGCGCCGCCGTCTGCGCGTGGCTGGCCGACGCCTTCCCGGAGGCCGGTCTGGCGCCCGAGTTCGATGATCCGGCGCGTGGGGCTTATCTGCGCTGGATGTTCTTCGGGGCGGGGCCGCTGGAGGCCGCCGTCACGGCCAAGTCGCTGAACCTTCTGGCTCCGGCTGACAAGGCGGGGATGGCGGGATACGGCAGTTTCGAACAGGTGGTGGACGCGCTGGAAACGGCCGTGTCAGGCGACGGACCCTGGATTCTGGGCGACCGCTTCTCGGCGGTGGACGTCTATCTGGGCAGCCAGATCGGCTGGGGCCTGCAGTTCAAGAGCCTGCCCGAGCGGGACGCGTTCAAGGCCTATGCCGCGCGCCTGTTCCAGCGCGAGGCGGCGATCCGGGCGAGCGGACTGGACGACGCCCTTATCGCGGCCGCCAACGCGGCAAGCTGAAACGTCGCGTCAGCCCCGGGCGGGGCGCAGGCCGCTGGCGACGCTGGCAGTCTGGACCTGCGGGCGGCGCTCGCCGCCGGCAGCGATGATGCGATCGATACGGGCCTTTTCGGCGCGGAAGGCGGTCAGATCGGCACCCGCCAGAACGGTGCCTTCCTGGGTCTTCACACCGGACGGATTGATCCGTTGGCCGTTGCGCCAGATCTCGTAGTGCAGGTGCGGGCCGGTGGAGGCGCCGGTCGAGCCGACATAGGCGACGATCTGGCCCTGACGGACGCGCTGGCCCGCGCGCACGCCCGAGGCGTAACGCGACAGGTGTGCGTAGCCGCTTTCCAGGCCGTTGGGGTGGCGGATGCGCAACCAGTTGCCGTAGCCGCCCCAGCGCCGGGCCTCGACGACGACGCCGTCGGCCGGCGCGACTACGGGGGTGCCCATGGCGGCCGCGAAATCGATGCCTTGGTGCATCTTGCGATAGCCGGCGATCGGGTGACGGCGGAATCCATAAGACGACGAGACGCGGAATCCCCGCTCCAGTGGCGTGCGCATGAATGCCGAGCGGGTATTCTTGCCGGTGGCGTCGAAATACTGGGCTTCCTTCTCGCCGACGCGCTGGAAGCGATAGAAGGCCACGCCCTTGAGGGACGCATATAGCATGTCGTCGGTGCCGATGGTGCGCCCGTTCTCGGTGACGCTGCGGCCAAAGACATAGGTGAACTCGTCGGACGCCTTGATGTCCCGGTCCATATCAAACTTGTGCGAGAACAGTCGGCCCGCGAGGCGGCGGACAGCAGCGGGGGCGCCTTCGCGCTGGGCCGAGGCTGAAAGCGAGCCCTCGACCTTGCCGTTCAGGACGACGGTCTCGTGGGTGACTTTCTCTTCCAGCGCGCGCAGGCGCAGGGCACCGTCGAAGCTGCGCGAGACGGTCAGTTGGGTGGCGGGACCCGTGCGCATGGTCAGGCCGATCAGGCGGGCGTCGCCCCGGCCGCCACGCGGTTTGGCGATGGCGGTCTCGAAACGCTGGCCGGCGCGCATGGCGGTCACGTCCATGGCGTTCGACAGGGTGGCGGCGACGGCGGAGGCTTCTTCCGGCGCGATACCGGTGCGGCGCACGGCCTGCTCGAAGGTCTCACCGCGGCGAATCTGGACGGGGATGGCTTCGGGGGCGGTCAGTCCGGCGGGCATGCCGGCGGCGGCGAAGGCCTGGGCTTCTATGGTCGCGAGCTGGGTGGCGGTCAGGGGCGGAGCCTCTTCCGCTCTGGCGGGTTGGTATACACGTCCGGCAAGGAGGGCCACCGAGAGCGCCGCGACCGCCGTCAGGGCGTGGGGCGCGAGCCGCATTGGCTGGCGACGTGGATCGAACTGAGCCATCGGTCCCCGAAAATCGACGACGCCGACCGGCGCCCAACCACTAAAAGCAACGATCTGGCCAGAGTTGATCGTCCAGCGAGAGAGAGGCGCTATAACCCGTCCTTCCCATGATGGGAAGGTAGTTCGTTACAGACCGTTAACCGGAGCCGTTTCCAAGGGTAAACCCTACGTGATCGTTCAGAATATCGTTGGGAGCGAACAGTGTATTGGCGGCGTTTGGACGGAATCTTCCTTCGTCAGGGACGCGACTGCCTTGCCGCCAGCGTTGCTGCATTCAAAGTGGCGCATTCGTCACTCTACTGTGTTTGAATCGTCACACAGAGCGGTCTGTTATAGGGGTTTGGGTTGTTGATCGTCCGTCCCGCCACCGATGGTAGAGAATGACCGAGCCGAGCCTTTCGCGTCGTCCGCCGTCAGGCTCCCGGCCGGTCCGCCGCCTCCTGCTGGCCGCGGGCGTCTTCGCCTGCGTGCTGCTCGTGTTGATGGCGGCGCTGTATTTGAACCGCCGGGCGGCGGCGCGGCAGGCCCTGACGGGATGGCTTGATCGGCAAGGCATTCAGTCAGACGTCCGGATCGAAAGGCTGGAACTGGACAGCCTGATCGCGAGCGTTCGTATCGGTGATCCTCGTGACCCGGACGTTGTCGTCGAGCGGGTCGAGCTGGACTATGTTATCGGCGCGCCTTGGTCGAAGGCCGGGCTGGGATTGAGCCCCAGTCGCATCCGTCTGGTGCGCCCGGTGGCGCGGGCGACCTGGCGCGACGGGGAACTGTCTTTCGGGTCGCTGGATCCGCTGATCGAACGGTTCACGGGCCAGCCGCCCCGGCCGGACAGTCGTGGGCCGCTGGTTCTGGTGGAGGACGCCACTCTGCGCCTTCAGTCCGGCTACGGCGCGGCGCTGATCCGCGGCGACGCGCGAGTCGATGACGGCAAGCTGGTGCGGCTGGTGGCGCGGATGCCGGCCACCAACCTGCGCAGCGGGGACGGATCGGCCCGGGCGCTCAGCGCCAATCTGGACCTGACCACCACCGGCGACCGCGTCGCCGCGAGAGGCGCCGCTTCCGCCGGCGCTATCCAGTGGCCGGGACTGGGTGGCCAGAACCTGCGCCTGACATTCGCCGCCGACCTGCCCTATCCCGACCTCAAGACCCGAAAGGGCGACGGTCTCGTCAGACTCACCGCGATAATCTTGGGCGAACGCCTGTCTTTCGGTGGCGCGACGCTGCGGGACGGCGTGGCGAACGCGCGCTTCGAAGGGCGGACGGCGGGCTGGATCGAGACCTTCCGCATTGACGGGACCACCGAGGCCAAGACGCGCGCCGGCGCGGTCGGCGGAAACGGGTTCGACGCCTCAGGGCTGACGGCGCGACTGACTGGAACGCGAACCCTGATCGCGCGCGACGCCGACGGCCTGTCCTGGCGGCTGGACGGCGGGACGCGGATCGGCGCGACGCGCGTGACTGGGGCCGGACTGTCGGGGTCCGACGTCGTGCTGGCCTCGAACCGGCTGACCGTCGGCGGTCGCGGCGCAGCGGTCGAGGCGGCGGGTCCCGTCGGGGCGACGGCCCGGCGGCTGATGTGGAACGCGCTGTCGCTGTCGGACGCGAGGAGCGTCCTGGATCTAGACCTCGTGGTCGACGGCGGAATCAGGATGGGGGCGACCGGGTCGTTGCGGGCGGCGCGTGGCGCATGGCCCCTGTTCGGCCCGGCGGCCAGGGATGACCTGCCCGAACTGGTGGAGATGAAACGGGCGCTGGGCGCATTCGCCGTAGATGCTCCGGCTTTCGCGGTTGTCGCGGGGGACGGGGGGACCCGCGTGACGTTGACCCGGCCCGCCACCCTGCGCCCGGCGAACGGCGGCGTGCTCACTCTGCGTCCGGCGGCCGGACCGATCTTCGCGGCGGCTCGCGGACAGGCTGGCGGCGGCGCCCTGTCGCTGACGGCCACGCGGGGGCGGGGCCTGCCTGAGGCCGCCTTTGCCATTGCCGACTGGCGCGTGACTCCGGACGGATTTACCGCTGCGCTGGACGGGCGCGCGGCGCTGGACTTCGGTCTGGCGCGCGGGATCGCCCTGGACACGAGGGGTTGGTTGACCTCTTCACGCGCCGGCGTCCGTTACATCGGCGCCCGCTGCGTGTCCCTGACCGTGGCGCGGCTGGAACTGGGCGAGAACGACGTCACCGCCCTGTCTGGCGAATTCTGTCCGGTCGAACGTCCGCTCGTCAGCATCGCCGACGGACGGTGGCGGGCGGACGGCACCTTGCGGGGCGTCGACGCCACCGCGCCCTTCCTAGCGTTGCGCGTCCGCGACACTTCAGGCGCCCTGACGGCGACTGGTGGGCCGGGCGGCATTGGTCTGGACGCTCGCATCGCAACGGCCATGGTGGAGGACGCCACCCGCCCGCTCCGCTTCAATCCCGTGACGGCCAACGGCACCGCGCGTCTCGCCGGCGAGAACTGGAGCGGCAGCTTCGACCTGGCGCGAAACGGCGCCGGCCTCGGTCGGCTCGATCTGGCGCATGACGGCCGGACCGGGACGGGGGGCATCACCATCGACGCGCCGTCCGTCGTGTTTGCCGACGGCGGTCTTCAGCCCGCCGATCTCAGCCCGTTGGCGGGCGATGTCGTCGGCTCGCCCGCGACCGGCTCCGTCGCCTTCCAGGGCAGGGTGGACTGGGCCGCAGAGTCCGAAGGCTCCAGTTCCGGCCGCCTGACCATTCCTGGACTGGATTTCGTCAGTGCCGCCGGGCCGGTCAAAGGGCTGCGCGGGGCCATCGACTTCACTAGCCTGGCCCCCCTCATCACGGACCCCGACCAGCGCCTGACGGCGGACCGGCTGGAGACCTTCGCGCCCCTGACTGACGTGGCCGTTACCTTTGGCCTCGACAAGGCCGGGGTCACCGTCGGCGGCGGCACGGTCGCGCTCGCCGGCGGGACGGTTCGGGTTGAACCCTTCACTCTGCCACTGGATCGCAGCCAGTCGTTCAGCGGCGTGATCGTTCTGGACAAAGTTCAGCTGGGCGAAGTGATCGCGGGATCGGGCTTCGGCGACAATGTGATCCTGGACGCGGTGGTGTCCGGCCACCTTCCGTTCACCTCCGACCCGGAACGCGGCATCCGCATCGCCGCCGGTTCGCTCCAGGCGATCCAGCCGGGTCGCCTGTCCATTGCGCGCGAGGCCCTGAGCGGGCTTGAGGCGGGGGGTGGCGGCGATGGCTTGCCGCCCAACACGGTGCAGGACCTGGCCTATCAGGCGATGGAGGACCTCTCGTTCGACATCCTCTCGGCCGAGGTGAACAGCCTGGACGAGGGGCGGATCGGCGTCCTGTTCCGCATCCGGGGGCGCCACGACCCGCCCGAGAGGCAAGAGCTGAGGGCGTCCATCGCCGAGTTGATCAGCCGCGAATTCCTGAACCGGCCGTTGACGCTGCCGTCGGGCACGGGAATCGACCTGACGCTGGACACGTCGTTGAATGTCAATCAACTCGTCGGCGACCTGCTGCGGTTGAACCGCGCCCGCAAAGGCCAACCCTCGCCCGAGACGACGCCCTGATCGGCCCACCTTCGCCGTTCAGGACCCATTCACCCCGACAGGCGTTAGGTCATCGCAACTGCAATACCGGAGACAGCCCTCATGACCCGGACGCGCATCTCGGTCGCCCTTATCGGCCTCATCGCCGTCATCGGAACCGCCGCCTGCACGCCCACGGTCCGGCTGCAGGTCGATCCGATCCAGATCTATGCGAAACTGGACGCCGATGTGCGCGTCCGGCTCGACAAGGAGCTTCAGGACCTCCTCGTCGAAAACCCCAACCTGTTCTGATGCGAAGGTCGATCATCATGTCTCTCCGCAACCTCTTCGTCGTGACGGCGGCCATCGCGGCCCTCGGCCTGGCCGCAGGCGCGGCCTTCGCCCAGACCGCCGCGCAAAAGGCGGTGATCGACACTGCCAAGGCGCAGGGCGCGGTGGGCGAGCAGGCCGACGGCTATCTCGGCTTCCGCGTTTCTTCGTCGGACGCTCTCCTGACCCAGGCGGTGCAGGTCATTAATGCCGCCCGCCGCGAGGCTTATGCCCGCAGCGCACAGGCCGCCGGTGCCAGCACCGATGTAGCCGGGGCCCGTGCCTTTGAGACCATTGTCCGGCCCCGCATCAGTTCGGGCGAGTGGTATCGCAACGCCCAGGGGCAATGGGTGCAGCGCTAGGCGTTGAAAGCGGATATGAAGTGAGCATGGCCAGACGCCTTGCCCACTTTACGCGCAACCTCTCCCTCGCCGCCCTGATCGCCGGGGTGGCAACCACCGGCGTCAGCCTGTTCTGGTCCGCCATCGGCGGCGGCGACCTGCCTCTGCATGGCTGGATCGCCCTGCTGCTGGGCATGTTCGGCACGGTCGGACTGGCATGGGGCCTGATGGCCCTGGCCTTCAAATCAAATCGCGAAGGCTGGGACGACCGGGTCGACAACTCGCTCGATCCCGGCAGGGGCGACGACGACAAGCCTTGAGCCTGGGCCCATCGCGCGCGATAGGTCACACATGACCGACGCGCCCGGGGCCCAACCTTCAGACATCACCTATGCCGGCTATCTGGCGCTGGACGACCTGCTGGCCGCGCAGCATCCGCTGTCGAACGAGCATGACGAGATGCTGTTCGTCATTATTCACCAGACCAAGGAGCTGTGGCTCAAACAGATCCTGCACGAGGTGGCGCAGGCCCAGGGGCTGGTCCGCGCCGGCGATCTGGTCCCCGCCTACAAGAGCCTGGCCCGCGTCAGCCGCATCCAGGCGGTGATGACCATGAGCTGGGACATCCTGGCCACGATGACCCCGGCCGACTACCTGCGTTTCCGGGGCGTACTGGGATCGAGTTCCGGCTTCCAGAGCGACCAGTTCCGCCGCTTCGAGGCCATGCTGGGCCTGAAAGACGCGCGGTTCCTGAAGTTCCACCTGGAACGACCCGAGGCGCATGCGGCGCTGCAAGCCGCCATCGACGCGCCCAGCCTGTACGACGACGCCCTGTCGCAGCTGGCCGTCGCCGGCCTGCCGGTGCCGCCCGACGTGCTGAACCGCGACGTCAGTCGGCCCTATGAGCCTTCGCAGGCGATTGAGGACGTCTGGCTGGAGGTCTATCGCGACACCACGCGTTGGTGGCCCTTCTACCAGCTGGCGGAAAAACTTGTCGATCTGGACGACGCCCTTCTGACCTGGCGGCACAAGCATGTGGTGACCGTAGAGCGGATCATCGGACGCCGTCGCGGCACCGGCGGAACCGAAGGCGTGGCCTATCTGACCGAGACGCTGCAACGCCGCTGCTTCCCCGAGCTATGGTCTCTGCGGACGAAACTGTAGCGGCCAAGCTGAAACCTTTTCGGGTCCGCCCGCGCTTTCCTGTCTCCTCCATGAAACAGTGAAAGATCGACCCATGAGCAACCCCGGGCACCACGACATCAAGGTTCTGAACAGCCTGATCGAAACCACGCTGGACAGCGCCGACGGCTATCGCGAGGCCGCCAAGGAAACCGACGACGCCAACTACAAGACCCTGTTCGAGGCCCGCAGCTTCGAGCGTCAGCAGGTCGCTTCCGATCTCCAGGGCAGCGTCCGTAGCCTGGGCGGTGATCCTGAGGACGACGGCACCATCCTGGCCAAGGCCCACCGCGCCTTTATGGACGTCAAACACGCCCTGCTGCGCGACGAGCAAGCCGTGGTGAGTTCGGTCGAGACCGGCGAGGATTTCATCAAGGGCAAGTTCGAGACCGCACTGGAAGACTCCGCCGTCTCGGCCACCACCCGCGAGGCCATCCGCCGCGCCTATTCCACGGTGAAGGACGGCCACGACCAGATGCGCGCCCTGAAGCACAGTCTGGAAGGCCAGAAGGACGCGGACGGCCGCCTGCATCCGAACTGATCATGTACGGTCTCCCTATTCGTGACCGGGAGGGAGACCGGTGCCTGTGGAGGCGAGTTTCAGGCGCTCACCGCGTATCGGTCTGGGCCTAGGCGGCGGCGAAGAACTTGAATAGACTAGTCGGCCCGAGACGGCGGTGTCGCCGAAGCCAGCGGCGCTGTGGTGGAACATCCACGGCGAGAACAGGATCAGCCTGTTTTATCGCATCGGAGCGGTGAACGTCTTTTGCAATGCCGACGGTCTGTGCGTGTACTTGTTGACAACGTTTTCGATCAGCAGGTTGAGGTCACTGTAGCCCGCTCGGAAGACACCCTCCGGGGTCGTGGGTGGCTTGTCCAGGTTGGTGCGGCGGTGCCGGTAGAAGTCCGTCCCGCCGCGCGCATGCTCTGGACGGCTGAGGTAGAGAATCCCGGAATAGAACGCGGGATCAACGTGCACACCCCTACGCCCGCGATCAACGCGCAGGGTGATCCGGCAGTGCCCATGCAGGGTTCCACGCGCCGCAAAGACAGGCGTCCCTATTGCGCGGGACACGAAGTCGTCGAGGGCCTTGATCGCTATGGGTCGATCCGATGTGATCCCCGGGTAGTTCTCCCGCGCGGACGACCGGTTATAGCCCAGCCCCGGCGCGCTCTCCCGAAGCTCGTCGGGATTGGCCAGGAAGTCGTCGATCATCGTGAATGCAGCAAGCGCCATGTCGGCCATAGTACAGGGTCCGCTGGCGGAGCGAAGGGTATCTCAACGACGGGGCCGACTCGACGACAGGACCAACCGGGACCCCCGTCAGAACTTCCAGCTCACGGCCGCGCGATAGGTCCGAAAGTCGATGTCGTCTCGCCCGACGGTCGTCTGTACGGACAGGTCCAGCTTGGCCGTCTCGCTCGCGAATTCGATGCCGGCGCTTACTTCGCCCCACGCACTTTCCCGGTCTGAGGCCAGGATCGGTACGCTGCCGCCGGTTCCGTTGGCGAAACCGACCAGGAAACCCGGCTCGCTGTCCAGAAACTCGTGCGCCAGCGCCGCCGAGATGTGTGGGTTAATGGTGACGTCGTCGTTCTTGTACGGGGCGTCCAGCTTGAGACCGATGCGCGCCTGCAGACTGGTGTAATTCCCGGTTTCGACCGTCAGCGCCGCGGCACCCCCGGTTTCCCGGACGCCCTTGAAGTCTATCGAGCTGGAACGGATCGATCCGCGCGGAGTCACCCGGAAATCGCCTTGGTCCAAAATCTTGCTGACGCCCATCTCTGTACCGAAGGACAGAACCGATTCGTCGCTGCGCTGGGTGAATGAACTTGCCCCGACGACCACAAGACGCTCGGTCGCATAGTCATGCGTTCCGAAATTGAACGCGGCGTCCAGGACCACGCCGTTCGCGAGACGGTGCGTGCCGTAGGCCGTTCCCGAAACCAGTTCCCCGTCGGACGTCTGGAGCGGATCGGGATCGCCCTCGGTCGAGGCGTATGCCAGAGCCAAGCCGAGCTTGGAGCGTTGGTCGGAATGCAATTCAACACCGCCCGTCACAAACCAGCCGGTGACGGCATCCCGGCCTTCCTCACTGAACAGTGGGCTTGAACGGCCGTCGATATAGCCGGCCTGGAGAAAAGCGCTCACGTCTTGAGGCAGGATGCGGCGCACGGAGCTGTCCGCAGTCTGGGCGTGTCCCAGCAAGCTTGCCGTGTCCACCGCGGCGCCGAATGCCAGCGCGGCCGGATTGCCGGCGAGCGTCAGGGTTCCCCCGGCATCCTCGCTCGACAACAGGGCCAGCCTGCTTGTGGTGAAATTCGCCAGTGCCTCGGTCATGATCACGGCCTGGCCTCGCTTGACGGCCTCGGTACGGGGAGCCATCGCCTGGAGCGACGAGCGGATGGCGGGGGCGCTGGCGATGTCGAGCTCGTTATAGAGCCGCGACAGCGCGTTGAAGCTGGTCAGACGATTCCGATCGAGCAGTCCGGCGAAAAGCACTTGGCTGTGGGAGGTGGGATTGATGACTGTGTTGAACGATCGCGCCCCAATCGCCAAGTTTACGGCCTCACTGGTGTAGCTCACCGTCCCGAACAGGATGGGCGACAGGTCCGTGACCTCGTTGTTGAATCTCGATACGAGCCCGCCCGCAGCCGAAAGCACGGTGAAGGTCGAGCCAAAGGTTGATATGGCACCGACGGGATTCAGGATCAGGGAGCCGCCCAGGGTGGCGATCCCGGCCTGGCCGCCGCCGGCGCTGACATTCAGACGATCGGCCTGGACGGTACCCACATCGACGACAAATCGGCTACCGCTCGACAGGACCAGATTGCCCTCGACGGTCAGGGTTCCAACCCCGCCTAGGGCCCCAGGGGCAATCGTGCCGAGCACGTTCGTTACGAAGGGTGCCGCCAACCGCCCGTTCCCGGACAGCAGACCGCTCAGCAGCAGAAAGTCGCCTCCAGAGTTCAGCTGACCGTCGATCGAGAGGGTCCCGGTAAGCTGACTGACGTCGATCAGGCTGGTCAGGGACGCCCCTGAACCGATCTGCAACCGGGTGTTGGCTCCCGAAATGCGGAACCGGTCCACGGTGACGGTGGAGTTCAGCGTCGTCGTGCCTGCGGCGTTCAAAGTCACGTCGAAATATCGCCCGAGCGCTCCGGAGCCTCGTACAGGGTCCTGATTGTTCGGGCTGAAACCGGTCGCGCCGGGCAAGCCGTTCGCCAGGGTCGCGGCGGGCAGCGTTGCGACGCCCACTTCCGACTCGGCCACGGCGACAACGCTCTCCGAGGTGTTCGAAACCACGGCATCGTCATAGTCTAGATCGTCGGTTTCGACGACATCGTCCGTTCCGATCGGGCGGCGGTCCACGCGCCGGGCCCGGGTAGTCGTGTTCAGGCAATCGCTGTTGCCGCCAGACTGGAAGCAGATTTCGCCGAACTGCCCCGTCGTGCCGTTGTTCCGCTCGCCCAAAACGGTCGGGACGCCGTTCAATATCTGGCCGTTCGGCCCGATTATCTGATAGTTGGGATCAAGGGTCGTGACCCAGTTCGACGCATCGGTCCACAGCCGATCTCCGGCGACGTTTGTGACATAGCGATAGGGATTGTTTTCTGCGATCCAGTCCCAATAGAGATAGATCGGTTGATAGAAGCTGACCGTGCCATAACCGTTAGCTGGCTGCCCGTTGAAGAAACGCGTAAATCCGCCGGACAGCACGCCGATCGCGAGATTCAGGTTCTGCGCGTTCTGCAGGATCAGCGGACTGCCGGAGTCGCCGGGCGCCGTGGCGCCCTCGCGGGTCCCGCGGGAATTGTCCCTGAAGGCGTTGAAATCGAACGGGCTGACGCCGGCCTGGCCCCGCAGCGGATCATCGAAATCGATGAAGTAGAGGTTCTGCGTGGGGCTGGTCGAACTGCCGAACAGGAAAGTCTCGAACGTCCTCAGGTCGGTCAGGGCGCCCAGCACATTGTCGGCGATCCGGCGACGGAAGTCGGAGCTGCTGACCGAGCCAGTGGCGGCGCTGCCATGCGATCCGTAGCCGGCGATGCCGACGTTGTAGCCCGTCCCGGCGGTCGTGATCGTGGTCGGGGCCAGCGGCGAGAAGAGCAGGGCCCAGGTCGGAACATTGCCCGCAGGCGTATCCAGGGTGGCGGTCGCGACATCGCCTATCAGGAAGCTGCGCGCCTCAGGTCGCATCGACAACTCATTGTACCGCACCTGATTGACGTTGAAGAGGCTGAGGCCGGGGTTCGACTGACGGAACAGCGGATTGGCTTGACCGCCGACAGTCGGGTTGAACCACCGCTGCACCGCCGGCAGATTGTTGTTCTGGAACCCGAACGAAATCGCGGTGCCGCCGCTGCCCGAGCCGTACGCGGTCGCGGCGCGTGTGTTCACGCAATGGGCGGCGAACAGAACCGTCCGCGGATTGATCAGCGAGCCCGTGCACAAGCCGATGGACCCGCCTCCATTGTCCACGACCATTTGCCCGATACCGGTGACATTGTTAGGATCACGCGAGGTTGTGGAGTTTCCCGGGTTCGCAATGACGATCTGGCGCTCAAGCTCCGGGTTGAACGGTATCGGCGTCGATACCCCGGCCGATCCCGATCCAACTGTGGACTGCGCCGCCGCGACGTTTGGTGCCGCGATCGCGCAGACCGCCGCCGAACAAAGCAGTGCATGGCGTAAGTTGAGTTTTACAGACATCTGACCCCCGGATACATCCTTGGAGAGAGACTTAAACAGCACGACGCAGTCCGCAACCCAAAATTTTAACCGGTGGCGGAGCAACGGGCTGGCGCTACCGACTTTGTCGTTTCGTGTGGCCTGCGGAGCGCACAACCTGACCGCCAACAAAAAGGCCCCGGCGTCACCACCGGGGCCTTCGTCATTCCGGCTGGGGTAGAACTGCCTATGCTTCGGCGTCGGGGGTCTCGGCCGTGCCGGTGACCGGAACGACGGCGCCCTTGGCGGGGCGGACGGTCTGCTTCTCGGCGATCCGGGCCGACTTGCCGCGGCGATCGCGCAGGTAATAGAGCTTGGCGCGCCGGACGACGCCGCGGCGCTTGACCTCGATGGCGTCGATGTTCGGGGACATCAGCGGGAAGACGCGCTCGACGCCTTCGCCGAAGCTGATCTTGCGCACGGTGAAATTCTCGTTGATCCCGCCGCCGGCGCGGGCGATGCAGACGCCCTCGAAAGCCTGGATGCGTTCGCGCTCGCCTTCCTTGATCTTCACCATGACCCGCAGCGTGTCGCCGGGCTGGAAGTCGGGGATGGGGCGGACGGCGGTCAGGCGGGCTTTTTCTTCGGCCGCGATGGTCTGAAGGATATTCATTCTATTCTCCTCGGGCTTTTGCGCCCTTTTGCTGTGATTTGGCGGGGTCAAGTCCCGCATTTCTCTTGTCCAGATGCGCCGTCCAGAGGTCTGGCCGCCGTTCCCGGGTCGTCACGTGCCGCTGCTCTTCGCGCCATTGTGCGACCTTCTTGTGGTCGCCCGACAGAAGCACCTCGGGTATATCCAGCCCCTCGAACGTCCGCGGTCGCGTGTACTGCGGATGTTCCAGAAGACCGTCCTCGAAGCTTTCCGAGCTCAGGCTCATCGCCTGGCCCAGCACCCCGGGGATCAATCGTACGCACGCCTCTATCACCACCATCGCCGCCGCCTCGCCACCGGCGAGAACCGCGTCTCCGACAGAGACCTCCTCGAACCCGCGCGCGTCCAGCACGCGCTGATCCACCCCCTCGAACCGCCCGCAGAGAACGGTGATCCCGTCCGTCTTGGCCCATTCCCTGACGCGCGCCTGGGTCAGGGGCCGACCCCGGGCACTCATGTACAAGACCGGCCGTTGAGGTCCGGATACGCTATCCAGCGCCCTCGCCACCACGTCCGCTTTGAGCACGGCTCCCGGGCCGCCACCCGCAGGGGTGTCGTCCAGGAAGCCGCGCTTATCTTCGGAAAAGTCCCGAATGTCCAGCGTTTGCAGGTCCCACAGCCCCTTCTCGCGCCACGCCGTGCCGATGAGCGACACGCCGAGCGGTCCTGGAAAGGCCTCCGGGAACATGGTCAGGACGGTCGCGGTGAAGGGCATGGCGGCGGCCTTTACCCTTCAAAGCGTCCCAAGGCGAGAGTTCAGGCCGCCGGAGCGCCGCCGCCCGCCGCGATCCAAGTGTCAACCTGCTCTTCCAGGAGGTCCAGCGGCAAGGCCCCGGAACCCAGGACCACGGCGTGGAAGGCCCGGATGTCGAACCGGTCGCCCAGCGCGGCCTGGGCCCGCGCCCTCAGTTCCATGATCCTCAGCTCGCCGATCTTGTAGCTGGTCGCCTGGCCGGGGTTGGTGATGTAGCGCTCGACTTCCTTGACGATGTCGCGCTCGCTCAGGAGCGAGTTCTGGCGGAAATATTCGATCGCCCGTTCGCGGCTCCAGCGCCTGGAATGCAGGCCGGTGTCGGTCACCAGTCGGACGGCGCGCCACAGCTCGGTCGAGAGGCGGCCGAAGTCGGAATAGGGGTCCTGATAGAAGCCCATCTCCTTGCCCAGCCGCTCTGCGTAGAGACCCCAGCCTTCGATATAGGCCCCGTAGCCGCCGAATTTCCGGAAGCTGGGCAGGCTCTCCATTTCCTGGGCGTAGGCGATCTGGAAGTGATGGCCCGGCGCGCCCTCATGGTAGCTGATGCCCTCGATCTGGGGTTTCAGCACCTGGGTCATGTCGGACAGGTTGACGTAGTAGATGCCGGGTCGCGACCCGTCGGGGGCGGGCCGGTTGTAGAAGGCGATGGAGGCTGTGGCCTCTCGCCACGGCTCGACCGCCCGCACCTCCAGCGCGGATTTCGGCAGGTCGCTGAACCATGTCGGCGCGGCGGCCATGATCTGGGCGACGAAGGCGCGCGCATCAGACAGATACTGTTCCTTGCCCTCCGGTGTGTTCGGATACTGGAAGCGCGGATCCGTCTTCAGGAAGGCGAACATGTCCTGCAGCGAGCCGGTGAAGCCGACCTGGGTCATGATCGTCTGCATCTCGCCCTGCAGGCGGGCGACCTCGGCGAGGCCGATGTCGTGGATCTGGTCAGCGGTCAGGTCGGTCGTGGTCAAGAGGTTCAGGCGGGCATCGTAATAGGCCTGGCCCTCGGGCAGCCGCCATACGCCACCGTCGCGGTCGGGCATGGCCGCAGCCAGCGCCTGGACCTCGGACAGCGTGGCCAGCACGCCCTCATAGCCGCGTTTCCACTCTCCGGTCAGGGCCGCGCGGCCCTCGCCCAGAAGCCGGACTTTCGTCGCCTGGTCGGCGTCCAGCGCCACGACCTTCTTCTGGAAGTCGGCCCACACCGGATTGTCGGCCCCGCCGTCGAACGGCGCGCCGGTGACGATATTGCGGGTATTGGCGATCGACGGCTCGAACACGAAATTCGGCGAGATGACGCCCGTGGCCGCGCGGTCGCGCAGTTCGGCCGCGATCTCGCCCATCACCCTCTCGGACTCGCGCAGGCGCGAGACATAGGCCTCGGCGTCCGTCACGCTGGTGACCCGGTGATTGTTGATCAGGAAAGCCGGCAGGCCCGTGGTCGGATTGCCATTGGCCGCGAACTGATAGCCCCAGTCCCGCCAGCGGTTGCTCACCCGCGCCTGTTCCACGCCGTATTCGAACAGCCGCCAGGACAGCCGGCTCTCGGCGCTCAGCGTCTGCGGGTTGAACTGGTCGTTCAGCCGCGCCACCTGGCTCTCGGCCAGGGCGAGCGCCCGCTCCGCCGCAGCGTCTGTGCCGTCGTCCAGCTTGTCGTAGTCGGTCTTCAGGCCAAGCGCGGTCATCTGCTGGGGCGACAGGGCGATGCGCTGCTGGAAGGCCTCCTCGAAGAAGGCCGCCAGTCGAGCGTCCTCGCTGGTCGGCGACGCGACGGCGGGGGTGGGCGCAGGCGTCTGGGCCAGGACGGGAGCCCCCGTCAGGACCGCGACCGCAGCCGCGGTGGAAACGAGCAGACGACGCATGAGACCCTCCCGAAATACGACGGGCGGACCATTCCCCGTCACGCGCCTGAGCGCAAGTTACAGCAGCGACGGGTAGGTTTCGGACGGGGAGGCGCAGCCCGCCACGGCCAGCAGGGCGAGCAGGGAAAGCGTTCTCAAGATCACCAGCTCCCGACGTTGGGCATGGAAGTCCACGGTTCGGCGGGAGCCAGCGGTTCCCCCTCCTGCAGCAGTTCGATGGAGATGCCGTCGGGCGAGCGGACGAAGGCCATTCGGCCGTCGCGGGGCGGGCGATTGATCGTGACTCCGCCGTCCATCAGCGTCTGGCAGGCCGCGTATACGTCGTCGACCTTAAAGGCCAGATGACCGAAATTGCGGCCGCCGGAATAGGTCCCAGGATCCCAGTTGAACGTCAGCTCGACCTCGGGCGACCGGTCGGCGGCGGAGCGATCGAGGTCGCTCGCTGCGGCCAGAAAGACGAGCGTGTAACGCCCGGCCTTGTTCTCCATTCGCCGGACTTCGCGCAGCCCCAGCAGATCGCGCCAGAAGACCAACGAGACTTCGAGGTCCGTTACGCGGACCATGGTGTGCAGATAGCGCATGGGGTCTCCGATCTTTGGGAGAGGCGGAACCACGGTCTTTACACCAAGGCGCCGAAAAAATCGCGATTCACGACGGGTTTCGGCGGTTCGCGGTGCGCGAAAGCCCTCGCCATCGTTCCGGCTTTTGGTTACCGGTCGGGCCTCCCGGCCCAGATGGACCTCATGACCGCCTACGAAAACCAGCACGTCGATGATCATCGGCAAGGGTTCATCTCTCTCGTCGAAAGTCTCGCCGCTGCATCAGGGCCCGAGGGGCTGACCCTGCGGGAAATCCGCGACCGGCTGGATGAGCGGGCCTATGGCCTGATGATCCTCATCCTCGCGATTCCCTGTCTTGTACCTGCCCTTTACGGCGTGCCGCAGATCGTCGGAATTCCCATCCTCCTGCTCGCGGGCCAGATGCTGATGGGCCGCGAGGAGCCGTGGTTGCCGACGGCAGCTCTCGACCGCCGCGTGTCGAAGGCATGGCTGGATCGAATGGCCGATTTTGCGAGCAAGCGGATGCGGTGGTTCGAGCACCTGTCCCGTCCACGGCTGGCGAGTTTCACCACCGGCTGGGCCGAGCGCGCGGCCGCCGCCTTCATGATTCTTGCCACCCTCACCATCGTCTTGCCCATGACCAACACAGTGCCATCCGTCGCCCTGTCGCTGCTTTCGGTCGGACTGATCCAGCGCGATGGATTGTTCGTCGCCGCGGGTGCCGCTGTCGCCACCGTCTGGGCGACGACGCTGGCGGTCGTCGGCGTCGGCTTCTTTGTCGGCGCGGGCTGGGCGGCCGGCCTGCTGTCCCGGTTCGCCGGCTGAGGCGCATCGACGGCACGTTCCGGCCCCGCTATGAACGTCCTCGGATGAGAGAGCTTTACCGACTCCTGACGCGGTGGTGGACCGCCTTCGCCCTGCTGGCCTCGCTGGCGATGCTGGGCGCGGCGCATGCGTTCGAGCGCTTCGCCGGTCTGGCCCCCTGCAACCTCTGCCTCAAGCAGCGCGAGGTCTATTGGGGTGCCGTGGCCGTGGCCCTGACCGCAACCCTCTGGCATCTGGTCAGCCGCGGCAGCCGCGGCACGCCCCGCATCGCCGCCTTCCTGCTGGCCGTCATCTTCACCACGGGCGCGATCACCGCCGCCTTCCACATGGGCGGCGAGAACGGTTGGTGGGTGCTGCCGGCGACCTGCGCCGGCGGGGGGGAGGTCAGTCTGGAAAGCCTGACCGCTCTGGCGCTGGGCACCGCGCCCCCGCCGCCGCCCGCCCTGTGCGACGCGGTGGCATGGCGCTTCCTCGGCCTGTCCATGGCAGGATGGAATGTCCTGACCTCGGCCGCGCTGGCCGTGTTCAGCTTGCTCGCCGCCAAGAGGCCCAAGGATGCCCGCGCCCCCAAACTCTGATCGGACGCCCGGCGAGAGTCGACGCATTCCGCTGACCCGCCCCGGCCTGGGGGCCAGCAAGCGTCGCCGTGCCGAGCTTCTGCGCGTCGATCACGCGGGCGAGTACGCTGCGGTGCACATCTACCGCGCCCAGTGCGCCGTCTTCGAGGGCCGCGCGGGGCGAGAGGCCATCTCGGCAGATCTGAGCGAGATGCAGGGCCACGAGGCCGTGCATCTGAAGCGGTTCGAGACCCTGCTGACCGAAGAGCGGATCGCCCCGACCCTGATGCTGCCGGTGTGGCGGCTGGCGTCTCTGGCGCTGGGGACCGGAACGGCCTTGATGGGCGAAAAGGCGGCCCACGCCTGTACCGAGGCGGTAGAGAGCGTGATCGAGAAGCATTACGCCGACCAGATCGCCGAACTGGCGGAGCGGGACCCGGCGCTGGCGGCGGAGCTGACGGTCTTCCGCGACGAGGAGCTGGCCCACCACGACCACGCGATCGCGCAGGGCAGCCGCGAGGCTCCGGCCTATCGCCTGCTCAGCGCCGTGATCAAGGCCGGCTGCCGCGCGGCGATCAAGGTGTCGGAGCGGGTCTAGTCTTCCGCACCCGCGCGACCTGGGACGTCGAAGATGAGCAGCAGGGTCCGCTGCCTGGCGCTGAAATTGTCGTCTGACAGGATGTAGAGGCGCGTGCCGTTGCGCGTGGTTTCCGCCGCGACGCCTTCGAAATTCTCAACCGTCGACGGCAGGCTCAGCGCGATCAGGGCGGGGCCCAACCGGCCCTCCGCGTCCATTCTCAGAACCCGGGCCCGTGCGTCCAGTGGCGGGCGGTAGGCTCGCTGAACGACGAACCACCCTTCGCCCCCGGGATCGCGATCCAGACCGGTGGTGCGATATGCGCCGGGGGGCGGTGGAATGTCCGGCGGCGCGACCACGACGCGACAGGCGCGCCGGTCGCAATCCCAGACCCCGCCGTCCTCGCCCGCCACGCGCCAATCACCCTGCCCCGACGCCAGTCCCTCCATGCCTGCGTTCGAGGCGAACGGGTGATCGGGCGAGGGGAGCGGAGTCGGGGCGTCCGGGTCGTCCAGGGGGCCGTAGGTCCAGATGCGGTGGTCGCGCTCAAAGCTGACCAGAAGTTCCCGGTCGGCGATCAGGGCAAGGCCTTCGGCGTCGCCTTCGAACGTGTCTGTGATCGGGCCGCCGTCCCGACTGGTCAGACGCCGGAGGCCCAGACGTTCGACGTACATTGGTGTCCCGGTCGCGGCGTCGAACGCGACCCTGAACCGGACCAGATCGCCCGCATCCGTGACCGCATGCAACCATCCGCCCGAGACCTTGAGGTCGGACAGGCCGTGCAGCGGCGAGTCGCCGCCGGCGACCAGTTCCAGCCCGCCGATGAAGCGGACGCCCTCGGCGAGGCGAACCCCGCCGGGAAGGCCCAGCCCGACGGGCCTCGATGAGGCCGGCGACGGGGTCCATCCGTCGGAAGGGAAGGCGTCGTGCAAGGGAATCGACAGCGGCACCGTGGCGCAAGCCGCCAGCGTCCAGGCCGCTGACAGCGCAGCCGCCCGTTTCACGCGGCCCTGCGACGTCGGGTCGGAGCGGCCTTGGGCCGGCTTTCAAACAGTTCGGCCAGCTTCTCGGTCATGGCTCCGCCCAGCTGTTCGACATCGACCAGGGTGACGGCGCGGCTATACCAGCGGGTCACGTCGTGGCCGATGCCGATGGCGATCAGTTCAACCGGCGAGTGCGTCTCGATCCGCTCGATCGCCTGCCGCAGGTGTTTGTCCAGATAGAGGGCCGCATTGGCCGATTGGGTGGAATCGTCGACCGGCGACCCGTCCGAGATGACCATCAGGATCTGACGCGCCTCGGAGCGGGCCAGCAGACGGTCGTGCGCCCAGGTCAGGGCCTCGCCGTCGATGTTCTCTTTCAGCAGGCCCTCGCGCATCATCAGGCCGAGATTCTTCTTCGCCCGCCGCCATGGCGCGTCGGCGGCCTTGTAGATGATGTGGCGCAGGTCATTCAGGCGGCCTGGCATCGGTGGTTTGCCAGCGCTGATCCAGGCCTCGCGCGACTGGCCGCCCTTCCAGGCGCGGGTAGTGAAGCCGAGAATCTCGACCTTGACCCCGCAACGCTCCAGCGTGCGGGCCAGGATGTCGGCGCAGACGGCGGCGACCATGATCGGGCGGCCGCGCATCGAGCCCGAGTTGTCGAGCAACAGCGTCACGACCGTGTCGCGGAAGGGACTTTCGCTTTCAGCCTTGAAGGTCAGGGGCGAGGTCGGGTCGGTGATGATCCGGGTCAGGCGGGCAGTGTCCAGCACTCCTTCCTCGAGATCGAAATGCCAGCTGCGGTTCTGCTGCGCCATCAGACGGCGCTGCAGCTTGTTGGCCAGACGTGACACGACGGATGACAGGGCTGTCAGCTGCTGGTCCAGCAGGGCGCGCAGCCGTTCCAGCTCCGCCGGGTCACACAGGTCGGCCGCGTCTATGGTCTCGTCATGGGCGGTGGTGAAGACGCGATAGGCGTCGATGGCGCGGCCGTCGTCGCCGGTCTGCTGGCGATTGGGCAGGGCCCCCTCATTCAGCTCAGGACCGTCGTCGGAGGTTTCGCCGTCAGGATCGCCGGGCGCGCCTTCGGGGCGACTTTCGCGCTCCTGTTCGGCGGTCTGGTCGTCGGCGGAGCCGTCCATCGACTGGCCTTCGCCGCCGCCGGCGTCGTCTTCCTCGTCTTGATCGTCAGCGGCGTCCGGGTCCTGCGGATCGGGCTCCTCGCTGCCGTCTTCGTCGGAGGCGTCCTCGCCGCGGCCGTCGCCGGGATCGAGATCGAGGGCGCGAAGCACGTCCTTGAGCCGGGCGGCGAAGGCGGTCTGGTCATCGGCGGCCTCGGCCAAGGCGTCGATGCGGGCACCGGCCCTCGCCTCCAGGTCGGCGCGGACGAGATTGAGCAGGGCCCCGGCGCCGTCCGGCGCAGGCAGGCCGGTCAGCCGCTCGCGGACCAGCAGGGCCACGGTCTCGGCCACGGGCGCGCGGTCGGCCTCGGTGACCCGCAGCGCGCCCGTCTTCTCCAGTCGGTTCAGCAGGGCGGCGGTCATGTTCGCCCGGACACCGGCAAGGGCGCGCGAGCCGACGGCCTCGACGCGAGCCTGTTCGACGGCCTCGAACACCTCGGCGGCGCGGGTGTCGATCGGGCGCAGGCGCGCGTGCAGGCCTTCGTCGTGATTGGCCAGACGCAGGGCCAGACGGTCGGCCTGACCGCGCAGGGTGGCGGTCTCGGGCGCGCCCGGGTCGCGCGGCGGATGCGGCAGGGTCAGGACGCCGTTGGACAGCTTCGGTCCGTCCGAGCCGAACACCACCTCCAGCTCCGACTGTTCCGCCAGGGCGCGGGCAGCGTGGGCAAGCGCGCGCTTGAAGATATCGGCGGGGGTGTCGGCGGCGACCATGCGGTTCGTTAGCGCGTCCGGTGGGAAGCGACTAGAGCGTCAGCGTCCCCGTGCGCTCGATCTCTATCGGGCCGGTCATGAAGACGTGGCCGGAGGCTTCGTCCCAGTCGATGTCCAGTTCGCCGCCGTCCACGTCGACGCGGGCCGAGCGGCCGGTCAAGCCCCTGCGCGCCGTCGCCACCAGCGCCGCGCAGGCGCCGGTGCCGCACGCCCTGGTCAGGCCTGCGCCCCGTTCCCACACCCTCAGGCGGATGTGGTCCGGCGACAGGACATTGGCGAAGCCGACGTTGACGCCTTTTGGGAACATCGGGTGGTTCTCGACCAGCGAGCCGGCCCCACGCACGAAGCCGTCGTCCTGACGGTCGGTGAAAAAGACCACATGCGGATTGCCCATCGAGACGGCGCCGGGCGTGTGCAGCAGCGGGGCGTCGATGGGGCCGACCTGAAGCTCGATGCCGCGGGTGTCCATCTCTTCGGCGAGGGGAACCTGATCCCAGTCGGTCCGCGGCGCGCCCATGTCGACCTTCACCCGGCGATCTCCGGCGCGGATCGCGACCGTCGGGCCGCCGAGCGTGTCGATGGTCACGCGATCCACGCCTTTGGCTTCCATCAGCAGCCAGCCGACGCACCTCAGGGCGTTGCCGCAGGTCTCCACGGAGCCGCCGTCAGCGTTCCAGACGCGCATGAACGCGTCGGCGGTCGCGGACGGCTCAATGGCAATCAGCTGGTCGAAGCCTTCGCCGGTCTCGCGGTTGGCCAGAGCGCGCGCCTGATCGGCGGTCGGCGCGAACGGCACCTCAAGCGCGTTGACGACGACAAAGTCGTTGCCGGCACCGTTCATCTTGACGAAAGGGCGTGTCATAGACGTCGTATATAGAGGTTGCCGGTTCCTCGCGCGAGCGAGCCGCGTTATCGATGGACCATGAGTCGAGCCGGCCCCGCCCCCGAACCTGCCGAAGAGAAGACCGAGGGCCTGCGCCTTCGCGCCCGGCTGCGAGCGCTCTATCACGGCTCATCTCCGGTAGCGGTGCGGTTCCGGCTGGCGGTCTTGACCATCGACCTTGCCATCATCGCCTTTTTCATCGCCGCGCCGCTGCTGCGCGGCGAGGGGCTGATCTTCTACATTATCGACTATGTCATCGCAGCCCTTCTGGCCGCCGACCTGGCCGCGCGGGCGTCGGCCTATTCCAACATCCGCGACTGGCTGAAGCGGCCGATCGTCTGGATGGACCTGTTCATCCTGGCCACGCTGCTCTTCCCCTTCTTCTTCAACCTGGGCTTCCTGCGGGTGCTGCGGCTCTGGACCCTGATCCATTCGGACTTCTTCTGGCGCACGATCGGGCGGCGCTACGACGACACCCGGGTTGAGGACACCACCAAGGCCCTCGTGTCCCTGATCACCTTCGTCTTCGTCGCAACGGGCTTCGTCTACACCAGCTTCATGGGCCGCCATGAGGGTATCACCGGCTATATCGACGCCCTGTATTTTACCGTTACCAGCCTGACCACGACGGGCTACGGCGACATTATCCTGCCGGGAGACTGGGGCCGGATCGTCTCCATCCTCATCATGCTCGGCGGGGTGACCCTGTTCGTGCGGTTGGGCCAGACCCTGCTGCGGCCGCACAAGGTGCGCTTTCCTTGCGATCAATGCGGCCTGCAGGTGCACGATCCGGACGCGGTGCACTGCAAGGCCTGCGGCAACCTTCTGTGCATTCCCGACGAGGGGCGCTGATCTGGCGCGGATGACAAAGCCGTAACCTTGTCTGACTTCGCCTTGCCGGACCCCTGTCCGTCGTTAAGGTGCCCGCCGACATTCAGTCGGGGACCCGATCATGATCCGCAAAGCCGCGCTCGCCGCCCTTCTCGCTTCCACCGCCCTCACGAGCGCCGCCATGGCCCAGACTGCAGCGCCACCCCCCGCACTCGCCGAGGTTCCCGGTGGTGGCTTCGCGACTTCGGACGCGACCGATCCCTATCTGTGGCTGGAAGAGGTTGACGGCGAGCGGGCCATGGCCTGGGTCAACGAACAGAACGAGCGTTCGCTGGGCGTGCTGCGCGGCGACCCGCGCTATGAGACCCTGCATCAGCAGGCGCTGGAGATCGTCCAGTCGCGTGACCGCATCCCGGCTCCCGGCTTCAACCACGACGGTACGATCGACAATTTCTGGCAGGATGCGACCCATGTGCGCGGCATCTGGCGCACCACGACCCTGAACAGCTATCGGACTGACGCGCCGCAGTGGGAGACCATCCTGGACTTTGATGCCCTGGCCGCAGCCGAGGGCAAGAACTGGGTCTACAAGGGTGCGACCTGCCTGCCGCCGCAGGAGACCCGCTGCCTTGTCTCCCTGTCGGACGGCGGCAAGGATGCCGTAACCATCCGCGAGTTCGACCGCACCACCCGCACCTTCGTCGAGGGCGGTTTCGTGCTTGAGGAATCCAAGGGCGGGGCCTCGTGGGTGGACGCGGACACCCTGCTGATCTCGCGCGACTTCGGCCCGGGCACCCTGACCAGTTCGGGCTATCCGATGATCGTCAAGGTGCTGACGCGCGGCCAGACCGTGGATCAGGCGCGCACGGTGTTCACCGGCCAGCCGACAGATGTCTCGGTGTCCGGCTACACGCTACGCGACGTAGACGGCTTGGTGCAGGCGACCCTGATCAACCGCGGCGTCAGCTTCTACGAGGGCGAGACGCACCGGCTGAATGCCGACGGCACGACGACGAAGCTGGAGCTCCCGGCCAAATCCAGCATCAACGCCCTGGTCCGGGGACGGCTGGTATTCACTACCGATCAGGACTGGACCGCCCCGTCGGGACAGGCGTTCCAGACCGGCGACGTGATCGCCTATGATCTGCAGTCCTGGCTGGCTGATCCGGCCGTGCAGGCGGCGTTGGTGATCAGGCCTGGGCCGCGCGAGGCGATCGAAGGCATCACCGCAACCCGCAACCGGCTGGTTGTGACGCTGTTCGAGAATGTGCGCGGGGCGGTCTATTCCTTCGATCCGAACCAGGGCGCCGACGGTGACTACTGGAGCCGGACGCAGCTGGATCTGCCCGAGAACGTCAGCGTCGGCGTCGGTTCGGCGTCCGACCGGGACGACCAGTTGTTCGTCAGTGTCACCGGCTACCTTAACCCGTCCAGCCTGTGGCTGGCCGACGCGGCGACCGGCTCGCTGGACCAGACCAAATCCCTGCCGGCCAAGTTCGACGCCACAGGCATGACGGTGGACCAGTTCGAGGCGACCTCGGCCGACGGGACGAAGATTCCGTATTTTGTCGTCCACCGCGACGCCATGGCCATGGACGGCTCCAATCCAACCCTGCTGTACGGCTACGGCGGCTTCCAGGCGTCGCTGCTGCCGGGCTATTCGGCCACCGTCGGCAAGTTGTGGCTGGAGCGGGGCGGGGTCTATGTCATCGCCAACACGCGCGGCGGCGGCGAGTTCGGGCCGCGCTGGCACCAGGCGGCGCTGCAGGAGAACCGGCAGCGGGCGCACGAGGACTACCAGGCCGTCGCGCTGGACCTGATCGCGCGAGACATCACCAGCCAGCCGAAGCTGGGCATCATGGGCGGCTCCCAAGGCGGGCTGTTCATGGGGGCGATGCTGACCCAGCGGCCAGACCTGATCAACGCCGCCGTCATCCAGGTGCCGCTGTTCGACATGCTGCGCTTCCACAAGCTGCTCGCCGGGGCCAGCTGGATGGCGGAATACGGCAATCCGGACATTCCGGAGGAGCGGGCGTGGATCGAGGCCTATTCGCCGTATCAGCGGCTCGCGGCCGGCCAGCCCTATCCCGAGGTCTTCATCCACACCTCGACCAAGGACGACCGCGTCCACCCCGGCCACGCCCGCAAGGCGGCGGCGCGGCTGGAAGAGCTCGGCTATCCGGTGCTGTTCTATGAAAATACCGACGGCGGCCACGCGGCGGGGGCGAACCTGCGCGAGACCGCCCGTCGGCTGGCGCTGGAATACACCTATCTGACCCGGCGGCTGATGGATGATCCGGCGGCGGAGTAACGAAAAATCCTCCCCCATCGGGGGAGGGGAACCGCCGGAACGGCGGTGGAGGGGGCGACCCACCCACCGGCTTTGGCGGCCAGCCCCCTCCACCATCCTTCGGATGGTCCCCCTCCCCCGATCGGGGAGGACCAGAAACGCGGAGTTTGCCATGAACCGACTGATCCTGTCCGCCGCCATCCCGGCGCTGTTGTTGGGGGCCTGTGCGAGCGGGCCGGCCCCGATGGAGGTTCCGGCGCTGAGCGTGGCCGATGTTCCGCGGCCGCTGCAAACCCAGCCGCCGCACATGCCGACCGATCTGACGCCCGCCGGGGTCCGTGCCGCCGACGATCATCTGGCGCTGGAAGACGTGCACGGCACCGAGGCCATGGCCTTCGTCGCCGGTGAGAACGAGCGGTCGCTGGCCGCCCTGACCGGCGACCGGCGCTATGAGACCTTCCGCCAGCAGGCGTTCGACATCCTGTCGGCCACCGACCGGATTCCGTCGCCGTCATTCCTCGGCGAAGGGATCGGCAATTTCTGGCAGGACGCGGCCAATCCGAAGGGGATCTGGCGGCGCACGACGCTGGACGGCTATCGCTCGGCCGCGCCGCGCTGGGAGGCGATGCTGGACCTCGACGCCCTGTCGCGGGCCGAGGGTCGGGACTGGGTCTGGAAGGGCGCGGACTGTCTGGCCCCCGACGAAACCCGCTGCCTGATCAGCCTGTCTGACGGCGGCAAGGACGCGGTGGTCGTGCGCGAGTTTGACACCGCTGCGAGATCATTCGTGGACGGAGGATTCGTCCTTCCCGAGGGCAAGCATCGGCTGGAATGGCTGGACCGCGACACGCTTCTGGTGGCGACCGACTTCGGTCCGAACACCCTGACCGAGAGCGGCTATCCCTTTATCGTGAAATCGCTGAAGCGCAGCCAGACGCCGGGCCAGGCGACCGAGGTCTATCGCGGCGATATCGGCGATGGGGGCTATGGGGTCAGTCCTTCGGTGTACCGCAACAAAGACGGCGCGGTTGAGGAGGTGCTGTTCACACGGCCGCTCGACACTTTCCGCGCCGAGACGTGGCGCTGGGTCGATGGTCGGGCCGTCAAGCTGAACCTGCCCGAACGCGTCGGCGTCCATGGCAGCATGGGCGGCCAGTTGGTCTTCTCGCTGGATGAGGACTGGGCCATCCCCGGCGGGACCTTGCCCGCCGGGGCGCTGGTCTTCGCCAGCCAAGACCGGCTGTCGCAGCCGGAGATGGTCTCGACCAACGGCGACCCGGCCGTGGTGTTCGCGCCTGGCCCGCGCCAGTCGATCGACAGCGTGCGGGTGATGTCGGACAGCATTCTGGTCGTGGTGTCGGACAATGTCGTCGGCACCCTGAAGCGCTTCAATTTGGTCAGCGACAGGCGGGGTCACTCCGAATGGCGCGCGACTGATATCGCGGTTCCGGCGAACAGCGCCGTAGGACTGGGCGACAGCTCCAAATCACGCGGCGAGGTCTTCGTCTCAACCCAAGGCTTCCTGACGCCACCCACCCTCAGCGTTGCCGAGATCAGCACGGCGACCGTCACCGAGCTACGCAGCGCCACCGCCAAGTTCGATGCCTCCACCCACGTCGTCGAGCAGTTCGAGGCCGCGTCTTCCGACGGAACGAAGATTCCCTACTTCATCACCCGCCCGCGTGACCTGCCGATGAACGGCCAGGCCCCGACCATCCTGTTCGGCTACGGTGGCTTCCAGATCAGCTTCCCGCCCGCCTACAAGCCAGAAATGGGCAAGCTCTGGCTCGAGAACGGCGGCGTCTTTGTCCAGGCCAATATCCGCGGCGGAGGCGAGTTCGGCCCGGCGTGGCACCAGGCGGTGCTGAAGGAAAACCGTCAGCTGGCGTTCGACGATTTCGCGGCCGTGGCGGCCGACCTGCACGCGCGCGGCATCACCTCGCCGCGCCGCACGGGCATCTACGGGCGTTCAAACGGCGGTGTGCTGACCTCGGTCTCGATCACCCAGCATCCGGAGCTGTTCAATGCGGCGGTGATCGAGAGCCCGCTGATCGACATGCTGCGTTATCACGAACTGCCCGCCGGGGCCTCGTGGATCGGCGAATACGGCGACCCGCGCATCCCTGAAGAGGCGGCCTTCATCGCCCGCTACTCGGCCTATCAACAGCTTCGTCCGGACACGGAATATCCGCGCGTTTATATCACCACCAACACCCGAGACGACCGCGTCCACCCCGGCCACGCCCGCAAATTCGCCGCGCGGCTGGAGGCGCAGGGCCACGACCACCTCTATTACGAGGAGACGGCGGGCGGGCACTCCAACGACGCCGACCCGGTCGCCAACGCCCGTCGCTGGGCTCGGCACTACGTCTATCTGAGCCAGCAGCTGATGGACTGACGCCCGCGCGCCTTCTCCCGCAAGGGCAGAAGGCGCGGGCCCACTTCCCGCCGCCGCGCAACACGTTACAACCGTCGTCATGACGTCCGACCCCCTCCCCGACGCCGGCTCCAACTGGGTCGATCGCCATGCGCCGGAGGGGCTGAAGCCTTGGCTGAAGCTGGGTCGGTTCGACCGGCCGATCGGCATCTGGCTGTTGCTGCTGCCCGGCTGGCAGGGGATCGCCCTGGCCCTGGGCCAGTTTCGAAAGGCGCCGGACCTGTATGACGTCTGGCTGATCGCAGGCTTCGCCATCGGTGCCTGTCTGATGCGGGCGGCCGGGTGCGCCTTCAACGACATCGTCGACCGCGACATCGACTCGAAGGTCGCCCGCACCGCCCTGCGCCCTATCCCTTCCGGCCAGATCAGCGTCAAACAGGCTTGGACCTTCGTGGTGGGGTGCAGCCTGATCAGCCTGCTGATCCTGCTGACCCTGAACAGGACCGCCATCTTGCTGGGCGTCGGCTCGCTGGCGCTGGTGGCCGCCTATCCCTTCATGAAGCGTATCACCTGGTGGCCGCAGGCATGGCTCGGGCTGACCTTCAACTGGGGTGCCCTGATGGGCTTCGCGGCGGCCTGGTCGATGGAGGCGAAGGTCGCTCACGCGCGCGCCACGACAGCGGACCTGCTGGGCCCGACGGCCCACGACGTCTATGTCGTTTCTACCACACCGGATTGGCTGCCCGCAGCCTTGCTCTACCTTGGCGGCGTTTTCTGGACGCTGGGCTACGACACGATCTACGCCCTGCAGGACATCGAAGACGACGCCATGGTCGGGGTGAAGTCCTCGGCGCGGCGGCTGGGCGCGAACGTCAGTCCGGGCGTGACCTTGTTCTATCTCTTCGCGGCGGCCTGCGCCGGTCTGGCGGGGCTGTCCGCCGGGCTGGGTCCGCTGTTCTACGTCGCGGTCGCCGCCTATGCTGCCCACCTGATCTGGCAGGTTGCGTGGCTGCGCCCGGGCGACGGCGCGCTGGCGTTGCGGCTGTTCAGGTCCAACCGCGAGGCGGGACTGATCCTGCTTCTCGCCATCATCCTGGGCAGTGTAAGGTGGCCGGTCTGAAGGAAATCCGCATGACCCCGTCCTTTACATCAAAGGCCCGCCTGCTGCTGATCTCGACCGTCACCGTCGCCTTTGCAGCCCTGACGGGATGCAATCGCGACCGGGAAGACGCCGGGACGCCTCGGCCGACGGCCACGGCCTCCGCCACTGTGACCACCCGCGACGCCGCCGCGCCGATGGGTTTCGAGAGCAAGAGCCCTTGGGCCGAGGTCAAGCTGACCCTGCCCGAGGCGATCAAGCCGCAGACCGACTTGCACGCCCGCCTCTATGCCGAGGAGGTCCGCCGCCTGCGACAGTTCTCGGAAGGCGCCCAGGGCGAGCGGACGGAAGCAGGTAACGACGTCACCATGCCGCCCTACGCCAAGGACATCGCCATTACCGCCGCGGCCGAGACTGCCAAGCTGCTCAGCCTCAAGCGGGTCGACTACGATTTCTCAGGCGGGGCGCATCCCAACACCCTCATGGCCGGCCTGCTGTGGGACAAGGCCATGAAGCGCCAGATCGGCCTGACCGACCTGCTGCAGAAGAGCGCCGATTTCAGCGTGCTGGATCAGGCCCTGTGCTCGGCGGTCAACGCCGCCAAGCGGGTCCGCGTGCCGGACAGCAGCGGGATCACGCTGGACGGCAAGGACTGGTCCTGCCCACGCGTCCGCGACACCGCCTTTGTCCTGACCCCTGGCAGCGTCTCGGGCAAGGCGGCGGGCCTGACCTTCCTGATCGGGCCGTATCTCGTCGGTCCCTATGCCGAAGGCGCTTATGAGATCGCCCTGCCGCTGACCGTATTCCGCTCGATGCTGGCCCCGGCCTATCTCGGCGAGTTCGGAGGGCAACTGGCCAAGGCCGGAGACCTGACGCCGATCGCGGCACCGCTGCCCGCCGCAGCGGCCGTCGGATCCGCGCGCTGACGCCGTCGAGGCTCAGTCCATCAGAAACTGGTCGATGAGGTCGCCGAGCCGCTCGGGCTGGTCGGCCATGATGAAGTGGCGGCTGTCGTCGACCCGGATCAGCGTCACCCCCGGCAGGGTGGCATAGTCCCGGCCCCACAGCCCGTCGGCCATCCCCGCCGGAGCCCCGCCGTCGGCATCCGAGGCGTAGACCGCCCAAACCGGCGTCGTCATCGCCGCCAGTCCGGGCCTCAGATCCGTGGTCATAACCTCGCGAATGGCGGACGCCATGGCCTGACGATCAGAGGTCATCGACCATTCCACCATGGCCGTCCGCGTCGCCGGGTCCCGCGCCAGACCGATCGCTGTCTGGCTCTGCTGGGCCCGGAAAGCCGTCGCGTCGGCCGTGAGGAATCCCGCGGCTGCCTGGTCCGCGAACGGCGGCGCCGCCTGCGCCGTGACCTGCGGGCCGTACATGGCGCTGAAGAAGGGCAGGCTGTCGACGCTCATCACCCGACCCGGAAGGTCTGGATGCTGTTGCGCCAGAAGCAAGGCCGTCATGCCGCCCATCGAATGTCCGATCACCGCAGGCCGCTCCAGCCCCGCATCCCGGATATAGCGGACCAGTTCATTGGCCACCGGCTGAACGAACGGCCCGTCGCCGTGGGTCCACGGCTCGCCCGCGAACCCGGCCAGTTGCACCAGATGCACCCGGTGCGTCGCGTTCAGCCGCTCGGCCTCGGCCCGCCAAACCTCGCGCGACGAGGCGAAGCCGGGGATCAGGATGACATCGGGGCCGGACCCGATCACCTCGACCGACAGCCGGTCCGAGACAAAGGCCGCGTGGGCGACCGACTGCGCCGGTTCCGCTTGAGCGGCAAAGGCGACCGCTCCGGCTCCCAGGGCGACAGCGGAAGCGATGGCGAAGGCGCGCAGCAGGCGCCCACCGCCGGGACGGGACATGAACATCATCATTTTTCTTGTAAGGTTATCCTGACTTCTGGTCAGGCGTGGGGATTATCGAAAATCTCTTCCACTGGACGGGCGAACAGCACGGCGATGCGATAGGCCAGGTCCAGCGACGGATCGTGCTTCTCTGTTTCAAGGGCGTTGACCGCCTGGCGCGACACCCCCAGCGCCTCCCCCAACTGTTGCTGGGTCCAGTTGCGCTCGACGCGGAGGAGTTTGAGGCCGTTCTTCATCAGTTCGACGCCTTGATGAAGGGGGTCACGCATCCGAAGATGCCCCAGAAGGCGGCATAGATCAGCCAGCCCGGCAGATGGGGGGCGTCGGCGAAAGTCTCGGCGAATCCCCAGAACGTCGCCAGCGCCATGGCCAGGCCGGCGGAGACGATGAACTGTTTGGCGGTCACTGCGCCGACGAACTCATCGCTTTCCCGTATCAGGCTAACGGTGGCCCAGAGTTGACCGATCACCGGAGCGGACACGGCGGCGGCCAGTATCCATCCTGCTGGCTTGCCGATCACTTCATCAAACACGTCCGTGACCATCATCGAGATCATGACCAGCATGTACGGGATCATGAATGCGAAGGTGCGGATCACATATCTTCTGTGTGCGGCCGTTCCGGTTTTCCAGACGTTCAGCATGATAGCATTCTTCCTCTAAATGTAATGCATACCTTACATTGTCAGTGTGTCATGTCAACCTGACTTTTAGTAAGGTCGGCGCGACACTGTCGGCGATGGAGCGCGTGAAAGCTGGTACGGTCCGCGAGCAGTAGAGTCAGCAACCTGACACGGGTATGCTGGCCCCATGCCCGCCGCACCCCGCGCCCGTCCGTCCGATCTGTTCACGCCCGAGGAGTGGGCACCGTTCCAGATGCATCGCGCTTGGGCCGGCCCGCTGTTGGTCGCCCATTGCTGGGCCGCGATCGCGCTGGCGGTCGTGGTCGGAACGCTGTGGCCCCTCCTGATACCGGTTTGCGTCGCTGTCATCGGCACGCGCCAACTGGGCTTGGCCATACTGATGCACGAGGCGGCGCACGGCGGCCTATCACCGGACAGACGGGTGAACGACTTTCTCGGCCATTGGCTCTGCGCCGTCCCGGTCGGTGCCTCGTTGCAAGCCTATCGCCCCTACCATCTGGCGCACCATAAATACGCCCAGCAGGCCGAGGACCCCGATCTGGTCCTGTCGGCCCCCTTCCCCGTCACCCGCGCCTCCCTGCGCCGCAAGATCGTGCGCGACCTGACCGGCCAGACCTTTTTCAGGCAGCGGGTGCTGTTCGCCCTCGGAGGACTGCGCTCAAGCGGGGCAGGGGGTGATAGCGGCGCGGAAAGCGCCGGAGGGGCGGTGGTCACCGGCCAGTCCGTCGTACCCTTCCTGCTGGTCAATGCCGCACTACTGCTCGTCCTCACCTTCGCCGGGGTCTGGTGGGCGTATCTTGTGCTCTGGCTGCTGCCTATGGCGACCTGGTTCCCGATGGTCACCCGGCTGAGGAACATCGCCGAACACGCCTGCGTGGAAGGCTCGGACGCCGATCCTTTCCGCGCCGCTCGCACCACCCACGTTGCCTGGTGGGAGTGCGCCTTCATCGCCCCCTACTGGGTCAATTTCCACGCCGAGCACCACCTGTTCATGCACGTGCCATGCTGGAAGTTGCCTGCGTTGCACCGGGCGGTCAGGAACAAGCCGCAAGGCGAGCGGATGGAAGTGGCTGGGGGCTATGGCGACGTGCTGAAGAGCGCGGCGTCGCGTTGATATTGCTTCTGGGTGATCTGACCTGACCCGTATCCCCGATCCCGCCGCCTTCATCCTCGCCAACACCCGCCTCCAGCCCGTGCCGCACGTGCCGGAGATTTCCCTAGGGCTGGCCGACGAGATCACGCCCATCTGGCGGCTGACCGAGGAGGAACTGGGCGAGATGGGGGTGCCGCCCCGTTCAAACCCGCGCGTGAGCCTACGTTCGATTACGATTCGTTCTCACTCCACTCTCGATTCGACAGACGCGCCCGACCGTTGCAATAACTTCCCGAAAGCGCGTGCAGAATGAGGGTGAAACGCATGGGTGTGGCCAATTGGTTGCTGAACGGGGTGGAGAAGGCAGGCAACAAGCTGCCCGATCCGGTGTTCATTTTTGTCTGGCTGATCGCCATTCTGATGGGGATCAGCGTCCTGGGGTCCCTGCAGGGCTGGCAGGTCGTCAATCCCGTGACCCAGGACGTCATCCAGGCTCAAAGCCTGTTCTCATCCGAGAACATTCGTAAACTGTTCGAGGAGATGCCCAAGACCCTGACGAGCTTCGCGCCGCTGGGCTATGTTCTGGTCGTCATGCTGGGCGCCGGCGTGGCCGAGCGCACCGGCCTGTTCGGCTCGGCCATGAAGGCCGGCATACGCAAGGCACCGAAGGGACTGCTGACGCCGATCGTGCTGTTCGTCGGCATCGTCGCCAACCACGCCGCCGACGCGGCCTATGTGGTGCTGATCCCCCTGGCCGCCGCCATCTATGCGGCGGCGGGTCGCCATCCGGTCGCCGGCATCGCGGTCGGCTTTGCCGGGGTCTCCGGCGGTTTTTCGGCCAATATCTTTCCTGGCCAACTGGACGCCCTGCTGCTCGGGATCACCGAGCCGGCGGCCCAGTTGATTGACCCGGCGTTCACCATCAACATCGCCGGCAACTGGTGGTTTATCTTGGGTATGACCCTGTTGTTCGTGCCGGTGGGCTGGTGGGTCACCGACAAAATCGTCGAGCCGCGCCTCGGCGTCTGGACGCCCTTCGCCGGAGCGCCGATCGAGGACGCCGAAAAGCCGCTTGAGCGCCAGGAGAGCAAGGGTCTGCTGTGGGCCGGCCTGGCCGCGCTGCTGGTTATCGGCCTGTTCGCCTGGCTGGTCCTGTCGCCCGGTGCCCCGCTGATCGACCCCGAGGCCGAGACCGGCGCCGCCCGATTGCAGCCCTTCTACAGTTCGCTGGTGGCCGCCTTCTTCCTGTTGTTCCTGCTGACCGGTACCGCCTACGGGATCGCCGCGAAGACGGTTAACAGCCATCGCGACATCGTGCGGATGATGTCCCAGGCCATGTCAGACATGGGTCCCTACATCGTCCTGGCCTTCGTGGCGGCCCATTTCGTGGCCATGTTCAACTGGTCCGGTCTCGGCCCGATCATAGCCGTGGCCGGGGCCGAACAGATTCGCGGCCTGTCGGGCATCGAACCCGGCTCGACCGATCCGATCGGCGCGGGCCAGCTGTTCGTCCTGCTGGTGACGATCGTTCTGGTCAGCGGGCTGATCAACCTTTTTATCGGCTCTTCCTCGGCCAAATGGGCCTTTCTGGCCCCGATCCTGGTCCCCATGCTGATGCTCGTCGGGGTCAGCCCCTACATGACCACCGCCGCCTATCGGATGGGTGATTCGACCACCAACATCATCACCCCCCTGATGGTCTATTTCCCGCTGATCCTGACCTTCGCCCAGCGCTGGGTGAAGGATTTCGGTCTGGGCAGTCTGATGGCGGTGATGCTGCCCTACTCCGTCGCCTTTTCCATCGTCGGGGCCATCCTCACGGGAATCTGGGCGGCCGCGCAGATCCCGCTGGGACCGGGCGAGGGCGTCACCTACCAGCCGCCAGCACCGGTCGAGGCGGTCCAGCCCCTGTCCGGTGCTGTGGTCGTCACCGCGCCGCCCGGGATCGCTGTCGTAACGACACCCCCGGCGAGGTGAGGCGCAGCATGTTTTTTTAGCCGCCCGGTAAGCCACATCATCTCGACATTGCGCCCGGCCTCGCGCTCCAGCCGCCGGCTCGACGAGATCAGGTTGATGTAGCCGTAGACGTAGATCTTCATG